>CAYMWJ010000017.1:0-41057 GCA_964394235.1 uncultured Sedimenticola sp. | reverse complement strand
GTTCACCGGTCGCAGCCCGCCCGGTGTCCAGCGAACTTATGGGTAAAGATCAGCATTTTATGGGGGAGGAGAATTTGTACTTTTCAGGGATCCCCATGGCATGGGGAGGAGAAAGTGCCCTTTTCCAGCTTCTCCTTCGCGTCCTTTGCGCCCTTTACGGTCGGTTTTTCCCGCGCCGGCAGGGATCAGCGGCTCATCCGCACCACCTGCCGCCTCGGCCCCCAGTCGCCGGGGAGGGCCTCGAAGACGCCGGCGATGGGGGTGGCGCAGTGGGCGCAGCGGCCTTCAGGGTCGAGGTGCCAATCGCCGAGCTGGTACCAGTCGCGTTCGATGACCAGGCCGCCGCAGTGCGGACACCAGGTGCTCTGCCCCGCCTTGTCGTGCACATTGCCGGTATAGGCGTAGTGCACGCCATTGTTGCGGGCGATCTCACAGGCGCGCAGCAGGGTCTCGGGTGGGGTCGGCGGATGATCGAGCATCTTGTAGTCGGGGTGGAAGGCGGTGAAGTGCATGGGCACATCAGGCCCCAGGTGTTCGACCACCCAGCGGGTCATCTCGTCGATCTCTTCGGGGCTGTCGTTCTCGCCGGGGATCAGCAGGGTGGTAAGTTCGAACCAGACCTCCGTCTGGTGCTTCAGGTACACCAGGGTGTCGAGCACCGGTTGCAGGTGGCCGCCGCAGATCTTGTGATAGAAACGCTCGGTGAAGCCCTTGAGGTCCACGTTGACCGCGTCCATGTGGGCAAAGAAGTCTTCGCGCGCGCCGGGCGAGACGTAGCCGGCAGTGACCGCCACGGTCTTGAGGCCACGCTCGCGGCAGGCACGGGCCACCTCGATGGCGTATTCGAGAAAGATCACCGGGTCGTTGTAGGTGAAGGCCACACTGCGGCAGCCGGTCTCTTCGGCCACCCGCGCAATGGCCTCGGGCGAGGCGGCGTCGGCCAGGGTGTCCATCTCGCGCGACTTGCTCATGTCCCAGTTCTGGCAGAACTTGCAGGCCAGGTTGCAGCCGGCGGTGCCAAAGGAGAACACCGGCGTGCCCGGCAGGAAGTGATTGAGCGGCTTCTTTTCGATGGGATCGATCACAAAACCGCTGGACCGACCATAGGTGGTGAGTACCACCTGCCCGCCGAGGCAGCCGCGCACGAAACACAGGCCGCGCTGACCCTCGTGCAGCTTGCACTCGCGCGGGCAGACATCGCATTGCACCCGCCCATCGTCCAGCCGGTGCCAGTAGCGGGTGGGCACCACCGAGGCGTCGTTTTCGATCGGGAAGTCGCTCATGATTGAATCCTGGCGATGTGGTCCTATGTTGTTTATGGATACGTTTCGGAGGATTGCAAGGTGCGACAGATCCGGATGCCCAATGTCGCCGGCATGTTCTACCCCGCCGAGCCCGAGCGGCTGGTGCGCACCCTGGACGAAATGCTGGGCAGCGCCCGGGTGCGGGTGGAACCGCCACCGAAGGCCGTGATCGCGCCACACGCCGGCTATGTGTATTCGGGTCCGGTGGCGGCCAGTGCCTATGCCGCGCTGCGTCCGCTCGCCGGTCGCATCGAGCGCGTGGTGGTGCTGGCACCCGCGCACCGGGTGCCCTTTCGCGGCATTGCCGCCCCCACCGCCGAAGTCTTCCGCACCCCGCTGGGCGATATCCCGGTGGACGGCGAGGCGATCGAGGCCGCTACCCGGCTGCCCGGCGTAGGCTACCTGGACGAGGCCTTCGAGGGGGAGCACGCGCTCGAGGTGCAACTGCCCTTCCTGCAAAGGGTGCTGGGCGACTTCCGGCTGGTGCCCTTCATCGTGGGTGATGCCGACCCCGAAACCGTGGCGAGGTTGCTGGATACGCTCTGGGGCGGTGACGAGACCCTGATCGTGATCAGCTCGGACCTGAGCCACTATCACGACCATGCCACCGCGCGCCGCCTGGACGAGCGCACCACGGCACGTATCGAGGCGCTGGACCTGGACATCGGCCCCGAGGATGCCTGTGGGAGTCACCCCATCCGCGGGCTGCTGCTGGCCGCGCGCGAACACGGGCTGCATGCCGAGACGCTGGACCTGCGCAATTCGGGGGATACCGCGGGTCCGAAAGATCGCGTGGTAGGGTACGGGGCCTATGTCTTCCACTGAGTACGACCGCGAAGAACGCGCGCTGCTGTTCGAGGTGGCGCACGCGGCCATCCACGAGGGTCTGGCGCACGGACGGCCGCTGCCGGTCGATCCGGCCGACTTCCCCGAGCACCTGCAACACGAACGCGCCTGTTTCGTGACCCTGAAGCGGCATGGCCAGTTGCGCGGTTGCATCGGGCATCTCGAGCCGCTCCAGCCGCTGATCGCCGACGTGGCCGAAAACGCCTTTGCCGCCGCCTTTCGCGACCCGCGCTTCCTGCCCCTGCAAGCACACGAGACCGATGGACTGGAGCTGCACATCTCGGTGCTCGGCGAGCCCGAGCCCATCGCCTTCGACGACGAGGAGGACCTCTTGCGCCAGCTCCGCCCCGGCATCGACGGCTTGATCCTCGAGGCGCCGGGCGGCCGTCGTGGCACTTTCCTGCCCTCGGTGTGGGAACAGCTGCCGGACCGCCGCGAGTTTCTCACCCACCTCAAGCGGAAGGCCGGGCTGCCCGCCGACGACCGCGACCCGCGGCTGCGCGTCTGGCGCTACACCACCGAGTCCTTCGCCGCGCCCTTCCGCTCGAGCAGCCCGAGCACCGCCTCGGCGGCCAGCCGGTCGGTGTCGACACGCAGGGAGCGGTGGATCTCGCGATAGCGCGCCTGGATGTGCGCCACCTCGTCGGTCCGCTCGAAGAAGCGCAACACCGCCGGTGCCAGGTGCTCGGGCACACAATCACCCTGGATGAACTCCGGTGCCAACCCCTCGCCCGCCAGCAGGTTGGCCATGGCGACATGCTCCAGGCGCACCAGCCGCAGGCCGCGCGCCAACCCGTAGGTGAGCGGATGCAGACGGTAGCCGACCACCATGGGCCGCTTGCTCAGCAGAGCCTCGAAGGTAGCGGTGCCCGAGGCGGTGAGCACCACGTCGGCCGCGGCCAGCACCGCGCGGCTGTCGCCCACGCTGGTCTCGATCGGCAGGCCAGGAGCGTGGCGTGCGATCAGTTCCTGCCACAAGGTGCGTTGCGCCTCGCTGACCAGCGGGCTGAGCAGGTGCAGCCCCGGGCGTGCGGCCTGGACGCGCCGCGCGGTCTCGAGAAAGGGCCCTGCCAGGCGTTCCAGCTCGCTGCGCCGGCTGCCTGGCAGCACCGCCAGCACCGGCTGATCGTCGGTCAGGCCGCGTGCCGCGCGCGCCGCCGCGCGGTCGGGATCGAGCGGCATGGCCTGCGCCAGGGTATGCCCCACGTACACCGCCTGCACGCCGCGTGCGGCGAGAAAGTCCACCTCGAAGGGAAAGATGCTCAGCAGCAGATCGACCGCCTCGCGCAGGATCTTCACCCGGCCCTCGCGCCAGGCCCAGACGGTGGGGCTGACATAGTGCACCGTGGGCACGCCCCGGCCGCGCAAGGCACGTTCGACCGCGAAGTTGAAATCGGGCGCGTCCACGCCGATGAACAGGTCCGGCGGCTCGGCCTGCCATTGCCGGACCAGGCCACGACGCAGGCGCAGCAAGCGCGGCAGGTGGCGCAGCACCTCGGCCAGGCCCATCACCGAGAGCGACTCCATGGGCTCGAGCAGGCGCATGCCTTCTGCCTGCATGCGCGGTCCTCCCACGCCCTCGAAGACGATATCGGGGCGCCGCTCGCGCAGGGCGCGCATCAGGCCGGCGCCCAGCAGGTCCCCGGAAGATTCGGCGGCAACGATGGCGATGCGCATCAGCGGATGAAGCTGCGCTCGCTGGCCCGCAGGAACTGCACGAAGCGCTGGATCTCGGGGTAGTCGCCCCACTCGGCCTCGATACGCGAGACCGCCTCCTTGACCAGCAGGTCGGCGCTGTACACCAGCCGGTAGGCCTGCTTGATGCGCGCGATCTGCTCACTGTCGAAGTCGCGCCGGCGCAGGCCCTCGAGGTTCAGCCCGCGCGCACGTGCCGGGTGCCCCGCCACCATCACGTAAGGCGGAACGCCCTTGGAGATGACGCTGCCCATGGCCGCGAAACTGTGTGCACCGATACGGCAGAACTGGTGCACGATGGCGAAACCGCCGAGGATGGCCCAGTCGTCGAGGCGTACGTGTCCGCCCAGCGAGGCGGCATTGGCCATGATCACGTGGCTGCCGATCTGACAGTCATGCGCCACATGGGTATAGGCCATGAACAGGTTGTCGTCGCCGATGCGGGTCACCCCGCCATCCTGCACCGTGCCGCGGTGGATGGTGACGAACTCGCGGATGCGGTTGCGGTCACCGATCTCCAGCCGTGTGGCCTCGCCGGCGTACTTCTTGTCCTGCGGGTCCTCGCCGATGGAGGCGAACTGGAAGATCTCGTTGTCGCGGCCGATCCGCGTCTCGCCACGGATCACCACATGCGGACCGATGCGCGTGCCCGCCCCGATGGACACGCCGGGACCGATGACCGAAAAAGGACCGATGTGCACTCCCTCGTCGATCTCCGCCGCAGGGTCCACCACGGCGCGCGCATCGATCATCTCAGAGATCCCTGGCGGTACACATGATCTCGGCACTGGCGCACACCGCGCCCTCCACCGTGGCCTTGCCCGAGAAGCTCCAGATCCCGCGCCGCACCTTCACGACCTCGACCTCGAGGCGCAGCTGGTCACCGGGCACCACCGGGCGCTTGAAGCGCGCCTTGTCCACGCCCACCAGGTAATAGATCGCCTTGCCGCTGACATCCTCGGCATCCATCGCCAGCAGGCCGGTGGCCTGGGCCAGTGCCTCGATGATGAGTACCCCCGGCATCACCTGCTTCTCGGGGAAATGGCCCTGAAAGAAGGGCTCGTTGTAGGTGACGTTCTTGATGGCCACGATGCGCTTGCCGGTATCGATCTCCACCACCCGATCGACGAGCAGGAAGGGATAGCGATGCGGCAACAGGCTGGTGATCTTCTGAATATCCATGACTGACATGATGACTCCCGGGGATTCTGGGCCGACCGGGGACTGCCCCGCCGGCGGATAGTTCGTGTTCAGGAAGACTCGCGATCCCTGAGTCTTTCCGCCAGGGCCTTCTCCAGGGCCTTGACCCGACGAAACAGGTCGTCGAGCTGCTTCAGGCGGGCGAAATTGCGACGCCATTGCTCGTGTGGTACCGCCGGCACGGTGCTGGTGTAGAGCCCCGGCTGGCGCAACGAGCGGCTGACCGCGGTGAGACCCGAAATGTGCACATCATCGGCCAGTTCCAGGTGCCCGGCGATACCGGCCTGGCCGGCCAGGGTGCAACCGGCACCGATGCGGGTGGAACCCGCAATGCCGACCTGTGCCGCCATGGCGGTATGGGCACCAACCTCGACATTGTGCGCGATGTGGACCTGGTTATCGAGCTTCACACCATCGTGCAGCACCGTATCCTTCAGCGCGCCGCGATCGATCGTGGTCCCGGCCCCCACTTCCACCTCGTCGCCCAGCACCACGCGGCCGAGCTGCGGGATCTTCACCCAGCGTTCACCGTCACGGGCCAGGCCGAAGCCGTCGGCCCCCAGCACCGCGCCGGGGTGGATCAGGCAGCGCTCCCCGAGGCGCGTCCCGTCGCAGAGGGTCACACTGGCGACCAGGCGTGATCCCTTGCCGACTTCGCAATCTTCGCCGATCACACAGTTGGGACCGACCTCCACGCCCGCGCCGATCACGCTGCCGGCACCGATCACGCAGTGCGGCCCGATGTGGGCGCTGGCATCCACCCGCGCCGAGGAATCGACCACCGCCGTGGCATGCACCCCGGGTTCGGGGGACGCCTTCGCCGTCAAGGCCGCGGCCGCCAGGGCATAGGCGAGCTGGGGATTGTCGCTGACCAGCACATGGGTGGGACAGTCGTCGGCGGCATCGGCACCCAGCACCACCACCGAAGCCCGGGTCTGCTGCAAGTACGAGCGGAAGCGCTTCGAGGCCAGAAAGGCCAGCTGTCCCGGCTGCGCCTCATCCAGCGAACCCACCGCCGATACACGGCACTCGGGATCACCGCGCAATTCGGCACCCGTGATCGCCGCCAGCTCTGCCAGGCTGAATTCCGGCATGCCTCAGTTCTTCTCGTCCATCATGGCCCGCAAGCGCTCGAGCACCGTCTGCGTGATGTCGATGCGCGGTGACACCCAGATCGCTCCGCTCTGGATGACCAGATCCAACTTGCGATCCTGCGCCACCTGGGCGATCACCTCGTGCATGATGCGCGAGAAGCGTTCCTCTTCTTCACTGAAGCGCAGCTGCTTGTCCTGCTCCAGCTCGTCACGCGCGTGCTTGAACTTGAGCTTGCGCGCGCTGATGTCGTTCTGTAGCCGTTGCTGTTGTTCGGACGTGAGCCCCCCGCCCCGTGCCAACCGCTCCTCGAGCCGCCGAATCTGCTGCTGCATCGCCACCAGCCGCTGGTCACGCGCACTGAACTCGTCACGGATACGCTCCTTGATCCGCGCCACCTGGGGCGCCTCCTGCAACAGGCGGGTGGCATCGACATAGGCCACCGATACCTCGGCAAGGGCCGCCGTGCTCAACAGCAGGGCAGCAATCACAAGGAATATTCGATGCAGCACGGGCAGACCTCAGAAACTGGTACCAAAGGTGAACTGGAATTTCTCCGGCTCGTCCTGCTTGTCCTTTTTCAAGGGCTGGGCAAAACTCATGGTCAACGCCCCCACGGGCGACAGCCACGCCAGACCGACACCGGCCGAATAACGGAACTCATTGGTATTGAAGCCCTTCCCGCCCTGGGTGTCGAACACCGAACCGGCATCGAAGAAGGTCAGGAAGCGCATGGTGTCACTGTAGAGGGGGGACGGAAAATACAGCTCGGCATTGGCGACCAGACGGGCATTGCCACCGATCGGGTTGCCGGTGCTGTCACGCGGTCCCAGCGACAGGGCCCGGTACCCCCGGATCGAGGTCGGACCACCGGCAAAATAGTTCTGGAAAATCGGCAACCGCGAGGTGCCACTGTAGGCCGCCCCGTAGGCCGCCTCGCCGTTGAGCGAGAACACCAGATCCCGGAACAGGGGCCAATAGCGTCGATGCTTGTAGCCGACCTTGTAGTAGGTGAGATCGCTGCCGGGCACGGTCACCTCGGCGGACAGGCGCTGGAAGGCCCCTTCGTTGGGGAACAGGGCATTGTCTCTCGAGTCGTGACTCCAGCCCAGCATGAATTCGACATCGAGATACCTGTTGCCCTCGGCATTCACCCAGTTGATGACCTCCAGTGGCGCGGCGGCCCCCTTCTGGAAATCGATGCGGTGCAGGGCTGCACCAAAGGTGAAACGATTGAACTCGTTGAGCGGGATACCGAAGTTCACCCCGGCGATGGCATCATCGGTCTTGTAGTCGGCAGTGGCCAGGTCGGCGAAATCGGTCGAGTGATAGCTCAGGGTGAAACCACGACTGATACCGTCCACCGTGTAGTAGGGATTGGTATAGGAGATCTCGTAATGCCGGTTGGCGGCACTGGTCTGCAAGGCCAGCGAAACCTTCTTGCCGGTTCCCAGGAAGTTCTCCTGCGAGATGCTGGCATTGAACACCACCCCCTCGGACTGCGAATAGCCCAGACCCGCCAGCAACTGGCCGGACGGTTTCTCGGTCACGTCCACGTTCACGTCCACTTGGTCGGGACTGCCGGGCACTGCCGGGGTTTCCACATTGACCTTCTCGAAATACCCCGTGCGCTGCGCGCGCTCGCGCGAGAGCTTGAGCTTCTCGCCCGAGAACCAGGCGGCCTCCATCTGGCGGAACTCGCGACGCACCACCTCGTCACGGGTGCGGGTGTTGCCCTTGATGTTGACACGACGGACGTAGACACGCTTGCCCGGATCGACGAAATAGGTGATCGCGACGGTCTTGTTTTCTTTGTCGATCTCGGGAATGGCGTTGACGTTGGCGAAGGCATAACCCTCGTCGGACAGCTTTTCGGAGATGCGCTCGCTGCTCTCGACCACCGCCTTGCGGTTGAACGGCTCGCCACGGCGCAGATGGATCAGGGGGAAATAGTCTTCTGCCTTGCCGACATAATCCCCCGCCAGCTGGACATCGGACAAGGTGTACACATCGCCTTCGTGGATATTGATGGTGACGTAGATGTCCTTCTTGTCCGGGGTGATGGTCACCTGGGTGGACTCGACCTGGAAGTTCACATAACCGCGATCCAGGTACCAGGAACGCAGGGTCTCGAGATCGCCCGCCAGCTTCTGCCGCGAGTACTGATCGTCCTTGGTGAAGCGCGAGAACCAGCCACCGGTACTCAGCTTGAACTGATCGAGCAGCTCGTCTTCGTCGAACGCCTTGTTGCCGACGATGTTGATGCCGCGGATACGTGCGGTCTCACCCTCGACGATGTCGATGTCGATGGCCACCCGGTTGCGCTCCAGCGGGGTCACCGTGGTCTTGAGCTTGACGCCATACTTGCCCCGGTTGAAGTACTGGCGCTCCAGCTCGCGCTCGATGCTGTCGAGCACCGAGCGGTTGAAGGTCCGGCCCTCGGCCAGGCCCGCATCCTTGAGCCCCTCCTTGAGGGCATCGGTCTCGATGGACTTGTTGCCGCTGAAATTGATCTCGGCGATGGCGGGACGCTCGCTGACCACCACCACCAGCACATCGCCATCGCGTTCCAGGCGCACGTCCTTGAAGAAGCCGGTCTTGAACAGGGCGCGGATCACCTCGCCACTGCGCCGTTCGTCCAGGGTGTCACCGGGCTTGACCGGGAGATAGTTGAAGACCGTCCCAGCGGTGATCCGCTGCAGGCCCTCGACCCGGATGTCGGCGATGCGGAAACCGCCCGCCCAGGCGAACTGGGCACACAACAGCCAGACCAGAAAAGCGATGCGTCTGGAAGATCCCCTCATCGTCTCCATCCTTATCACGGGTTCTGTTATCAGGAACCGCGCCCGGACGCGGCATGAGCGCCACATTATAAAGGAACCGCCGCACAAGTCATGGCAGGAGGGGAACCACGGCCTGTAGCTCGGGGAGGAGGATGGGCAGGCTGCTGATGGGCACGGCCCTTCGGGCCTTTGCCCATCCTACGATGTTGGACAGGTCGAACGATGGGGTAGGATGGGCAAAGGCGCATCGCGCCGTGCCCATCAAAGGCCGCTACCCGAAGAAGCGCACGATATCCACGTAGAAGGCCAAGAACATCAATGCCGCCAGCACGGCCATGCCGATGCGCTGACCGTACTCCAGCCAGCGCTCGGGCAACGGCCCGCCACGCACTGCCTCGATCAGGAAAAACAGCAGATGCCCGCCGTCGAGCACCGGCACCGGCAACAGGTTGATCACCCCCAGGCTGATGCTGACGATGGCCAGAAAACGCAGGAAGGACACCAGGCCGTGGCTGGCCGTCCTGCCCGCCGCATCGGCGATGCTGAGCGGCCCACTGAGGTGCTGGATCGATGCCTCGCCGGTCAGTATCCGCCAGATCACCTTGAGCGTGAGCACGCTGTATTGCAGGGTCCTTCCCGCGGCCTCGGGCAGGGCCGCCAGCGGCCCCAGGCGATACTCCACCCGCCAGCGTGCGAGCGTGGCCTCGTCCAGTGGCTGATTGACCGCACCGATACGCCCGACCTCGCGATCGCCCAGCGAGTGACGGGCCGGGATCACCGTCAACGCCAGCTCCTGACCCGCGCGCTCGATGCGCAGGTGGATCGGCTGCCCCGGACGTGCCTGCACGTAGCGCACCCAGTCGCCCCAGTCATCGATTGGCCGGCCATCGGCGTCGAGGAGACGATCCCCCGGGCGGATACCAGCCTGCGCGGCAGGCTCACCCGGCAACACCTCGCCGACCACCGGCGGCACCACCGGCCGGTCGGGCCGGATGCCCAGGACCGCAAGCAAGTCTGGTTGGGCAGCGGGGTCACCCATCGTGCCGACGGGCAACTGGTGCTCCAGCTCCTCGCCCGAGGGCAGGCGCCCGCGCAGGCGCAGCGGTGTGTCGGACAGGGTGGACCCGGCCAGCGCCTGCAATACCTGCCCCCAGGTCGGTGTGCGCTGGCCGGCGACCGCGACGATCTCCTCGCCCGGGACCAGGCCGGCCTGCGCCGCCGGCGTCCCCGGCAGCACCTCGCCGACCAGCGGACGCGCGCCGATCTCGCCGAGCACCAGGATGAGCCAGAAGGCCACGATGGCGAACAGGAAATTGAACAACGGACCGGCCAGCACCACCGCCGAGCGCACCCACAGGGGTTTGCGGTCGAAGGCGCGGTGTGCCTCGTCCGGCGGCACCTCGTCCTCGCGACCATCGAGCATGCGCACATAGCCGCCCAGCGGGATGGCCGCAATCACGTATTCGGTGTCGTCGTGCCGTCCGTGCCAAGTCTTGAGCGAAGGTCCGAAACCGATGGAGAAACGCAGTACCTTCACGCCCAGGCGGCGCGCTACCCAGAAGTGACCGAACTCGTGCACCGTCACCAGGATGCCGATGGCGACGACGAAGGCCAGCAGCTTGAGCAGGAATCCGTCCATGCCCCTCAGACTCGCTCGGCGAGCAGGCGTTCCGCGACCCGCCGGGCCTCGGCGTCCACCGCCATCAAGCCCTCCAGCGAGTCGATGTCACCCGCGGTGACCTGCACCAAGGTGTCCTCGATCAGGCGCGGTATCTCGGTAAAGCCCAGGCGATGATCCAGGAAATGCGCCACCGCCACCTCGTTTGCGGCATTCAGCACCGCCGGGGCGACACCGCCGGTGCGCACCGCATCGAAGGCCAGGCGCAGACAGGGGAAACGTTCCAGATCCGGCGGCTCGAAGTCCAGGCGCGCCACCGCGAACAGGTCCAGCGGCGCCACGCCCGATGCCTGCCGCTCCGGCCAGGCCAGGGCGTGTGCAATGGGCGTGCGCATATCGGGATTGCCGAGCTGGGCAAGCACCGAGCCGTCCACGTATTCGACCAGCGAGTGGATCACGCTCTGCGGATGCACCACCACCTCGATGCGCTCGGGCTCGGCATCGAACAGCCAGCGCGCCTCGATGACCTCCAACCCCTTGTTCATCAGTGTGGCCGAGTCCACCGAGATCTTGCGCCCCATGTCCCAGTTGGGGTGGGCGCAGGCCGCTTCCGGCGTGACCTGTGCCAGTTCGGCGGCAGGCCGGGTGCGGAAGGGGCCGCCCGAGGCGGTGAGCAGGATACGCCGCACCCCGACCCGGTCCAGCCCCTCGCGGAAGTTCGGCGGCATGCACTGGAAGATGGCATTGTGCTCCGAGTCGATGGGCAAGACCTCGGCACCGTGCGCCCGGACCTCCTGCATGAACAGGGCACCGGCCATCACCAGGGCCTCCTTGTTGGCCAGCAGGATGCGCTTGCCGGCGCGCACCGCCGCCAGGGCCGGCTGCAGGCCGGCGGCGCCGACGATGGCCGCCATCACCTGCTCGGCCTCGGGGTGCTCGGCCGCCCGAATCACGCCCTCGGTACCGCCCAGCACCTCGATCTCGGGTGCCGCCTCGCGCAGGCGCTCGGCGAGACGCGCGGCTGCCTCCACGTTGGCCATGGCGGCCAGTGCGGGACGAAATTGCAGGCACTGTGCGAACAGGCGATCCACATCGCTGTTGGCGGCCAGCGCCACCACCCGATAACGGTCGGCATGACGTGCCAGCACGTCCAGGGTGCTCAGGCCAATGGAGCCGGTGGAACCGAGCACGACGATGCCGCTCATCCCGGCGCCTCCAGCCATTGCAGCCCCAGTGCGAACAGGGGCGCGGCAGCGATCAGGCTGTCGATGCGATCGAGCACGCCGCCATGCCCCGGCAGCAGGGTCCCGCTGTCCTTGAGCCCGGCCTGGCGCTTGAGCAGGCTCTCCCAGAGATCACCACCGATCGAGACCAGCGTGGCGAGCAGGCACAGACCGAGCAGGGGCAGCAGCGGCACCGGGGCCAGTCCCAGGCGGTCGAACACCAGGCCACAGAGCACGGCACCGACCAGGCCACCGGCCGCGCCCTCCCAGGTCTTGCCCGGGCTGATCTGCGGTGAGAGCTTGTGACGACCGAAGGCCCGCCCGGCGAAGTAGGCCCCGGAATCGGCCACCCAGATGAGCACCAGCAGGAACAGCAGCAGTGCGGGTCCCTGACCGCCCCAGCCATGCAGGGCCATCACCGACAGCCAGGCCACCAGCAGCTGCGCGACACCGAGCACCAGCACCAGGGGACGCACGCCGGCCACCGCTGCCAGCGGACGACGCCAGACGAACAGCGCCAGGGTGGCGGGCAGCCAGAAGACGACCGCGCCCAGCAACAACCAGCGATCGCGTACCGGGTCGGGCCAGAGATACAAGGCCAGCAGGCACAGTCCCACGACACCGGTATAGCCGGCCTGCGCCGGCCAGGCCCGCAGTCCACCGAGCCGCGCCATCTCGCGCGCACCGAGCAGCACGACACCGCCGAAGACCAGTGCCAGCCCCTGCCGCGATGCAAACAGCACCCCCGCCACGACCAGCGGCACCAGGACCAGGGCGGTGAGCACGCGTTGCAGCAACATCAGCCGGTACTCGCCCCGCCGAGCTGCTCGCTGGTCTGGCCAAACCGACGCTCGCGGCGCGCGTATTCGTGCAACGCCTCGGCAAAGGTCTCCTTGTCGAAATCCGGCCACAGCACGGGGGTGAAATAGAGTTCGGAATAGGCGCAGTGCCAGAGCAGAAAATTGCTGATGCGCTGCTCACCACCGGTGCGGATGAACAGATCGGGATCGGGCACATCGCCGAAGGCGGTGGCGCGGGCAAAACGGGCCTCATCGATGTCCGCGGGGTCCAGTTCACCGCTGGCGACCTGTTGCGCCAGGCGACGCGCGGCCTGGGTAATGTCCCAGCGACCACCGTAGTTGGCCGCAATCTGCAACAGCAGGCCATCGTTGCCGGCGGTGCGCGCCTCGGCCTCGGCGATCTGGCGCTGCAACTTCTGGGGGAAGGCACCGACCTCGCCGATCACACGCAGGCGGATGTTGTTCTTGTCCAGCTTGCGGATCTCGCGCCCCAGCGCCATCATGAACAGCTCCATGAGCATGTCCACCTCGCTGCGCGGGCGGCGCCAGTTCTCGCTGGAGAAGGCGAACAGGGTCAGAATCTCGGTGCCATGCTCGACACAGGCCTCGATGACCCGGCGCACCGATTCCACCCCGGCGCGATGGCCGGCATGCCGGGGCTGCCCCCGCTGGCGCGCCCAGCGCCCGTTGCCGTCCATAATGATCGCCACATGACGCGGGATGCGCCCGGCCCCACCAGGAAAGCCCCCCTTGCTCTCGCTTCCTGCCACACTTTCCTCGGGTCTGTTAGACAGACATCAGATCGGCTTCTTTCTTGGCCATCAGCTCATCGATCTCCTTGACGTGCTGATCGGTCAACTTCTGGATGATCTCCTGGCCACGACGTTCGTCGTCCTCGGAGATGAGTTTTTCCTTGACCAGTTCCTTCAGGCTGCTGTTGGCGTCGCGCCGGATGTTGCGCACCGCCACCCGTGCCTGCTCGGCCTCCTGGCGCACGATGCGCGTCATGTCACGACGGCGCTCCTCGGTGAGCGGCGGAATGGGCAGGCGGATCATGGTGCCGGCGGTGTTCGGTGTCACCCCGAGATTGGACTCGAGGATGGCCTTCTCCACCGCACTGACCATGTTCTGCTCATAGGGCTGCACGGTCAGGGTGCGACCATCCTCGACGCCCACGTTGGCCAGCTGGCGCAGCGGGGTCTCGGCCCCATAGTAGTTGACCGTGATGTGATCCAGCATGCTGGGATGGGCACGGCCGGTGCGGATCTTGGCCAGGTTCTCGGCCAGTGCCTCGACGCTCTTGGCCATGCGCGCTGCCGCGTCCTTCTTGATGTCGTCGATCATGCGTCGTCTCCAGTTACCAGGGTACCGACCGACTCGCCCCGCATCACGCGCTGGAGGGCGCCCGGTTCATTGATGTTCATCACCCGCAGGGGCATGCCCTGCTCCTTGCACAAGACCACGGCAGTGGCATCCATCACACCCAGTCCCTCGGCGAGCACGCGATCGTAGCTCAGACGCGGATAGAAGGTCGCGTCGGGATGCTTGACCGGATCGGCCGAATAGACCCCATCGACCTTGGTGGCCTTGATCATCAGGTCCGCACCGATCTCGATGGCGCGCAGGCTGGCCGCCGAGTCGGTGGTGAAGAAGGGGTTGCCAGTACCGCCGGAGAGCAGCACCACGCGACCGGCCTCGAGATGCGCCACCGCGCGATCCCGGCTGTAGTGCTCGCAGACGGTATCGATGTGGAAGGCCGACAGGGTGCGCGCCTCGATCCCCTCGCGCAGCAGGCGGTCCTGCATGGCCAGGGCGTTCATCACCGTGGCCAGCATGCCGATCTGGTCACCACGTACTCGGTCGAAGCCGCCGCCGGCCAGACCGGCACCCCGGAAGATGTTGCCGCCACCGATCACCACCCCGATCTGCATGCCCTCGCGTACCGCGCCGGCGATCTCGCCAGCCACCCGGCCCAGCACCTCCGGGTCGATACCGAAATCGCCGCTGCCCATCAGGGCCTCGCCACTGAGCTTCAGCAGAATACGTCGAGGAGAATCGGCTTCTGACATGGTGATGACTCTGACTGCCAAGGTAAGGATGATACCGGAACAGGGGCCCGCAGGCCCCTGTCATGGCTGCTGGTGACTTACTCGCCGCGCGCGGCCTGGGCCTGGGCCATGACCTCTTCGCGGAAGTCTTCCTTCTTCTTCTCGATGCCCTCGCCAACCTCGAAGCGCACGAACTGGTTCACCTTGGCGCCCTTGCTGTCGAGCAGCTTGCCGACCTTGGTATCGGGATCCTTGACGAAGGGCTGGCCCTTGAGGGTGATCTCGCCCAGGTACTTGCGCATGCGGCCCTCGATCATTTTCTCGACGATGTTCTCGGGCTTGCCGCTCTCGCGGGCCTGCGCCTCGACGATCTCGCGCTCCTTGGCCAGCATCTCGGCCGGCACATCGGCCTCGTCCACGCACACCGGGTTGGAAGCGGCGATGTGCATGGCGATGTCACGGCCCAGCTCGGCGTCGCCGTCGATGTCCACCACCACGCCGATACGCACACCATGGGAATAGCTGGCCAGTACGCCATCGGTGCTCAGGCGCGCGAAGCGGCGCACGGTCATGTTCTCGCCGATCTTGGCGACCAGGGCCTGGCGCGCCTCTTCGATGGTGGTGTCCTCGCCCTCATGCAGCGGCAGCGCCATCAGCGCCTCCACGTCCTCGGCGTCGCTGTCGAGCACGCGCTCGCCAACCGCGTCGGCGAACGACTTGAAGTTGTCGTCCTTGGCCACGAAGTCGGTCTCGCAGTTGACCTCGACGATCGCCGCCCGCTTGTTGTCCGGGGTGGTCTTGATCACGATCACGCCCTCGGCGGCGGTACGACCGGCCTTCTTCGCGGCCTTGGCCTGGCCGGACTTGCGCATGTTCTCGATCGCGGCCTCGATGTCGCCATTGGTCTCCACCAGGGCCTTCTTGCATTCCATCATGCCGGCGCCGGTGCGCTCGCGCAGTTCCTTCACCAATGCAGCGGTAATAGCCATTGTCTCTACCTCGAAATAAAACGTTCAGCTCGCTTGAGCACGACGCCCCGGAGCGCCAGGCACCCCGGGGCGGTGGTTGGTCGTCCCGCGGGGCTCAGCCCTCGACCGTGCCGGTCTTGGGGGCCGCATCGCCGGCCACTGCGCGCGCCGCCGCGGTGCGGCCTTCCAGCACCGCGGCCGATGCGCCCTGCGCGTACAGACGAATGGCGCGGATGGCGTCGTCGTTGCCCGGGATGACGTAATCGATATCCTTGGGGCTGTTGTTGGTGTCGACCACGGCGACCACCGGGATACCCAGCTTCTTCGCCTCGGCCACGGCAATGTCCTCGTGACCGTTGTCGATGATGAACAGGACATCGGGCAGGCCCGGCATGTCCTTGATGCCACCCAGGCTGCGCTCGAGCTTGTCCATCTCGCGCTTCAGGGTGAGCTGCTCCTTCTTGTTGAACCGGGCCTCCATGGAGCCGTCTTCGACCATCGCCTCGAGCTCCTTGAGACGCTTGATCGACTGCTTGATGGTCTTGAAGTTGGTGAGCATGCCACCCAGCCAGCGATGGTTCACGTAGGGCATGCCGCAGCGCTTTGCCTCTTCGGCGATGACCTCGCGCGCGGCCCGCTTGGTGCCCACGAAGAGGATCTTGCCGCCATTGGCAGCGAGCTTGCCGATGAAGTTCATGGCCTCGTTGAACAGCGGCAGCGTCTTCTCGAGGTTGATGATGTGGATCTTGTTGCGCTGACCGAAGATGTACGGGGCCATCTGCGGATTCCAGTAACGGGTCTGGTGACCAAAGTGCACGCCAGCCTCGAGCATCTGGCGCATGGTGATGTTGCTCATGGAAATCTCCGGATTGTATTGGGTTGGGCCTCCACGCACCCCACCGGCCCACCCTGGCGGGCACCCAGGCCGAGATGGTTGCAGTGCGTGTGTGTATTCGGCGACACCCGGAGATTACCCCGCGGGCGTTGCCGTCTTTGTCCCCCGCGGCCCATTGCCGCAGAGCGGCGCGTTTTATACCATGAACGCCCTGTTCGCCTCAATTCGCAAGCACTCCGCGACCGCTGCGCTCCCGACCCAGACTTCCCCGAGGACCCCATGCCCGTCACCATCAAGACCCCCGAAGAGATCGAGAAGATGCGCGTGGCCGGCCGCCTGGCCGCCGAGGTGCTGGAGATGATCGGCGAATATGTCCGTCCGGGGGTGACCACCGGCGAGCTGGACCGCATCTGCCACGATTACATCGTCAACGAACAGGGCGCCATCCCTGCGCCGCTCAACTACCGGGGCTTTCCCAAATCGATCTGCACCTCGGTCAACCAGCAGGTCTGTCACGGCATTCCCGGCGACAAGAAGCTGAAGAAGGGCGATATCGTCAACATCGACATCACCGTCATCAAGGACGGCTACCATGGCGATACCAGCAAGATGTTCTACGTCGGCGAACCCAGCCCTTTCGCCCGCCGCCTGGTGGAAGTGACCTACCAGGCGATGTGGAAGGGCATCGAGCGAGTACGCCCCGGCACCACCCTGGGCGACATCGGGCACGCCATCCAGACCTTCGTCGAGGGCCAGCACTTCAGCGTGGTGCAGGAATACTGCGGCCACGGCATCGGCCGCGAATTTCACGAGGACCCACAGGTACTGCATTACGGCAAGCCCGGCACCGGCATGGCGCTGCGCGAGGGCATGACCTTCACCATCGAGCCGATGGTCAATGCCGGCAAGCGCCACGTGAAGGTACTGCCCGACGGCTGGACGGTAGTCACCAAGGACCGCAAGCTTTCGGCACAGTGGGAGCACACCGTGCTGTGCACCGCCGACGGCTACGAAGTCCTCACCTTGCGTAGCGAAGAGCGGTGATCCACCCCGAACTCGAAGCCATTCTCCAGGAACTCGATCGCCATACCGACGCGCGACCAGGCCCGGTGGCAGCCTGGAAAGCGGCCATCCGCGCCGCCGCAGAGCACCTGGGCACCCTGTTCGAACAGGGCCGCGACGTGGTCGAGCTGGTACATGCCCGCGCCCGGTTCACCGACGCCGTACTGGCGCGCGCCTGGTCCGCCCACCTGCCATCCAACGCCGAGGCCGCGCTGGTGGCGGTTGGCGGCTACGGGCGGGGCGAGCTGCACCCGGCCTCCGATGTGGACGTGCTGATCCTGACCGCCGGCGAACCCGAGGCGCTGGCCGCGCACATCGAGCCGCTGGTGATGTTCCTCTGGGACATCGGCCTGGAGATCGGCCACAGCGTGCGCAGCCTGGCGCAATGCGTGGACGAAGCGCGCGGAGATGTCACCATCGCCACCAACCTGATGGAATCGCGCCACCTCGCGGGGCAGGAACGCCTGACCCACGAGATGCAGGCACTCACCGGCCCCGCGCACATCTGGCCCAGCGAGGCCTATTTCAGCGCCAAGCTGGCCGAGCAGCAGGCACGGCATGCGCAGGCCAATGATTCCACCCAGGACCTCGAACCCAACATCAAGAACAACCCGGGCGGATTGCGCGACATCCAGATGATCGGCTGGGTGGCCAAGCGCCATTTCGGCGCTACCCGGCTGTCGCAGCTCAAGGACCACGGCTTCCTCACCGAGGAGGAGTACCAGGCACTGAAGGCCGGCGAGAAGCTGCTCTGGGAGATCCGCTTTGCCTTGCACCACCTCACCGGACGGCGCGAAGACCGCCTGCTGTTCGAGCACCAGCGCGCGCTGGCCCGGCAGTTCGGCTACGGCAAGGACAACCCGGCCATCGAGCGCTTCATGCAGCGCTACTACCGTACCACCATCGAGCTGCAACGCCTCAACGAGATGCTGCTGCAGCACTTCCAGGAGGCCATTCTCCAGCACGACGACCCGGGAGAACCCACGCCCATCAACCGCCGCTTCCAGGCGCGCGGGCGGGTGCTCGAAGTGCGCAACCCGGCGATCTTCGCGCGCAACCCGCTGGCCATGCTGGAACTGTTCCTGATTCTCCAGCAACATCCCGAGCTCCAGGGCGTGCGCGCCAGCACCATCCGTGCCATCCGCGCTCACCGTCACCTGATCGACGAGCGCCTGCGCGCCGACATCCGCGCGCGCAGCCTGTTCATGGAGATCCTGCGCCAGCCGCGGGGCATCACTCACGAACTGCGACGCATGCACCGCTACGGCATCCTCGCCCGCTACCTGCCGGCATTTCGACAGATCACCGGCCTGATGCAGTTCGACCTGTTCCACGTCTACACCGTGGACGAGCACATCCTGATGGTGGTGCGCAACCTGCGCCGCTTCACGCTGCCCGAACACGCCGAGGAGTGCCCGCTGTGCCATGAACTGGTGCAGCAGATCCCCAAGCAGGAACTGCTCTACCTGGCCGGCCTGTTCCACGACATCGCCAAGGGACGTGGCGGCGATCACTCCGAACTGGGTGTGGCCGACGCCCGTGCCTTCTGCCGCGACCACGGCTTGTCACACTACGACACCGAACTGGTGGCCTGGCTGGTGCGCCAGCACCTGCTGATGTCGTGGACCGCGCAGCGCCAGGACATCGACGACCCGGCAGTGATCCACACCTTCGCCGGCAAGGTCGGCAGCATCGAGCGCCTCACCTATCTCTACCTGCTGACCGTGGCCGACATGCGCGGCACCAACCCGAAGATCTGGAACAGCTGGAAGGGCGCCCTGCTCGATCGCCTGTACCGACGCACCCGCGAGGTGTTGGCCGCAGGACTCGACAACGCCGAGGACGAGGATGCACGCATCCAAGCCGTACAGTCACTGGCGCGCCAGCAACTGCTCGACGGGGGGCTGGACGAGGGGGCGATCCGCCTATGCTG
The DNA here is from genome assembly GCA_964394235.1 of uncultured Sedimenticola sp. Taxonomy (GTDB): domain Bacteria; phylum Pseudomonadota; class Gammaproteobacteria; order Chromatiales; family Chromatiaceae; genus MONJU. Next base: position 21,650 of record CAYMWJ010000017.1, on the reverse strand, counting down.
GATGCGCCTGAGCACCGACTATTTCCTGCAGACCCCGCCGGAGAACGTCGCCTGGCACACCCGACTGCTGCTCGACCACGACCCGCACGACAGCATCCAGGTCGCGGTGCGCGACGATCCCGAGCGCGGCTGTACCGAGATCTTCACCTTCGGTCCCGACCGCGACGGCCTGTTCGCCGACACCACGGCCCTGCTCGACCGTCTGGGGCTGGATATCTTCGGCGCACGCATCGACACCACCGACGACGGCATCTCGGTCAACAGCTACTTCGTACTGGAGATCGACGGCCAACCGCTGGCACCCGCTCGTCGCGACGAGGTGGCCGAGGCACTGCGGGCGCAACTGAATGCGGGTGAACCTGCCCCCCCACCTCAGGCATGCCACCCCTCACGCCGCCTGCGTGCCTTCGACTACCCTACCGAGATCCGCTTCGAACAGGACACCGACCGGGGCGTTACCCGCCTGCACCTGCACACCCAGGACCGGCCTGGCCTGCTCTCGCTGATCGGCTCGGCACTGGCCGAAGAGGGCCTGCGCCTGCACAGCGCCCGGGTGCTCACCGAGGGCGCACGCGCGCTCGACTGGTTCACCCTCACCGATCGTGACAACCGACCTATCACCGACCGCACGCAACAGGCGCGATTGCAGCAGGCCCTGCTCGAGGCGCTGGGTTGAGGGGCGCCGCTCCTGTGGGCCATTGAGGGGCACAGCGCGATGCGCCTTTGCCCATCCTACCCGTCCTACCCAACACCGTGCCCATCGATAGGGCTGTGCGGATCGTTCGCGGCGGGAATGCGGTTCCCGCCAACTGTCAGGCCTGGATCAATTCGCAGGCATTGCCATCGGGATCGCGGCAGAACAGGGCGGCACGCCCGCTACGGCTGCGGGTGTACGGAATACCGTGCGCATCGAGCCGTGCACGCAACGCCTCGAGATCGCTCACCGAAAAGGCGACATGGCGGTCGCGCCCGCCGTGATCAGGTCGCCCCTCGAGCGGATCGGGGTTGGGCAGCTCCAGCAGGTGGACCTGCAAGCCGGGACCGGCGCTCAGCCAGGCCCCCGGGTAACCCAGGTCAGGTCGGCTGTCGTCCACGGCCAGTCCCAGCAGGTCTCGATAGAAGGCCAGCGCGCGTTCAGTATCGCGCACCAGCAGGCTGACATGATGCAGACGGATCTCACTCACCTTCCACCACCTTCTTCTCGTCCAGGGATGCGGCCACCAGGCCGGCGCCGATGATCATGAGACCACCCAGTCCCTCCTGCCAGCCCAGTGTCTCGCCGGCCAGCCACCAGGCACTGAGCGCACCGACCACGATCTCGAACAGCATGATCACCGAGGAGCGCTGCACCGGCATGCGGCTGATCCCGTATACCACTGCCAGGGTGGAGAGCAGAAACCCTGGCACGCCCAGGGCCACCACACCAGCCCAGCCACGCCAGCCGGCCTCGGGCAGGGACTCGCCGGTGAGCGCCAGCATGACCAGCGAGACCAGCACTACGCCGATCCAGGACAACTGGGTCTTGAGGGTGTCGGACAACATCCGCAGACGACGGATCATGACATTGGTAAGGGCAAACCCCAGGCCCGCACTCAGCGCCAGCCAGTCGCCGCGAGTGGTCGGGTCACTGAAGATGTCGGGCCGGTAGAGCATGACCACGGCGCCCGCCAGCCCCAGCAGCAACATGAACCAGGTCACTGTCCGGATACGCTCGCCCAGCAGCCAACGGGCGAGCAGCACCGCCCACAGCGGAGACAGGTAGAACAGGATCAGCACCCGCACGACCTGGTCGCCGATCACCGCCAGCAGAAAGGCGACATTGGTCCAGCCAGCCGCGAGCACCAGCCAGACCGCATACCAGCCACCGGGACGCACTCGCCGCCAGGCGACACCACGCGCCAGAATCAACACCAGCAGGGCGCAGGCATAGCTGATGAGGATTTGCCACAGACCGGCGATCCCGGCTTCGGCCAACCAGCGCACCGGGTACCAGATCAGCCCCCAGAAGGTCGCTGCGTACAACAGCGCCAGCAACGGCAGCAGGCCGAAGAGATGGACATTCATATATAATCGCCGCCTCCATATCCCTCGCCCCAGGCCATGAACCCGGATCTCGATCGACTCCAACCCTACCCCTTCGAGAAGCTGCGTGCCCTGTTCGCCGGTGTAACGCCGGCCGACAAGCCGCACATCACACTCTCGATCGGCGAGCCCAAGCATGCCACACCGGGCTTCGTCGTCGATAGCCTGCGCGCGCACCTCGACGCCCTGGGCAGTTATCCGTTGACCCGCGGCCTGCCGGCGTTGCGCGAGGCCATCGCCGACTGGCTGGTCGCCCGTTTTGCCCTGCCCGCGGGCGGCATCGACCCCGAGACCCAGATACTGCCGGTGAACGGCACCCGCGAGGCATTGTTCGCCTTCGCCCAGGCGGTGATCGACCGCCGCCACGCCCCTCTGGTGGTCTCGCCCAATCCCTTCTACCAGATCTACGAAGGCGCGGCCCTGCTGGCCGGGGCCGAGCCGCTGTTCCTGCCCTGCACCGCCGACAACGGCTACCTCCCCGACTTCGACCCGCTGAGTGCCGAGCAGTGGAAGCGCATCCAGCTGGTCTATGTGTGCTCGCCGGGCAACCCTACCGGGGCGGTGATGCAGCAGGACGACTGGGCACGCCTGCTCGAACTGGCCGACGCACACGATTTCGTGATCGCCGCCGACGAATGCTATTCGGAACTCTACTTCGACGAAGATACCCCCCCGGTCGGCCTGTTGCAGGCCGCCGCGGCACTGGGGCGCGACGATTATCGTCGCTGTGTGGTGTTCCACAGCCTGTCCAAGCGTTCGAATGCGCCAGGACTGCGCTCGGGCTTCGTGGCCGGGGATGCGCAGGTCCTGGAACGCTTCCTGCGCTATCGCACCTACCACGGCTGCGCCATGCCGGTGCAGCACCAGCAGGCCAGCATCGCTGCCTGGCGCGACGAGGCCCATGTGCGCGAGAACCGCGCCCTGTACCGCGAAAAGTTCGACGCCGTGCTCGCCATCCTGCAGCCCGTGCTGGACGTGCAGCGCCCCGAGGCCGGCTTCTACCTGTGGGCGCGGGTACCCGGCGGCGACGACGAGGCCTTTGCGCGCGAATTGTTCGAGCACCAGCACGTCACCGTGTTGCCGGGCAGCTATCTGTCGCGCACGGTGGGCGGCGAGAATCCCGGTGCAGGCCATGTGCGCATGGCCCTGGTGGCCACCCCCGAAGAATGCATCGAGGCGGCGGAACGCATCCGCGCCTACATCGAATCCCTATAGAGAACCCCACACAGGAGCCCTCTCATGAGCGAGATCCAGAACATCATCGAAGAAGCCTTCGAAAAGCGCGCCGAGATCACCCCGCGCAACGTCGAGACCCGGGTACGCGACGCGGTCAACGAGACCCTCGACCAGCTCGACCGCGGCGAGATCCGCGTCGCCGAAAAGCGCGACGGGGATTGGGTGGTCAACGAGTGGATCAAGAAGGCCGTGCTGCTGTCGTTCCGCATCAACGACAACGAGTTCATCAAGGGCGGCTTCACCAACTACTGGGACAAGGTGCCCTCGAAATACGCCGACTTCAACTCGCGCGACTTCCGCGAGTCCGGCGTACGCGTGGTGCCGCCGGCCACCGCGCGTCGCGGCTCCTACATCGCGCCGAGCACGGTGCTCATGCCCTCTTACGTGAACATCGGCGCCTATGTCGATTCGGGCACCATGGTGGACACCTGGGCCACGGTCGGCTCCTGTGCCCAGATCGGCAAGAACGTGCACCTCTCGGGCGGGGTCGGTATCGGCGGCGTGCTCGAACCCCTGCAGGCTGCGCCCACCATCATCGAAGACAACTGCTTCATCGGCGCCCGCTCCGAGATCGTCGAGGGCGTGATTGTCGAGGAAGGCGCGGTGATCTCCATGGGCGTCTACATCGGCCAATCCACCCGCATCTACGACCGCGAGCGCGACGAGATCCTCTACGGCCGCGTCCCCGCGGGCTCCGTGGTCGTCCCCGGCAACCTGCCCTCGAAGGACGGCAAGTACAGCCTCTACTGCGCAGTGATCGTCAAGCGGGTGGACGAGAAGACCCGCTCCAAGGTCGGCATCAACGAGCTGCTGCGGGATATCTGATTCGGCAAAAAAGAACCACAAAGGACACGAAGAGCACAAAGATTTTACTGTGAGAGAGTCTCTCGACCCCGGATCACCGCGGAAATGCAGGCAATCACAGCAGTCTTTTTCCTTGTTCCTTCGTGTTCTTTGTGCTCTTTGTGGCAGGAATTCATGATCGAGCTCTACGGCATACCCAACTGCGACACCATGAAGAAGGCCCGCGCCTGGCTGGCCGAGCATGGCATCGACTACCGCTTCCACAACTACAAGAAGGAAGGCATCGACGAGGCGACGCTGCGAGGCTGGATCGAACAGGTCGGCTGGGAGACACTGCTCAACCGCCGCGGCATGATGTGGCGCAAGGTACCGCCGGAGGTGCGCGAGCACATCGACGAGGCCAGCGCCATCCGCCTCATGCTCGAGACGCCGAGCATCATCAAGCGGCCAGTGCTCGAGATCGACGGAAAGAGCCACGTCGGCTTCGAGCCTGACCAGTATCAGACGCTTTTCCAATGACACTCAACACAGAGGACACAGGGATCACAGAGAGATTTCGGCTGAGACAGGGTCAATGTGATATGCCTTGTCAGAGAGACTTCAATCATCCCTTTCTGCCTGCGGAGGCAATGAGAGTACCTGGCAAAGCCGCTTTCGGGCCTCTGTGCACTCTGTGTCCTCTGTGGTTACCCCCCCATAAACGACATGTCTGAAACACTCGACCTCGCCATCGACCTGATCGCCCGTCCCTCGGTCACGCCCGAGGACGCTGGTTGCCAACGCCTGATGATGGAACGGCTGGCGGCCGCCGGTTTCGTCAACGAGCCGCTGCGCTTCGGCGAGGTGGACAACTTCTGGTCGCGCCGCGGCACACAAGGCCCGCTGTTCTGCTTCGCGGGCCACACCGACGTGGTGCCGTCCGGCCCGCGCGAGGAGTGGCACAGCGACCCCTTCGTGCCCGAGGTGCGCGACGGCCTGCTCTACGGGCGCGGCGCGGCCGACATGAAGGGCTCGCTGGCCGCCATGGTCACCGCAGTCGAACGTTTCGTGGCGCGACACCCGGGACATCGCGGCTCCATCGCCTTCCTGATCACCAGCGACGAGGAAGGCCCAGCGGTGAACGGCACCGTGAAAGTGGTCGAGACGCTGGAGGCACGCGGCGAAAAGATCGACTGGTGCCTGGTGGGCGAACCCTCTTCCACCGAACGGGTGGGCGACGTGGTCAAGAACGGGCGGCGTGGCTCGCTGGGCGCACGGCTGCGGGTACACGGCGTGCAGGGGCACGTCGCCTATCCGCACCTGGCGCGCAACCCGGTACACCAGGCCCTGCCCGCGCTGACCGAGCTGGCAGCCACCGAGTGGGACCGCGGCAACACCTTCTTCCCACCGACCACCTTCCAGATCTCCAACCTCCGTGCCGGCACCGGCGCCACCAACGTGATCCCCGGCGAGCTGGAGGTACTGTTCAACTTCCGCTATTCCACCGAGACCAACGATGCGCAACTGCGCCGCCGCGTGGAGGCCGTGCTCGATGCCCACGGCCTGGACTACGCCATCGAATGGACCCTCTCGGGACAGCCTTTCCTCACCGCCAAGGGCGAGCTGGTTGAAGCCGCACAGCAGGCGATCCGCGAGGTCACCGGCATCGACACCGAGCTGTCCACCGCTGGTGGCACCTCCGACGGCCGCTTCATCGCCCCCACCGGTGCGCAGGTGCTGGAACTCGGCCCGGTCAACGCCACCATCCACAAGGTGAACGAATGCGTGAGCCTGGCCGACCTGGATACCCTGTCGGCCATTTATGAGCGCCTACTGGAGCTGCTGCTGGCCTGACTAGCGCAGATTGCGCCCCATGATGCGCCGCCGTGCCCGGCCCATCTGGTAACGCTTGGCCTGGCGTACCCGCTCCTGGGCCATTTCGATCAGGCGTTCCTGGCAGCCCTTTTCTTCTTCGGGCGTACGCGGTTGGCGCTGCACATAGCTGCCGTCGGATTGCATCTCCCAGGCGTTGCGGTAGTCGTTGAGCTGCACGTCGAGGATCTCGCGCAGTTCGCGGCGCAGGTTCTCATCCTGGACCGGGGCGACCACCTCGACGCGCGATTCGAGATTGCGCTTCATACAGTCGGCCGAGCCGGTAAAGTACTCCTCCTTGCCCCCGTTGCGGAAGTAGTAGATACGGGCATGTTCGAGGAAACGCCCGACGATCGAGATCACCCGCACGTTCTCGGACAGTCCCGGCAGGCCGGGCCGCAGACGGCAGGTGTCGCGCACGATCAGATCCACGTGCACCCCCTCGCGCGCCGCCTCGTACAGGGCACGGGTGATATCGGCATCTTCCAGGGCGTTCATCTTGAACTGAATCAGCCCCGGGGTGCCCGACTTGTGCAGCTCGCGCTCGCGGGCGATGCGCTCGAGCAGGCCAGCCTTGAGCATCTTGGGTGCCGGCAGCAGCTTGCGGTAGTAGCGTTCGGGCGTATAGCCGGTGGTCAGGTAGTTGAACAGCTCGGTGGCGTCCACGCCCATGTCGTGATCGTTGGTCAGCAGGCCGAGATCGGAATACACCCGCGCAGTGCCCGCATGATAGTTGCCGGTGCCGATGTGCAGGTAGCGGCGCAGACCGTTGTAGTCCTTGCGCACCACCAGCACGATCTTGGAGTGGGTCTTGAGACCGACCACGCCATAGGTGACATGGATACCGGCCTCTTCCATGCGTGCCGCCCAGCGAATGTTGGCCGCTTCGTCGAAGCTCGCCTTGAGTTCCACCACCACCGCCACCTGCTTGCCGTTGCGTGCGGCCTGGACCAGGTAGTCCACCACCTTGGTGTCGCTGGAGGTGCGATACAGCGTCATCTTGATGGCACGCACCTTGGGATCGTGCGCCGCTTCCTTGAGAAAGCGCTCGACCGAGCTGCGGAAGTTCTCGTAGGGGTGGTGCAACAGGAAGGGGCCGCGCTTGCGAATGGCATGGAAGATGTTGCTCGCCACCCGGATCTCGGGATGGTCCACCCCCTGGAAGGGCGGATAGTGCAGATCGGGCACGTCCAGCTCGGCAATCTGTAACAGATGCCGCATCGCCAGCATGTCGCCACCGGCGCTGAACACGTCTTCATTCTCGTCCAGGCCGAGCTCGGCAGCGAGCATGCCACGCGTGGTGTCGTCCATGTCGTCCTGGATCTGCAGGCGCACGATGGGTGCGAAGCGGCGCTCGCGCAGTTCCGACTCGATCAGCGATAGCAGGTCGTCGGCGTGTTCCTCGTTGCGCTCGGTGTTGGCATTGCGCGTCACCCGGAACTGGCTGCAATGCAGGATCTCCATCTCCGGCAGCAGCATGTTCAGGTTGTGCTGCACGATGTCTTCGATGGTGACGAAGTGCGTGGAATCCGGCAAGCGGATGAAACGCGGCACATCCTCGCCGATAGGGATCTTGATGCGGGCCAGCGAGGTCTTGCCCTCCTCGCCCGGGAAGCGCACCAGCACCATCAGGTTGAGCGACAGGTTGGAGATGAAGGGAAACGGGTGCGCCGGGTCGATGGCCTGCGGCGTGATCAACGGAAAGATGTTGTCGTGGAAATAGCTGCGCAGCCAGCGCACCTGCTCCGGCCTGAGCTCGTGGTAGTCGAGGATGGCGATATCGTGCTCGCGTAGCGCCTCGAGCAACTGGTGCAGTACCTCGCGCTGTATCGCCTCCTGCTCGCGCACCACGGCATAGCACTCGGCGATCTGCTCGCGCGGGGTACGACCATCGACGGTGCGCGTGGTCACACCGGCACCGATCTGCTGCTTGAGCCCGCCGATGCGCTTCATGAAGAACTCGTCGAGATTGGAACTGACGATGGCCAGAAACTTGAGCCGCTCGAGCAGCGGATTGCGCTCGTCCTCGGCCTCGTGCAGCACGCGGCGATTGAACGCCAACCAGGTCAGTTCACGGTTGAGATACAACGAGGGGTCGGACAGATCGTGCATCTGGGGCGGACTCTCGGCATCCACCTGCGAGCTGGGCTGTTCGTTGCGAGGGAGGACGGGCTCGGACATCGATGGCTCCTGCGGTCTTGCCGGCGGCAACCGGCCCTCTGTGGCTTGCCTGCTTATATCATAGCCTCCACCCCGCCCGACACCGCTGCCTCCCTCGCAGTGCCGATCCGTTCACAACGCGACAGGATAAACCCACCCCGCCACCCGGCATCTCCTCGATCGCCAGCCGCCGTTCGATCCCTGCCACCTCGCCATAGACAGACCAGACACGGCCGGCGGGGGGCGAAAAACAGAAAAGGGGCCTGCTGCCCCCCATGGAACACAGATAACAAGTAACAGCTCAGGCCACCTTGGCAAAGGTGTACTCCGCACCGTTGCGCTTGACCTTGATGCCGGTACGCTCGAAGACCACCTCCTCACCGTCGGCAATCTCCTTCTGGTCACCCGCGACCACCACCAGGCCCTCGTGGGTCACGCCGCAATGAATGATGCCCAGCTTGTCGTGGTGTGGGACCGTCAGGGTCAGGGTCTCGTCACTCATGCCGATTCCTCCTATGTGGGTTTCAGGTAAAAGACGGACGAGCCTTCAATATGGGACCGTAACGGCGCGACTCAAGACCACAAAGGGTGGGGTTGTTGCCTCCCCGGGTGCCGCTCACCCCGGCGGCCAGGTCATCTGGCGGCCGCCGAGCAGGTGCAGGTGGATGTGGAACACGGTCTGGCCGCCCTCGGCGTTGCAATTCATCACCGTGCGGTAGCCGCGTTCGGCCAGGCCCTCGTCGGCAGCGACCTTGGCCGCGACACGGCACAGATGGCCGACCAGCGCCTCGTCGGCCTCGCTCAGGTCGTTGAGGGTGGCGATGTGACGGCGCGGGATCAGCAGCAGGTGCACCGGCGCCTGGGGATTGAGATCACGGAAGCCGACCACCTGGTCGTCCTCGTAGACCTTCTCCGCCGGAATCTCGCCGGCGGCAATCTTGCAGAAGATGCAGTCACTCATGGGTCGTTCTCCATCAGTCGGCGGCGCCCGGCGAAGGCATGCGCCAGGGTGCCGCTGTCCACGTATTCGAGTTCGCCGCCCAGGGGCACGCCGTGGGCGATGCGCGTGACCTGGATGTCCAGCCCGGCAGCCAGCTCACCGATATAGTGCGCCGTGGCCTCGCCCTCGACCGTGGTGGTGGTGGCGAGAATCAGTTCGCGCACCGGATCGGCGCGCAGGCGCTCGCGCAGGGCATCGAGCCCCAATTCGGCGGGGCCGATACCATCGAGCGGTGAGAGTCGCCCGCCGAGCACGAAGTACAGCCCCCCGAAGCCGGTCGCCTGTTCGATGGCCATCACGTCGGTCGGATTCTCGACCACGCACAGCAGGCCGGGATCGCGCTGCGGGTTGGCGCACAGGCGGCAGAGCTCGCGCTCGGTCAGCGTGCGACAGCGGGCACAATGGCTGATCTGCGCCACCGCCTGTTCGAGCACCCGCGCCAGCTGTCGTCCGCCTTCGCGGTCACGCTCCAGGATGTGAAAGGCCATGCGCTGCGCCGACTTGGGGCCGACACCGGGTAGACAGCGCAGGGCCTCGATGAGCTGTTGCAGCAGGGGCGTCTCGCTCACCCGGCCGGCCTCAGAAGGGCAGTTTGATGCCCGGCGGCAGGTTGATGCCGGCGGTGAGCCCCGCCATGCGCTCCTTGGTGTGCTCCTCGAGACGATGTACCGCGTCGTTCATGGCGGCAGCGATCAGGTCCTCGAGCATCTCGCGATCGTCCCCCATCAGGGAATCGTCGATCTCCACCCGCCGCACCTCGTGGCGGCCGTTGATGGTGATCTTCACCAGACCGCCGCCGGACTGGCCCTGGACCTCGGCCCGCGCCAGTTCCTCCTGCGCCTTCTGCAGTTCTTCCTGCATCTTCTGCGCCTGTTTCATCAGGTTGCCAAGACCACCTTTCATATGCGTTCTCTCTCGATGTCAATGAATGAAATCAATGCTCGACCGGGCGGATCGAGTCTTCGACCAGCTCGGCATCGAAGCCGTCCTGCAGGGCCTGCACCAGGGGATCGGCGGCAATGTCTTCGCGCGCCTGGCGCTCGCGCTGCATGCGCGCCTGCTGCTGGCGCTGCGCCGGGGTGTCGGCCGCCTCCTCAGTATGCCACTGCACGCGCAACTCGCCGGCATACTGGCGCAGGGCATCGAGCAGGCGCTGTTCGGCCAGTGAGCCAAGCAGCGAGGTGCAACTGGCATCGACCGCCAGGGTAAGGGTGTGGCCGTCCCAGCCGCGCACCACCGAGTGCGCCGCGAGCTGAGCGGCCATGCCGCGCAGACCCAGGCGCGGCAACAGGGCGTGCCAGTCGGCAAAGGGATTGCCTCCTTCCCCCGCGGGCGTGTTTTCCGCCACCGCGGCCGGCGGCGTCTCCCGCACCTCGGCGACGGGCGCCGCACTGGCCTCCGGTGAAGCCAACGGGGCCGCAGGGGCCGCGCCCGGTGCCGTGCGCGCAGGTGCCGATGCGCGCTGGCCTTCGGGGCCATCGTCCGGGCGAAATGCCAGCATGCGCAGCAGGACCATCTCGAAGCCCGATTGTGCATCCGGCGCCAGCGGCAGGTCGCGCTGACCGACCAGGGCGATCTGGTAGTAGAGCTGGGTCTCCTCGGGCGAGAGTGCCGCAGCCAGGGCCTCGAAACGCTCGCGCTCGCCCCAGCTCGCCGACCAGGCCTCGGGCGTGGCCTGCAACAGGGCGATGCGGTGCAGCAGCAACAGCAGGTCCTTGAGCAGAGCAGCGAAGTCCGAGGACTTCTCGGCCAGGGCACGCACCCCTTCCAGCACCCCGGCGGCATCGCCCTGCTGCACCCGCTCGAGCAGCTCGGGCAACAGCTCCGAGGCGCTCACGCCGAGCATGTCGCGCACCGCTTCATAATCCACCCGGCCGCCACCGAAGGCGATGGCCTGGTCGAGCAGGCTCAGACCGTCGCGCATGCTGCCATCGGCGGCGCGCGCCAGCAGGTAGAGCGCGCGCGTATCGTATTCGATGCCCTCCTCGCCCAGGATGTGCTCGAACTGCCCCTGGATCTGCTCGATAGGCAAACGGTTGAGACTGAATTGCAGGCAACGCGAGAGCACCGTGACCGGCACCTTCTGCGGGTCGGTGGTCGCCAGCAGGAACTTGACGTGCGGCGGCGGCTCCTCGAGCGTCTTGAGCAGAGCGTTGAAGCTGTGGCTGGAGAACATGTGCACCTCGTCGATGAGGTACACCTTGTAGCGCCCGCGCACCGGTGCATAGGGCACGTTCTCGAGCAGCTCGCGGGTGTCGTCCACCCCGGTCTTGGAGGCGGCATCCACCTCGATCAGATCGACGAAGCGCCCTTCGTCCACCTCGCGGCAGATGCTGCACTCGCCACAAGGCTGCGCACTCACCCCCTGCTCGCAGTTGAGCGACTTGGCGAGGATGCGCGCGATGGTGGTCTTGCCGACACCTCGGGTGCCGGTGAACAGGTAGGCATGGTGCAGGCGATCGTTTTCCAGCGCATTGCTCAACGCGCGCACCACATGTGCCTGACCGACCAGCTCGGAGAATGTCTTGGGACGCCAGCGACGCGCCAGTACCTGATAGGACATATCGCGGATACCTGCGGAAAGCGGATTGGCAGTTTAACCGAATCGGGCGCGCGGGCGGGAAAAGGGCGGCGACCCTGCCAGCGATTCCCGGCGCACGCGTCAGCTGCTGTGGCTGCTCCCTTCCGGGCCTGACCAGGTTCACAACCTAGCGTCGCGGGAGACCAACAGGGTCACCATTGAACCGCGAATTATGCCAGAAAAACGGCCGATGCGAAGAATTCACCACAAAGACCACGAAGGGCACAAAGATTTTTTGGGGGAACCGCAAAGGACGCGAAGGACGCCAAGGTGGCTGGGGCAGGGATGTTTCCAGGCCGTGCGCGGGAATTCACCACGAAGACCACAAAGGACACAAAGTTGATGTGGAAGAGCCAATGATGGGCACGGCGCGATGCGCCTTTGCCCATCCTACCCATCGTTCAACAGAGCCAACACTGTAGGATGGGCAAAGGCCCGAAGGGCCGTGCCCATCAAAAGCCTGGCAGGGCGGACTTCCCGATATCCCCAGCCTCCCTGTCGGCCTGAAGGCCGACCTACAGAAAGGGCGCCACGAAGCCCCCGGAATCAAGCGCGATGCTCATCGAACAGAAATCCTTCGTGCCCTTTGTGTGCTTTGTGGTGAATCATCACGCACGGCCTGGAAACATCCGCGCCCCAGCAACCTTTGCGTCCTTTGCGGTTTCGCCCCCCTAGCCTGTCGGCACCTGCAACAGGGGCCGGGCTTCGTCGCCGTGGAGGTAGTCGAGGAAGGCCTGGGCGATGGGTGGCAGGCGCTTGCCCTGGCGATAGACCACGTGCCAGTGACGCAGGATGGGAAAGCCCTCGACATCCAGCACCACCAGGGCGCCGGCCTTGAGCTCCAGTCCCAGGGTGTGTATGGAGACGATGCCCAGCCCCAGACCGGCCTCCACGGCGTTCTTGATCGCCGAGTTGGAGGTGGTCTCGATGCCGGTACGCAGCTGCATGCCGCGTTCGCGGAAGAAGCGCTCCATGGCGATGCGCGTACCCGATTCGCACTCGCGCACCACGAAGGTCTCGGACTGGATGCGTTCCAGGGGAATGGGACCCGGCTCGGCAGCCAGGGGGTGATCAGGCCGAGCGATCACCACCAGCGGGTTCTCCATGAAGGCCTGCACCTCCAGGTTCAGTCCCTCGGGCGGCTTGCCCATGATGACGATGTCCGTCTGATTCTCGGCCAGTTGATCGAGCAGGGCCTTGCGGTTGGTCACGTCCAGCGAATAGGTACTCTCGGGATAGCGCTGGGCAAAGGCACCGAGGATGCGCGTGGCAAAGGAATTGGCCGTGGTCGCCACGCTCAGGCGCAGGTGGCCACGGCGCACGCCCTTGAGTGCGGCCATCACCTCGTCGAGTTCACGCAACTGCTCGCTGATGTGACGGCAGTAGTTGTACATCTCACGCCCGGCCTCGGTCAGGTGAATGCGCTTGCCCAGTTTCTCGAACAGCGGCAGGCCCGCGGCATCCTCGAGTTGGCGCACCTGCATGGACACCGCTGGCTGGCTCAGGTGCAGTTCCTCGGCGGCGCGGGTAAAACTCAGATGGCGGGCGACCGCCTCGAACAAGGTGAGCTGACGCAATGTGAGATGCATGTCGGATGCCCTCCTGCCAAGACCTAGCGTGGTGGGGGCAAAACCACCCGCCCCGTCGGACCACGCCCTCCTGCGTTTCCCCAAGCCCCAATAAGCATAAGTCTAAACTTATCGTTACGATAATCAAATCAGTATTTCCTTATGCCTTGTAGACACTTAAAATGTACGCCTACAAGGTGTATACCTATAAATTACAGGGACTTGGGCTTGCCCAACTCCTGTGTTCCCGGTGCCGCGGGCACCTTCACGCTTAAATCTACCAGCCGAGGAAATCTACATGGCTCTCGATCAATCCAGTCGCTATTCCGACCTCAGCCTGAAGGAAGAGGATCTCATCGCCGGCGGGCGTCACATTCTGTGCGCCTACAAAATGAAGCCCAAGGCCGGCCACGGTTACCTGGAGGCCGCCGCGCACTTCGCCGCCGAGTCTTCCACCGGCACCAACGTCGAAGTCTGCACCACCGACGAGTTCACCAAGGGCGTGGACGCACTGGTGTACCACATCGACGAGGCCAACGAGGACATGCGCATCGCCTATCCGATCGAACTGTTCGACCGGAACATCACCGATGGCCGCATGATGATGGTCTCCTTCCTCACCCTGACCATCGGCAACAACCAGGGCATGGGCGACATCGAATACGCCAAGATGATCGACTTCTACATGCCCAAGCGTGCCATCGAACTGTTCGACGGGCCGTCCAAGGACATCTCCGACCTGTGGCGTATCCTCGGTCGTCCCATCGTCGACGGTGGCTACATCGCCGGCACCATCATCAAGCCCAAGCTGGGCCTGCGCCCCGAACCCTTTGCCGAGGCGGCCTACCAGTTCTGGCTGGGGGGTGACTTCATCAAGAACGACGAGCCCCAGGGCAACCAGGTGTTCGCCCCCATGAAGAAGGTCATCCCGCTGGTGGCCGATGCCATGAAGCGCGCCCAGGACGAGACCGGCGAAGCCAAGCTGTTCTCGGCCAACATTACCGCCGATGACCATTCGGAAATGGTTGCCCGTGGTGAATACATCCTCGAGACCTTCGGTGAATTCGCCGACCACGTCGCCTTCCTGGTGGACGGCTATGTCGGTGGCCCGGGCATGATCACCACCGCCCGTCGCTGGTTCCCCAACCAGTACCTGCACTATCACCGTGCCGGTCACGGCGCCGTGACCTCGCCCAGCTCCAAGCGCGGCTACACCGCCTTCGTGCTGGCCAAGATGGCGCGTCTGCAGGGGGCCTCGGGCATCCACGTCGGCACCATGGGCTACGGCAAGATGGAAGGTGACGCCGACGACCGCATCATCGCCTACATGATCGAGCGTGACAGCGTGGACGGCCCGGTGTACCACCAGGAGTGGTATGGCATGAAGCCCACCACCCCGATCATCTCCGGCGGCATGAACGCCCTGCGCCTGCCCGGCTTCTTCGAGAACCTGGGCCACGGCAACGTCATCAATACCGCCGGCGGCGGTTCCTACGGCCACATCGACAGCCCGGCAGCCGGCGCCATCTCCCTGCGCCAGGCCTACGAGTGCTGGAAGGCCGGCGCCGATCCCATCGAGTGGGCCAAGGAGCACAAGGAATTCGCCCGTGCCTTCGAGTCCTTCCCGCACGATGCCGATGCCCTGTACCCGGGCTGGCGCGAGAAGCTGGGCGTGAGCGCCGCGCACAAGTAAACACGACCAGCGAAAGAGCCCCCCCTTCGCGGGGGGCTTTATCTTCATGCCACCGCGGTGACATGAAGATAAAGGCAACCACCCGAACACGGATACCGAGCATGAGCGATACCGACCAGTACCTGATCCAGCAGGAACCCTTCTACCAGCCGCAGGCCGACGAGGTGCTGCTCTACGAGGCCGCCTATGCCGAGCGCCTGCCGGTGATGATCAAGGGGCCGACCGGCTGCGGCAAGTCGCGCTTCGTCGAGTATATGGCCTGGAAACTGGGCCGGCCGCTGATCACCGTGGCCTGCAACGAGGACATGACCGCCTCCGACCTGGTCGGCCGCTACCTGCTGGATGCCAACGGCACCCGCTGGCTGGACGGCCCGCTCACCGTGGCCGCGCGCATCGGCGCCATCTGCTACCTGGACGAGATCGTCGAGGCCCGGCAGGACACCACCGTGGTCATCCACCCGCTCACCGACCACCGGCGCGAGCTGCCGCTGGAGAAGAAGGGTGAGCTGGTCAAGGCGCATCCCGATTTCCAGATCGTCATCTCCTACAACCCCGGCTACCAGTCGCTGATGAAGGACCTCAAGCAGTCCACCAAGCAACGCTTCTCGGCCATGAGCTTCGACTATCCCGATGCCGCCCTGGAGGCCGAGATCGTCGCCCGCGAGACCGGTACCGACGGCCAGATCACCGAAAAGCTGGTGCAGATTGCGCACACCGCACGCAACCTCAAGGGACACGGCCTGGACGAAGGCATCTCCACCCGCCTGCTGGTGTATGCCGCCCGCCTGATCGCGCGCGGCATCGCCCCGCCACGTGCCTGCCGCATGGCGCTGGTCGATCCGATCACCGACGACGAGGACATCCGTTCGACCCTGCACCACGCCATCGACGCCGTCTTTGCCTGATTTCTTTTTTCACCACAAAGAACACAAAGGACACAAAGACAACGATCGCCAGACACGAATCCAAGCGGGCCCTCCGCCAACCAAGCCTTCGTGTTCTTCGTGTCCTTCGTGGTTACCTCATTCGACCATGAACGAAACTGAAATCAAGGCCTATCGCCAGCGGCTGAACTGCAACTTCGAGCAGATCGACCACGTCTTCGAAGCCTGCATCGAGGACGCCCTGGCCAGCCTGTCGCCGGAGGGCGTGAGCGCCTACCTCGACGGCGCCACCCTGGTCTGCCTGACCGGCCGCGGTGTCGAACCGGTACTCAGCTATCTGGAAGAGATGCCGGAGGTGGTACGCCGTCTGGACGACGAATCGCTGTTGGAGACGGTGGCACAGACTGCCTGGAAGCTGTCGCGCAACGCCAACGGTCGCTCCATCCCCATGTTCCTGCAGACCCTGGGCGAGGTCTCGCGGCGCCTCACCAGCGCCGAGCTGCTACGCAACTACTGCGAACTGATACTCGACTTCATGCACCGCACCAGCGGCTCGATCCACGGCAACCAGAACGCCACCCTGCCCAGCCCCTCGCTCAACGACCTGCTCGAGCGTATGCCGCAACTGCTGCGCGAGCTGTCCTGCCAGGGACTGCGCAACTGGATCGAATACGGCCTGCAGCACTATCTGAAGCACCCCGAGCGGCAGCGCGACTACTTCTGCCTGCAATCGGCCGACAGCCGCGCCGTGCTGCACCGCGAGCGCCACGGCACCCTGTTCATCGACCACGAGCGCAAGCTGCATCTCTATCTCCAGGCGCTGTGGAACACCGACGATCTGCTGGTGCCCTACTCCAGCGCCTTCGATCAGCTGCGCAAGCCCATGCCCTACTACGACGATCGCGGCATCCGCGTGCCCGATGTCTACGACGATCTGGTGGCAGACGCAGACTCCCCCCCTTCCGACTCCCCCCCGTGCGGCGGGGGTGAGAGCGAAGGCCGCCTCTCTGCGGGAGGGTTGGTCATCTCGGGGCTGGACCGCTACCGCGCCCTGCTCGCGCACATCGCGGCGCACAAGCGCTGGAGCACGCCCATCGTGGCCGACAACTACAGCCCCTTCCAGCGCGTCGCCATCGAAACCTTCGAAGACTGCCGCATCGAGCAACTGGCGATGCGCGAATACCCGGGCTTGCGCCGCCTGTGGCTGACCCTGCACCCGAAACCCGCCGAAGACGCCTGCGACCCCGAGCACGAATCCTGCATCCGCCACCGCCTGGCGATGTTCTCGCGCGCCACCCTCGACCCGGATCACGGCTACCACAACCCCGACCTGCTGGCGTTCCTGGCGCGTTTCCACGAGCTGCTGGCCGAGGGTGAAAGCTCGACCCAGGACATGGCCGCGCTGGCCATCGCCTACATCGCGCGCACCCGGCGCCAGGCCGACCTGTCACCGAAGGTGCACTTCACCGACACCGAGGTGGACTACCGTGACGACAACCGGCACCTGTGGATCTTCATCGAGGAAGGCGACGAGGAAGAACAGTTCGACGAGGAGCGCCGCCCCCAGGACACCGAGGAGACCGACCGCCTGCCGCCGCGGCACTACCCGGAATGGGACTACCAGGCCAAGACCTACCGACCCGACTGGGTGAGCCTGTACGAGACCCTGCACCCTTCCGCCGACCCGGCCTACATCGATGAACTGCTGGCGCGCCACCGCGGCCTGGCCAAGCAGCTCCGGCAACTGCTCGATCGCATCAAGCCCCAGCAGTACGTGCGCGTACGCTACCAGGAGGACGGCAGCGAACTGGACCTGGACGTGGCCATCCGCTCGCTGATCGACTTCAAGGGGGGCGCGCAGCCGGACCCGCGCATCAACATGAGCCACCGCCACGACGGCCGCGACATCGCCGTGACCCTGCTGCTGGACCTGTCCGAGTCGCTCAACACCGTGCCCGAGGGGGCCGATCGCAGCATCCTGCAGCTCAGCCAGGAGGCGGTCTCCCTGCTGGCCTGGGCCATCGAGCACCTGGGCGACGAATTCGCCATTGCCGGTTTCAACTCCGACACCCGCCACGAGGTGCGCTACCAGCACATCAAGGGTTTCAGCGAACACTGGGACGACACCGTCAAGGCGCGCCTGGCGGCCATGCGCGCCGGTTTTTCCACGCGCATGGGCGCGGCCATGCGGCATGCCGCGCACTCCCTGGCCCCGCGCAAGGCCGACAAGAAACTGCTGCTGATCCTCACCGACGGTGAACCGCACGACATCGACGAACAGGACCCGCGCCAGCTCATCGAAGACGCCCGTCGTGCAGTCCACGAGCTGGACCAGCAGGGCATCTTCACCTTCTGCGTCAACCTCGACCCACGTGCCGACGACTATGTACAGGATATCTTCGGCCAGGCCTATACCGTCATCGACCGCGTCGAACGCCTGCCCGAGAAACTGCCCCGCCTGTTCCTCAGCCTGACCCGGTAAGCCACTCTCCGACCACCAGTGGGCGGGGGACATCAGGTCGTGACACCTTATCCTGCGCCCTCAATGCATAAACTTTGACTTATGCTTTCGATCAGAAAGTCTGAGTTCACTTTATACATAGCCTCTCCCATACTCAGTCTCAATCCTGAGCGATTCACTCGGATTAGACCCGATAACCGAGCAGGCTTTGCGGACGCCGGGCGTCCGCTGCCCCTCGAACACCGACCCTCTGGAGAGGACAAGCAATGGCGAAGAAATACGATGCGGGCGTAAAAGACTACCGCGAAACCTACTGGATGCCGGACTACACGCCGAAGGAGACCGACCTGCTGGCGTGCTTCAAGATCATTCCGCAGGCGGGCGTGCCGCGCGAAGAGGCCGCAGCCGCCGTGGCCGCCGAGTCGTCCACCGGCACCTGGACCACCGTCTGGACCGACCTGCTGACCGACCTCGACCACTACAAGGGCCGTGCCTACGCCATCGAGGACGTGCCGGGTGACGAGGAGGCCTTCTATGCCTTCATTGCCTACCCCATCGACCTGTTCGAGGAGGGCTCGGTGGTCAACGTGTTCACCTCACTGGTGGGCAACGTGTTCGGCTTCAAGGCCATCCGCGCCCTGCGTCTGGAAGACGTGCGCTTCCCCATCGCGTACGTCATGACCTGCAATGGTCCGCCGCACGGCATCCAGGTCGAACGTGACATCATGAACAAGTACGGCCGTCCGCTGCTGGGCTGCACCATCAAGCCCAAGCTGGGCCTGTCGGCCAAGAACTATGGTCGCGCCGTGTACGAATGCCTGCGCGGTGGCCTGGACTTCACCAAGGACGACGAGAACGTCAACTCCCAGCCCTTCATGCGCTGGCGCCAGCGTTTCGACTTCGTGATGGAGGCCATCGAGAAGGCCGAGCGCGAGACCGGCGAGCGCAAGGGCCATTACCTGAACGTCACCGCACCCACCCCAGACGAGATGTTCAAGCGTGCCGAATATGCCAAGGAAATCGGCGCGCCGATCATCATGCACGACTACATCACCGGCGGCTTCACCGCCAACACCGGCCTGGCGCAATGGTGCCGTGACAACGGCGTGCTGCTGCACATCCACCGCGCCATGCACGCCGTGCTCGACCGCAACCCGCACCATGGCATCCACTTCCGCGTGCTGACCAAGATCCTGCGCCTGTCCGGCGGCGACCACCTGCACACCGGCACCGTGGTCGGCAAGCTGGAAGGCGACCGCGAGGCGACCCTCGGCTGGATCGACCTGCTGCGCGAGTCCTACATCAAGGAAGACCGTTCGCGCGGCATCTTCTTCGACCAGGACTGGGGCTCCATGCCCGGCGTCTTCGCGGTCGCCTCCGGCGGCATCCACGTCTGGCACATGCCGGCGCTGGTCACCATCTTCGGCGACGACGCCGTGCTCCAGTTCGGTGGCGGCACCCTGGGTCACCCCTGGGGCAACGCAGCCGGCGCCGCAGCCAACCGGGTGGCGCTGGAGGCCTGCGTCGAGGCCCGCAACGAGGGCCGCGAGCTGGAGAAAGAGGGCAAGGACATCCTCACCGAGGCCGCCAAGCACAGCCCCGAACTCAAGACCGCGATGGAGACCTGGAAGGAAATCAAGTTCGAGTTCGACACCGTCGACAAGCTCGACGTCGCCCACAAGTAACAGCCGTCTCTACCCTGTCTGGGCGTTCTTCACCCTGACAGGGTCCCGAAACGACCCGCAGAATCGATGAAAGGTACAAACCAATGAGTGACATCCAAGACTACAACTCGAGCGTCAGCGATCCGTCGAGCCGCAAGTTCGAGACCTTCTCCTACCTGCCCGAACTCGGCGTGGACAAGATCCGCAAGCAGGTCGAGTACATCGTCAGCAAGGGCTGGAACCCGGCCATCGAGCACACCGAGCCGGAGAACGCCTTCGACCACTACTGGTACATGTGGAAGCTGCCGATGTTCGGCGAGACCGACGTGGACGCCATCCTGGCCGAGGCCGAGGCCTGCCACAAGGCGCATCCCTCGCATCACGTGCGCCTGATCGGCTACGACAACTATGCCCAGTCGCAAGGCACCGCCATGGTGATCTACCGTGGCCCCATCAGCGCCAAGTGCTGAGCCACAGGGGGCCGTGAACACGGCCCGCTGCCGAGGCTGCCGGCCTCCGGTCGCATGACCGGGGGCCACCCGAGGGGCATCCGCCAGATTTCGTCATCTGGCCGATGTTCTTCCCGAACATTCCCAGTCCAAGCCCAAGCGCCGCGCGCGCCAACCGTGGAGAAGCGTCATGTCCGAGGTCGATCGCGAACAGTATCTCGTCCAGGAAGAACCCTATTACCGCCCCGTGGGCAACGAGGTCGCCATGTACGAGGCGGCCTATGCCGCGCGCATGCCGGTGATGCTCAAGGGGCCGACCGGCTGCGGCAAGTCGCGCTTCGTCGAGTACATGGCCTGGAAACTGGGCCGGCCGCTGATCACCGTGGCCTGCAACGAGGACATGACCGCCTCCGACCTGGTCGGCCGCTACCTGCTGGATGCCAACGGCACCCGCTGGCTGGACGGCCCGCTCACCGTGGCCGCGCGCATCGGCGCCATCTGCTACCTGGACGAGATCGTCGAGGCCCGGCAGGACACCACCGTGGTCATCCACCCGCTCACCGACCACCGGCGCGAGCTGCCGCTGGAGAAGAAGGGTGAGCTGGTCAAGGCGCATCCCGATTTCCAGATCGTCATCTCCTACAACCCCGGCTACCAGTCGCTGATGAAGGACCTCAAGCAGTCCACCAAGCAGCGCTTCGGCGGCCTGGACTTCGACTACCCGGAGGCCGAGGTGGAGACCGAGATCGTGATGCACGAGGGCGGCGTGGACCGCGAGGTCGCCGAAAAGCTGGTGCAGATCGCACAACGTTCGCGCAACCTGAAGGGGCACGGGCTGGACGAGGGCATGTCCACCCGCCTGCTGGTCTATGCCGCGCAACTGGTGGCCAAGGGGATCGATCCGCAATCGGCCTGCCAGATGGCGCTGGTCACCCCGCTGACCGACGACCCCGACATGCGCGACACCCTGAGTGCTGCGGTCAATACTTATTTCTGATTCCCGGTCAACCACCAAGGACACGAAGATCACAAAGGCGATGGTTACCGATGCTCCAGCCAGCCTGCAACGGCTGACGGAAATTCCGGCATACGCAGGAAGGCGACAGCAGCTGTTGCGCACCGTTTTCCTTCGTGTCCTTTGTGTCCTTCGTGGTTAAGACACCATGAGCGTCGATTTCTCCGAATACGTCAGTTGCCTGGAACTCGAGGAAGGCCAC
>CAYMWJ010000016.1:0-41991 GCA_964394235.1 uncultured Sedimenticola sp. | reverse complement strand
TTCGGCTCGGGGGTGGTTCGGCCCGGGGACGGGCCTCCTACATCGTCAAGGAGCAACATCCCGTGGGAGCGGTGTCCTCAGGTCGCGGAGTGGATCGCGTGCATGGCCGCCTGCAAGTCACCGGATTGCACCAGCGGCCAGTGACGCTCCAGTTCGTCGAGGCCACGTTCGATGGCCTCCTGCTCGATCCTGCCGGGACGGGAGAGGACATGATCGGTCACCACATCCCGGTGCCCTGGATGACCAATACCGATACGCGCACGTACGAAGTCCTTGCTGCCGAGCACGGCAATGATGTCGCGCAGGCCATTGTGGCCGCCGTGCCCCCCGCCGCATTTCAGGCGGATGGTTCCGGGCGCCAGGTCCAGCTCGTCATGGACCACCAGCAGGCGCTCCGGCGGGATCCGGTAGAAACGAGCGAAGGCGCCGACCGCACGGCCACTGTGGTTCATGTAGGTCATGGGCTTGAGCAGCCAGCACTCGCCCGTCTCGGTGTGGATGCGCGCCACCTCGCCGGAAAACTTGTTCTCGGCGCGCAGCACCGCGCCATGACGCTGGGCCAGGCGATCGACGAACCAGAAGCCCACATTGTGCCGGGTGTCTGCATAGCGGGGGCCCGGATTGCCCAGGCCCACCACGCACTGGATGGTCTCGCCTTTCATCATCTGCTTCCTCGCCGGATATGAGAACGGCGGCCAGGGGCCGCCGTTCTCTCAGCCGAATTGCCGGCGTCTCACTCGCCCTCGGCCTCGCCTTCTTCCTCACCACCCTCTGCGGCGGCCGTACCGCGCGCTGCGTGGATGTTGACCACGGCCATGTCCTCGGACTCCTCGCCATGCGACAGCGCGGCCAGTTGCACGCCTTCGGGCAGCTTGAGGTCGCTCAGGTGCAGCATGTCACCGATCTGCATGCCACTGAGATCCACATCGATGTACTCGGGCAGGCTGCCGGCCTCACAGATGACCTCCACATCGGCCAGCATGTGCGAGACCTCGCCACCGGCCTTGACACCCGGCGCCTTGTCCTCGTTGATGAAGTGCAGCGGCACATGCATGCGGATGGCGTCGTGCTCGGACACACGCTGGAAATCGGCGTGCAGGATGAAAGGCTTGGCCGGGTGGCGTTGCAGATCCTTGAGCACGGCCCTGACCGGCGTACCGTCGATCTCGATGGTCAGCACGCGCGAGAAGAAGCTCTCGTCTTCCAGTTCGTGCACCAGCTCGTTGTGCCGGGTGGCGAGCATCTGTGGTTCCTTGCCCCCGCCATAGAGGATGCAGGGCACCATGCCCTCGCGACGCAGGCGGCGGCTCGCACCCTTGCCCTGCACCTCGCGAGTGACGGCTTTCAAATCGATTGTCTTGCTCATTGCGAACTCCCGTTCTCGTGTAACGGCCCTGTCCGCCCGCGACCAGGCACTGGACAGGGCCTCGTGAATGCAGGCCGGAGCCTGCGCTCTGGCCGGCCCGCTGTTCAGTCGACGAACAGTGAGCTGACCGACTCCTCGTTGCTGATGCGGCGGATCGTCTCGGCCAGCAGACCGGCGATCGAGAGCTGCCGGATCTTGCTGCAGGCCTTCGCCTCCTCGCGCAGCGGGATGGTGCTGGACACCACCAGTTCGTCCAGCTCGGAGGCCTGGATATTACTCACCGCCGGCCCCGACAGTACCGCGTGAGTACAATAGGCCACTACCTTGGCCGCCCCCGCGGCCTTGAGCGCACCGGCGGCCTTGCACAGCGTGCCGGCGGTATCGACCAGGTCGTCCACCAGCACGCAGGTGCGACCCGCCACATCACCGATGATGTTCATCACCTGCGCCTCGTTGGCCTTGGGCCGGCGCTTGTCGATGATCGCCAGGTCCGCGTCGTCCAGGCGCTTGGCCAGCGCACGGGCCCGCACCACACCACCTACGTCCGGCGAGACCACGATCAGGTTGGGGTACTGCTGGCGCCAGATGTCGCCCAGCAGGATCGGTGACGAATACACATTGTCCACCGGGATGTCGAAGAAGCCCTGGATCTGGTCGGCATGCAGATCCATGGTCAACACCCGGTCGGCACCGGCAGTGGCGATCATCTTCGCCACCAGACGCGCGGTGATCGGCACCCGCGCCGAGCGTGGCCGCCGGTCCTGCCGCGCATAGCCGAAATAGGGGATGACCGCGGTGATGCGCCGCGCCGAGGCCCAGCGCAGGGCATCGATCATCACCAGCAGTTCCATCAGGTTGTCATTGGTTGGCTCCGAGGTCGGCTGCACCACGAACACGTCGCGGCCACGCACATTCTCCTCGATCTCGACCATCACCTCGCCATCGCTGAACTGGCCGACCACCGCCTTGCCCAGCGGGATACTCAGATAATCGGCGATATCGGCCGACAGCTCGGGATGAGCATTCCCCGAAAACACCATCATGCTGCTGGCGGGCATGTCGCTCTCCGCTAGGTAGTCAGAAACGAAGAAGGCCGCGCCCCGGCGACCTCTCTGCTTGAGGCGGCCCGCTGCCGCCCGATCGAATTTTCTGCGCGGCCGTGGTGTGGCCATTTCCAAATATGGCTGGGGTGGCAGGATTCGAACCTGCGAATGCCGGAGTCAAAGTCCGGTGCCTTACCGCTTGGCGACACCCCAGTTGTTCAGTCATGCTCCAGCCGCTCTCGCAGGGGAGAGCGGTTGCAACCACGCGCCACCCACGCCCGCCAGTCGGCCGACAGCTGTTGCCGCACCTGTTCGGCGGCCTCACGCGAGACAAACTCGGCGAACACACAACCACCGGTGCCGGTCAGCCGGGCCTCGGCGTATTCTTCCAGCCATTCAATGGCTTGCGACACAGCCGGGTAGCGCTTGCGAACCACCGCCAGACAGTCGTTACGGCGGTCGCCCGCAATGAAGGCGCGTATTGTGATCGGACAGGAATTCCTTGTCAATTCCGGATCGGAAAATACTTCGCCGGTCGCCACATGGCAATCGGGGGCGATCACCAGATACCAGGGCTCGGGCAACGCGATGGGGCGCAGGCACTCGCCCACACCCTCGGCCCAGGCGGCGCACCCGTGCACGAAGATGGGCACGTCCGCCCCCAGGCGCAGCCCCAGAGTGGCCAGCTCGGCATCGTCCAGACCGCAGCCCCACAAATGATTGAGCGCATGCAGCACCGTGGCGGCATCGGAACTGCCGCCGCCCAGGCCACCGCCCATGGGCAGGCGCTTGCGCAGGGCGATGTCCACACCTTGCGCCACCCCGGCGCAGTCCTGCAACAGGCGCGCCGCGCGCACCGCGAGATTGGCCTCGGGAGCGACGCCGGGGAGGCTGTCCACGCATGCGATCCGACCATCGTCGCGCAGACGGAAGTCCAGCTCATCGTACAGATCCAGAAACTGGAACACCGTCTGCAGCTCGTGATAGCCGTCGGCGCGACGGCCGGTGATGCGCAGCATGAGATTGAGCTTAGCCGGCGCCGGCCAGCCGCACGACCAGTCGCTCATGACCCGGATTCCAGCAGGCGCTGGCGCAGGCGCGACAAATAGTCGTCGGTGGCATCTTCCCGCAGCGCGGCCTCGAGCAGCCGGCGCGCCTCGCGCCGCTCACCCAGCGCCCAGAGCACCTCGATCAGATGACCGGTGATCTCGGCATCGTGATCCCGCTGCCAGGCGCGTTGCAGATAGTCGCGCGCAGCCTCGAGCTGTCCCAGGCGGTACAGCACCCAGCCCATGCTGTCGAGCACCGCGGGCGAGTCCGGCTTGAGCTGCAAGGCCTGCTCGATGTAGCGCCGCGCCTCCTGCAAACGGACGTTCCGCTGCGCCAGCATGTAGCCCAGGGCATTGAGGGCGTCGGCATGATGCGGATCCTGCTGCAGCACCTGCCGGAAGTCACGCTCCATGGCCACATAGTCACCGACCTCGGAATAGTAGAGCCCGCGCCCGTAGAGCAGGTCGGTATTGCCGGGCAGGGCCTGCAGCGCCTCCTGGTAGAGACCGAGAATGTCGGCGCGATCCGCGCCGTGCTGCCGCAGCAGCTCGATCTCGGCCAGGTAGAGATCGGCCTTGCGCCGGAAGGCCGCCTCGCGCGCCTGCCGCAGCAGCCGGCGGGCCTCGTCCAGGCGCCCTGCCTCTTCCGCGATCAGGGCGGCGGCACGAATGGCCGCATCGACCCGCAACTCGCCCTGCTTCACCCGGCGATACAGGCCGATCGCCGCAACCTTGTTGCCGCTGGCCTCCTCGACCTGCCCGAGGAAATAGGTCGCGTCGTTGGCGAATCGCGGGCTGCCTCGCAACGCCTGCCAGAGCCGCCGTGCCTCGTCCCAGTGCTGCTGCTGTGTGGCCAGCATGGCGTAACCGAACAGCACCTGGAGATCCTTCGGGTCTCGCCGGTACAGCTCGCGAAACTGCGCCAGCGCCTCTTCGTAACGTTCGACCGCCACCAGCAGGCGGGCACGCCCGAGCCGCAGGCGGCGATTGTCGGGGTAACGCCCCAGGGCCTGCTCCAGCACCTCCAGCGCGGCATCACGCTGCCCGCGAGCGACCAGCACCTGCGCCAGCAGCGACCAGGTATCCACCCGCTCGGGGGTTCGATCGAGCACTTCGCGCAGCAAGCTCTCGGCCTCGGGATAGCGATGCTGCGAGGTCAGCAGCAGGGCCAGGCCATAATGCGCCACCGCGGCATCCGGTGCCTCGTCGACCAGCCGGCGCATCAACGCCAGGGCACGCTCCTTGTCCTTTTCGCCCGCCAGGGCACTGGACACCAGCAGGTAGCCGTCCTTGCCGAGGGCACGGGCGATCTCGAGCATGGCGCGGAACTGGGCCAAGGCCGCAGCATCCTGCGCATCGCGCAACAGGGCCACCCCCAGGAACTGGCGGGCCGCCAGGCTGTTGGGCGCGAGTTCGACCCAGAGACGGGCCGCACGCCGTACCAGATCCATGTCCCGCACATGCCAGGCGATGCGGGTCGCGCGCTCCGCCGCATAGGGCTCGCGCGCCCGCTCGGCGGCCTCGAGATAGGCCTTGATCGACTTATCGAAATCGCCCAGGCGCGCGCCGATCTCACCGACCAGATACGCGAACAGCAGGTCCGGGTCCAGCTCGACCTCGGGACGCGCGGGGGGCGTGTATGGCAGAGGCGGCGCCGCCGGGCGTGCCTCTGCCGCCGCTTTGGCGGGGGCATCGGGACGCGGGGCAAGCGGGCCCTGGCACGCCGCCAGCGCCAACCCCAGGATCATCGACAGAAAGAGACCTCGATAATTCACCCCTCCAAGGGTACCCGATACCTCGGACAAAGCAATGCAACGCGCTGGCCGCCAACCTCCATGAGTCCGGGTAGCCACACCCCGGATCATGAAAGATGTGCTGATGCCCCTTGTTTTTCATTCACCACAGAGGACACAGAGCGCACAGAGCTTGACGATGGCAAAAGGCGAAGCGCGGACCTTCCTGCCGACGGATCATCGGCCGGTCTTTGGTCGGATTGCAGTCCTGCCGGGACAGCCCCCGGCCTCAACCCCTCAGTGATCTCTGTGTGCTCTGTGGTGTTGACTTCCACATTCAAGGTTCGGAAAGACGACCCGGCGCACGCGCCTTCCATCGACATCGCCTTGCATTCAACTCATTGACAATCCAAAATTTCCGGTTCCAGAGTCGTATCCAGAGACATTCCTGCCCCGCCATGACCCTGCTCGCCGTCGGTCTCAACCACACCAGCGCACCGGTCGCCATCCGCGAACGGGTGACCTTTGGACCCGACATCGTGGTCGGCGCCCTGCGCAGCCTGCGCGAGCGCCCCGGGGTGAGCGAGGCGGTGATCCTGTCCACCTGCAACCGCACCGAGGTGTACTGCAATGTGGACGAGGACCAGACCGGGCAGGTGCGCCGCTGGATCGCCGAATTCCACGGCCTGGTGGTCAACGACATTGCCCCCTACCTGTACGAGCACCACGACGACCAAGCGGTCGCCCACCTGCTGTCGGTGGCCTGCGGGCTGGATTCCATGGTGCTGGGCGAGCCCCAGATTCTCGGCCAGGTGAAAGCGGCCTTCCAGACCGCCACCGATGCCGGACACACCGGCAAGACCCTAAAGCGCCTGTTCCAGCATGCCTTCAACACCGCCAAGCAGGTGCGCACCGACACCGCCATCGGCGACAGCCCGGTATCGGTGGCCTTTGCCGCGGTGAGCCTGGCGCGCCAGATCTTCTCCGACCTGGGCGAGCAGACCGCGCTGCTGATCGGTGCCGGCGAGACCATCGAGCTGGCCGCCCGCCACCTGCACCAGCACGGCATCGGCCGCATCATCGTCGCCAACCGCACCGTCTCTCGTGCGCGCAAGCTGGCCGAGCAGTTCAGCGGCTACGCCATCGGCCTCACCGAGCTGCCCGCGCACCTGGCCGAGGCGGACATCGTCATCGCCTCCACCGCCAGCCCGCTGCCGGTGCTGGGCAAGGGCACCGTCGAGAGCGCGCTCAAGCAGCGCCGCCACCGCCCGGTGTTCATGGTGGACATCGCGGTGCCGCGCGACATCGAGCCCGAGGTCGCCCGGCTGCGCGATGTCTATCTCTACACCGTGGACGATCTGCAGGAGGTCATCCAGGAGAACCTGCGCTCGCGCCAGGAGGCGGCCGAGCAGGCGCGCGAGATCATCGACTTCCAGGTCCGCGAGTTCCGCGCCTGGCTGGGCTCGCTGGACGCGGTGGACCTGATCCAGGACTACCGCGCCCATGCCGAGGGCCTGCGCGACGAGGTGCTGGCCCGGGCGCGGCGCATGATCGACGCCGGACGCGACCCGCACGAGGCACTGGACTACCTGGCCCATACCCTCACCAACAAGCTGTTGCACACCCCCAGTACCCAGCTGCGCCTGGCGGGCAGCCGGGGACGGCACGAACTGCTCGACGCCGCCAACACCCTGTTCCAGCTCGGCCACGACCGCAACAACTCCTGAGATGGCCATGAAACCCAGCATCCGTCGCCGGCTCGAGCAGATCGCCGATCGCTTCGCCGAGGTCCAGGCCCTGCTCGCCGATCCCGAGGTACAGAACGACAACGACCGCTTCCGCGAGCTGAGCCGCGAATACGCCCGCCTCGAACCGGTCGCCGCCGCCTGGCGCGCCTGGCTGGACAACGAGCGCGAACGCGAGCAGGCCGAGGCCATGCTCGACGACCCGGAGCTGGCCGAGCTGGCCGAGGAGGCGCTGCGCGAGGCCCGCGAGCACGCCGAGCGCCTGTTGCCCGAGCTGCAACGCCTGCTGCTGCCGCGCGACCCCAACGACGATCGCAACGTCTTTCTCGAGATCCGCGCCGGCACTGGCGGCGCCGAGGCGGCGCTGTTCGCCGGCGACCTGTTGCGCATGTACCTGCGCCATGCCGAGCAGCGCGGCTGGCGCACCGAGATCCTCAGCGAGAGCCCCGGCGAGCACGGCGGCTACAAGGAAGTGGTGGCCCGGGTGAGCGGCCCGGAGGTGTACTCGCGGCTGAAGTTCGAATCGGGCACCCACCGGGTGCAACGCGTGCCCGAAACCGAATCCCAGGGGCGCATCCACACCTCGGCCTGCACCGTGGCCATCCTGCCCGAGGCCGACGAGGTCGAGGCGGTCGAGATCAACCCGCAGGAACTGCGCATCGACACCTTCCGCGCCTCCGGCGCCGGCGGCCAGCACGTCAACAAGACCGACTCGGCGGTGCGTATCACCCACCTGCCCACCGGCACCGTGGTGGAGTGCCAGGACGAACGTTCGCAGCACAAGAACAAGGCGCGCGCCCTGGCCCTGCTGGCCGCCCGCCTCAAGGACGCCGCCGAGCGCGAGGCCCACGCCGCCGAGGCCGCCGATCGTCGCCTGCAGGTCGGCAGCGGCGACCGCTCCGAGCGCATCCGCACCTACAACTTCCCGCAGGGCCGGGTCACCGACCACCGCATCAACCTCACCCTCTACAAGCTCGACGAGATCCTGATGGGCGACCTCGACCCACTGATCGAGCCACTGATGCAGGAGCACCAGGCCGCGCAGCTGGCCCGCCTGGGCGAGGAGGCATGAAGACCGTTGGCGACCTGCTGCGCGACGCGCGCCGGCACCTTACCGACCCGGCAGAGGCGGAGATCCTGCTCGCACACGCCTTGCAGTGCGACCGCACCTGGCTGTACGCCCATCCCGAATACCACCCCGCCGCCGAAGCCCTGGCCCGCTTCGCGGCCCTGCTCGCGCGCCGCCTCGCTGGCGAACCGGTGGCCCAGCTCACCGGCTGGCGCGAATTCTGGTCGTTGCCGCTGCGCGTGGACCGACACACCCTGATTCCGCGCCCCGAGACCGAGCACCTAGTCGAGTTCGTGCTCGAACGCCTGCCTGCCGAGCCCCCGCTGCGGATCATCGACCTGGGCTGTGGCTGCGGCACCATCGCCCTGGCCCTGGCCCGCGAGCGCCCACACTGGGAAATCTTCGCCAGCGACCGCAGCGCAGGCGCCCTGGCGGTGGCGCGCGACAATGCCCGACGACTCGGCCTGGACGTGACCTTTCTGCGTGCCGACTGGCTGGCGGGCATCGTCGGGCCCTTCGACCTGATCATCAGCAACCCACCCTACGTGGCCGAAGGCGACCCCCACCTCGAACAGGGCGACCTGCGTTTCGAGCCGCGCGGGGCGCTGGCCGCTGGCCCCGACGGCCTGGATGCCATACGTCTCCTTGTCGCCCAGGCCCAGCCCCGCCTGCACCCCGGTGGTCTGCTGGCCTTCGAACATGGCCACGACCAGGATGCCGCCTGCCGGATGCTGCTCGCACAGGCCGGCTATGCCGATGTGGGCAGCGGTCGCGACCTGGCCGGCCTGCCGCGTTTCTCGCACGGTCGCCGCGCATGAGGGATTCCCCTATTGACGTCCCCGCCTTGCGGGACCACGATTGATCGTGAATCCCCTTGACAGACCGGCCATGCGTTCCAACCCCGACAGTCCGCTGAAGATCCGCGAAATCGGCTTCTGCCCCCTGCACCCCGACCCCAACCAGGCCGGCACTGCCGCGCAGCTGTTGCGTGACTGCGAAGGCATCCTGCTGGCCGAACGCATCGACGATACCCTGCTGCGCGTGGGCTACGACCTCCACCACGCCACTCTGGCCGCCATCGAGGAGCTGCTCGAGGGCTTCGGCTTCCACCTCGACAACAGCCTGCTCTCGCGCATGCGTCGCGCACTGATCAAGTACACCGAAGAGACCCAGTACATCAACCTCGGCTGCGAGCGCGGCGAGAGCAACTGCACCCTCAAGATCTTCATCAACAGCTACCGGCTGCGCAAGCACGGCTGCCGCGACGACCGCCCCCGGCACTGGCGCCGCTACCTCTGAACCGCCAACATCCCGCAGCGTGCGTTAGAATCCGCCCATGAACGACGACGAGCTGCTGCGCTACAGCCGCCAGATCCTGCTGCCCGAGATCGGCATCGAGGGCCAGCAGCGACTGCGTGACGCCCATGCCCTGATCATCGGCCTCGGCGGCCTGGGGTCGCCCGTGGCCCTGTATCTGGCCGCCGCCGGGGTGGGCCGGCTCACCCTGGTGGACGACGACCGGGTGGACCTGTCCAACCTGCAACGCCAGATCGTGCACGACACCGGGAGCATCGGCCAGACCAAGGTCGCCTCGGCCGCCGCACGCCTGGCACACATCAACCCCGAGTGCCAGGTCACCACCCTGCCACAGCGCCTCGACGAGGCCGCGCTGGAGCGCCAGATCGCCGCCGCCGACCTGGTGCTCGACTGCTCCGACAATTTCGCCACCCGCTTCGCGGTCAACCGCGTCGCCCACGCCCGGCGCACACCGCTGGTCTCCGGCGCGGCGATCCGCTGGGAAGGCCAGGTGGCAGTGTTCACCTGGGGCGAGGACGAGGCCTGTTACCGCTGTCTGTACGGTGAGGCGGGTGGAGAAGATCAACGCTGCAGCGAGAACGGCGTGGCCGCGCCACTGGTCGGCGTGATCGGCAGCCTGCAGGCACTCGAGGCCCTGAAACTACTGGCCGGCGCCGGCGATCCGCCGCGCAACCGTCTGCTGCTGATCGACACCCTGCACAACCAGTGGCGCGAACTGCGCCTGCGCCCGGACCCCGCCTGTCCGGTGTGCGGCTCGCCATGATCCTGTGGATCCACGGCTTTCGTAGTTGTGGCCTGAGTGACAAGTCACGCGCCCTGCGCGAGCACTTCGGTGCCGAACGGGTACTCACACCCGACCTGCCGCACCAGCCCGCCGAGGCGATCGCCCTGCTCGAGGACCTGCTGCAGCGGTACCCGGTACGCGCACTGGTCGGTGCCTCGCTCGGCGGCTACTACGCCACCTGGCTGAAGCGGCGGCACGACCTCCCCGCGGTACTGGTCAATCCCGCCGTGGCGCCCTACCTGCTGCTCGAGGACTGGCTGGGCTGGCACCGCGACTGTCACGGCCGCCCCTTCGAGGTCACCCGCCACACCCTGGCGCAACTGCGTGCATTGCACCGTGAACGGCTGGGTGAGCACGAGCGCTACCTGGTGCTGTTGGCCCAGGGCGACGAGGTGCTCGACTGGCGGGTCGCCGCCGACTACTATGCCGGCCAGGAACTGATCGTCCATCCGGGCGGCAACCACCGCTTCACCTGTTTCCCCGACTACCTGCCGCGCATCGCGCGCTGGTTCGAACGCCATGTCCAAGAAACCCCGCGCTCCGCTTGACCTCGACCGCCTGCGCCAGGACATCGTCTTCGAGGACGAACTGATGGGACACCATTTCGTGTTCCACACCACCTGGGGGCTGTTCTCACCCAAGGGCATCGACGAAGGCACCCGCCTGCTGCTGCGGCACATGGAAGTACGCCCCGACGAGCGGGCCATCGACCTGGGCTGCGGCTACGGCCCCATCGGCATGGCGATTGCGCGCAGCGCCCCCCAGGGTCATTGTCTGATGGTCGACAAGGATTTCGTCGCCGTGGACTACGCCAAGGCCAACCTGCGGCGCAACGCCATCGACAACGCCGAGGCCATGCTCAGCGACGGCCTGCGCCATGTCCCGGCCGACCGGCGCTTCACCCTGGCCGCCACCAACCTGCCGGCCAAGACCAGCAAGGAACACTATTACCTGTTCTTCCACGACATCCACGACCGCCTCGAACCCGGTGGCCGCTGCTATGTGGTGGTGATCAGCGGCCTGCGGCGCTTCATCGAGCGTGCCTTCGGCGAGGTCTTCGGCAACCACACCAAGGTCAAGCAAGGGCGACAGTACACCGTGGCGATGGCCGAGAAGCACTGAGTGCCCGCCCCTCTAACTCTTCATGACACGGGCCGCCCACACCCCGGATCATGGAAGATGCGTTTGTGCACCTTGATTCCTTACCACAGAGGACACAGAGCGCACAGAGTTCAACAATAGCAAAAGGCAAGGCGCGGACCTTTCTGCCGACGGACCATCGGTCGGTCCGTCGGTCGGGTTGCGGTCCTGCCGGGACAGCCCCCAACTTCACCTCCTCTGTGATCTCTGTGTACTCTGTGGTGGTCGACTTCCACACTAAAGTCTCGGCCTCCCCGGCCGCTACCGCCTCCGCAAGAATAAAAAACAACCGCAGCGCAGGATCGCCGTATGAGCCATCCCGAGACCAGCGACGTACCCACCGAGCAGTCCGCGGAACTGCTTCGCCTGACCTTGCCGCTCATGAGCAAGCACCAGGTGCCTGTCACCCCGCGCAACTACGCCGTGTGGTTCGAATACGTGCGCGGCAACAATCCCGAACTCAAGGCCGAGTTGCAGAGCCTGATCGACGCCGGCACCCACTTCACCGCCCAGCTCAATGAGCAACTGTTCGAAAAATACGCCAGTGGCTGCAATACCGATCTGTTTCTCAAGATCCGCAACGAGATGACCGAACTGATGGCCGACGTGGCCAGCTCACTGCGTGACGTGGACGATGACACCCGGCGCTTCGGCGACCAGCTCGACAAGGTGGTCGAAGACATGCAGCGCTGCAGCCGCCTGGACGAGCTCCGCAAGCTGCTGCGCTCACTGGTCGAGGAGACACGCAACATACGCCGCTCCACGCAGCTGCTGCACGAGCACCTGGACGCCAAGTCGCAGGAGATCGCCCTGCTGCAGGAGGAACTGGATCTGGAGCGCAAGCGGGCCTCCACCGACCCGCTCACCGGCCTGGCCAACCGCCGTACCTTCACCGAGGCGCTCGCCCGGTATGCCGAGTCGGGACCGGCACCCGATACGCTGGCCCTGCTGATGATCGACATCGACCACTTCAAGAACCTGAACGACACGCACGGCCACCTGATCGGCGACCGGGTGATCCGCTTTCTCGCCCAGGTGCTCAAGCAGCACACCAAGGGCGGTGATCTGGCAGCGCGCTACGGCGGCGAGGAGTTCGTGGTACTGCTGCCCGATACCGGACTGAAGGGCGCGACCGTGGTGGCCGAGAAGATCCGCACCGCCATGGCCGACGCCCGACTGGTGCGTTCGGACAACCAGCGACCGCTGGGACACATCACCGTCTCCATTGGCGTGGCCACCTGCCAGCCCGGCGAGGATCCCCTGGAGCTGATCAACCGCGCTGATCAGGCGCTGTACCAGGCCAAGCAGGCGGGACGCAATCGGGTGATCGTAGACATGAACACCCAGAGTGCGCTCCACACCGCCTGAGCGGGCGCCCTATCAGCCGCCCAGCTTCTCGCGCAGCAAGGCATTGACCTGCTGTGGGTTGGCCTTGCCCTGTGATTTCTTCATCACTTGGCCAACGAAGAAGCCGATCATCTTCGGACGCTTGGCCGGATCGGCATTGCGGTAGTTCTCCACCTGCTGCGGGTTGGCGGCGATCACCTCGTCCACCAGCGCCTCGATGGCCCCGGCATCGGTGATCTGCTTGAGGCCCCTGGCCTCGATCACCGTGTCGGCATCGCCCTCGCCGGCCCACATGGCCTCGAAGACCTGCTTGGCGATCTTGCCCGAGATGGTGTCATCGAGGATGCGTGCCAGCAGCCCACCCAACGCCGGGGCCGGGACCGGGCAATCCTCGATACCGAGACCGGCCTTGTTGAGTGCGCCGGCCAGCTCGCCCATCACCCAGTTGGCGGCCAGCTTGGCATCACCACAGGCGCTCACCACGGCCTCGTAGTAATCGGCCTGGGCACGGGTGGTGGTGAGCACGTTCGCCTCGTAGACCGACAAGCCGTGCTGTTCCTGGAAACGCGCGCGGCGCGCGTCCGGCAGCTCGGGCATGTCGCGGGTGGCCTCGGCGACGAAGGCCTCGTCCAGCACCACCGGCAACAGATCGGGATCGGGGAAATAGCGGTAGTCGTTGGCCTCTTCCTTGGAACGCATGGAGCGGGTCTCGTCACGCTCGGCGTCGTACAGGCGGGTCTCCTGCACGATCCTTCCGCCATCCTCGAGGATGTCGATCTGACGCTCGATCTCGTAGTCGATGGCGCGCTCGAGGAAGCGGAAGGAGTTGATGTTCTTCAGCTCGGTACGGGTACCCAGCTTCTCCTCGCCCAGCGGGCGCACCGAGACGTTGGCGTCACAGCGGAAACTACCCTCCTGCATGTTGCCATCGCAGATGCCCAGCCAGGTGACGATCTGGTGGATCTTGCGCGCATAGGCCACCGCCTCCTTCGCCGAGCGCATGTCCGGCTCGGAGACGATCTCGAGCAGCGGGGTGCCGGCACGGTTGAGGTCGATGCCGGTCATACCATGGAAATCCTCGTGCAGCGACTTGCCGGCGTCTTCCTCCAGATGGGCGCGGGTCACGCCGATGGTCTTCACACTGCCGTCCTCGAGCACGATCTCCACCTGGCCACGACCGACGATGGGCAGTTCGAACTGACTGATCTGGTAGCCCTTGGGCAGATCGGGATAGAAGTAGTTCTTGCGCGCGAACACCGAGCGCTCGCCCAGCTCGGCGCCGATGGCCTTGGCAAAGCGCACCGCGTACTCCACCGCGCGCCGGTTCAGCACCGGCAGGGTGCCGGGCATGCCCAGGTCGATCAGCGCGGCCTGGGTATTGGGCTCGGCGCCGAAGGCGGTGGAGGCGCCCGAGAAGATCTTGGATCGGGTGGCCAGCTGGGTATGGATCTCCAGGCCGATGACGACTTCCCATTGCATGTTCAGTGCCTCGTCAGGCTGTGTGCCTTGTTCATTGTTAACCACGAAGGACGCAAAGAACTCGAGGGTTTCCGGTCACGTGCTCTCCTGTCCGGGAGCCGGCCTTGAAAACTTCGTGTACTTTGTGCCCTTTGTGGTTCAAGGATTTCAAAACCCCTCAGGGGCCTGTTCGTGCCAGTCGGTCGCCTGCTGGATGCGGTGCGCCACGTTGAGCAGGCGGGCCTCGTCGAAATGGTTGCCGATCATCTGGAAGCCGCTGGGCAGGCCGTCGGCGGCCGGCGCGGGGATGGAGATGGCCGGCAGGCCGGCGAGGTTGACCGCAATGGTGTAGATGTCCTGCAGGTACATGGCCACCGGGTCATCGCTCTTGGCGCCCAGCGGGAAGGCCACATCCGGCGCGGTGGGACTGACGATCAGGTCCACCTGTTCGAAGGCGGCGCGGAAGTCCTGTGCGATCAGCTGCCGCACCTGCTGTGCCTTCAGGTAATAGGCGTCGTAGTAGCCGGCCGACAGGGCATAGGTACCGATCAGGATGCGCCGCTTGACCTCGGCGCCGAAGCCCTCGGAGCGCGAGCGCTTGTACAGGTCCTCGAGGTCCTTCGGGTCGTCGCAGCGGTGCCCGAAGCGCACGCCGTCGAAGCGCGACAGGTTGGACGAGCACTCGGCCGGGGCCACCACATAGTAGGCCGGCACCGAGAGGTGGGCGTGCGGCAGGCTCACCTCGACCACCTCGGCACCCTGGCGCTTGAGCTCCTCGAGCACCGCCTCGGTGGCCGCCGCCACGCCGGCGTGCAGGCCGTCCTGCACCATGAACTCGCGCACCAGGCCGACCTTCAGGC
Source organism: uncultured Sedimenticola sp. (assembly GCA_964394235.1). Classification (GTDB taxonomy): domain Bacteria; phylum Pseudomonadota; class Gammaproteobacteria; order Chromatiales; family Chromatiaceae; genus MONJU. The sequence goes on along the minus strand of CAYMWJ010000016.1, from coordinate 27,080 downwards.
CATCGAGGGGGCGGTCCAGCGCAGCCAAGTAGTCGTCCACCGGGCGCTCGGCGCTGGTGGAGTCACGCGGGTCGAAGCCAGCCATGGCGCCGAGCAGCAAGGCGCAATCCTCGGCAGTGCGCGCCATGGGACCGGCCTGATCCAGCGAGGAGGCAAAGGCGATCATGCCCCAGCGCGAGCAGCGACCGTAGGTAGGCTTGAGCCCGGTGATGCCGGTGAGCGCGGCAGGCTGACGGATGGAACCACCGGTGTCGGTACCGGTGGCCGCCGGGGTGAGCCGGGCCGCCACCGCTGCGGCTGAGCCGCCCGAGGAGCCGCCCGGTACCCGCTCGGTGTCCCAGGGATTGCGCACCGGGCCGTAGTAGCTGGTCTCGTTCGACGAGCCCATGGCGAACTCGTCCATGTTGGTCTTGCCCAGCATCACCATGCCGGCAGCGGCCAGCCGCTCGACCACGGTGGCGTCATAGGGCGAGACAAAATTGTCGAGCATGCGCGAACCGCAGCTGGTGCGCACGTCCAGGGTGCAGAAGATGTCCTTGTGTGCCAGCGGGATGCCGGTCAGCGGGCCGGCCTCGCCGGCGGCGCGGCGCGTATCGGCGGCCTCGGCGGCAGCCAGCGCCTGCTCCTCGGTCACGGTGACGAAGCTGTTGAGGCGCTCGTCATGGGTGCGGATGCGCGCGAGGAAATGCCGCGTCAGCTCGACGCTGGAGAATTCGCCGGCGGCCAGTCCGGCAGACAGTTCGGCCAGGGTCTTGTGGTGCATGCCTTGCTCCTGCCTCACTCGATCACGCGCGGTACCAGGAACAGACCGTTCTCGGCCGCCGGGGCATTGCGCAGGTAAAGGTCGCGCTGCTCGCTCTCGGTCACCTCGTCGGGGCGCAGGCGCTGGTGCATGGCCAGCGGATGGGCCATGGGCTCGATGGCCGAGGTATCCACCGCCGCCATCTGCTCGACCAGATCGAGGATGTTGGACAGGTCGCGGCGCAGTGCCTCGGCCTCCTCGTCGCTCACCGCCAGACGGGCCAGGTGCGCGATCTTGTGGACGTCGTCGGAACTCAGGGACATGGATCTGCCTTGGGACAGCTCGGAGAAGGCGGGGAAATTACCACATCCACCCCACCTCCGGCCAGCCGGCGCCCCTCTCCGCGGGGGACAGCGATGCCCCGAAACGGGGCATACTCGCTTGCCCCCGGCTGCACGCCCTTGTTAGATTAACGCGCCTGAATCGCAGCCTGGCGGCTGCTCGACCGACCCCAATCCCCCGCCCAGCCTGGGCATGGGCTCGCCACTGGATGACATCGCATGTTCCTACGCCGTATTCGTGGACTCTTCTCCAATGACCTCTCCATCGACCTGGGCACCGCCAATACCCTGATCTATGCCCGCGACCAGGGGATCGTGCTCAACGAGCCCTCGGTGGTGGCCATTCGCCACGACCGCGGGCGCGGCGGCCACAAGTCGGTGGCGGCGGTCGGCGAGTCGGCCAAGCGCATGCTCGGCCGCACGCCCGAGAACATCACCGCCATCCGGCCGATGAAGGAAGGCGTGATCGCGGATTTCACCGTGACCGAGAAGATGCTCCAGTACTTCATCCACAAGGTCCATGAGTCGAAGATCATCCGCCCCAGCCCGCGCGTGCTGATCTGCGTGCCCTGCGGCTCCACTCAGGTGGAGCGCCGTGCCATCAAGGAGTCGGCAGCCGGCGCGGGGGCGCGTGAGGTGTACCTGATCGAGGAGCCCATGGCCGCGGCCATCGGCGCCGGCCTGCCGGTGGACGAGCCGCGCGGCTCCATGGTGCTGGACATCGGCGGCGGTACCTCGGAGGTCGCCATCATTTCACTCAACGGCATCGTCTATTCCAACTCGGTGCGCATCGGCGGCGACAAGTTCGACGAGGCCATCATCAACTACATCCGCCGCAACTACGGCACCCTGATCGGCGAGGCCACCGCCGAGCGCATCAAGCAGAAGATCGGCTCGGCCTACCCGGGCAACGAGGTGCTCGAGCTGGAGATCAAGGGGCGCAACCTCGCAGAGGGCGTGCCACGCAGCTTCACCATGACCTCCAACGAGGTGCTCGAGGCCCTGCAGGAACCACTCACCGGCATCGTGGACGCGGTCAAGAAGGCGCTCGAGCAGACCCCGCCCGAGCTGGGCGCGGACGTGGCCGAACGCGGCATCGTGCTCACCGGCGGCGGTGCCCTGCTGCGTGACCTCGACCGCCTGATCGAGGAAGAGACCGGCCTGCCGGTGATCATCGCCGAGGACCCCCTGACCTGCGTCGCCCGGGGAGGCGGACGCGCGCTCGAGCTGATGGACGAGCGCGGCGGTGACGCCTTCAGCGTCGAGTAGGCAGAGACGGGGCCAGTCGGCCGGAGGGCACGAGTATCAAGCCGATCTTCGCACAGGGCCCGTCCCAGACCACACGGGTCGTGCTCGCCATCGTGCTGTCGATCGCCCTGATGGTGGTGGATCACCAGTTCCAGCAGCTGCGCCAGATCCGCGGCATGCTGGCCTTCGCCACCTATCCCCTGCAGGTGCTGGCCGACCTGCCGGTGAGCCTGATGCGCTGGCTCGACGAGGCCACCGCCACCCGCGAGCAGCTGCAAGCCGAGAATCAGCGCCTGCGCGAGGAGAACCTGCGTGCGCGCGCCGAACTGCAGAAGCTCGAGGCCCTGCGCGCCGAGAACCTGCGCCTGCGCAACCTGCTGGACGCCTCGTACAAGGTGGGTGACCGCATTCTCATCGCCGAACTCTCGGCGGTGGACCTCGATCCCTACCGGCAGCAGGTGGTGATCGACAAGGGTTCCAGCTCGGGGGTGTTCATCGGCCAGCCGGTGCTGGATGCCAACGCGGTGATGGGCCAGGTGATCCAGACCACGCCCTTCTCGTCCACGGTGCTGCTGATCACCGACCCCAGTCATTCCATTCCGGTGCAGGTACTACGCAACGGCCTGCGCACCATCGCCCTGGGCACCGGGCGCATCAACGAGCTGAGCCTGCCCTACCTGCCAACCAATTCCGACATCCAGGTGGGCGACAAGCTGGTCACCTCGGGACTCGGCGGCAAATTCCCGGCCGGCTACCCGGTCGCCACGGTGACCCGCATCAACCGCTCGCCGGACAATGCCTTTGCCGAGATCATCGCCACCCCCACGGCACACCTGGACCGTTCGCGCGAAGTGCTGCTGGTGTGGTCGGTGCCGGCGCCCCCCGCCCGCTCGCCCGCGCCCGATGCGACCACGGACACGGCCACTGCGGACAGCCCGGAGAGACAGCCATGAACGGGCGCGGCAGCAGCGTGGTCTGGCTGTCACTGGGCGCGGCCCTGCTGTTGATGATCCTGCCCCTGCCGGAGTGGGCACGTGCCTTCCGCCCGCAGTGGGCAGTGCTGGTGCTGATCTACTGGTGCCTGGCGTTACCGCACCGGGTCAGCGTGGGCACCGGCTTTCTGCTGGGCCTGCTGCTCGATGTGCTCACCGGCACCCTGCTGGGGCAGCATGCACTGGGGCTGTCGCTGGTGGCCTATCTCGCGGTACAACTGCATGCGCGGATCCGCGTCTTTCCGCTGTGGCAACAGGCCTTCGCGGTGCTGGTACTGCTGGTCATGGAACACATGCTTTCGCTGTGGGTGATGGCGGCGACCGGGCAGGCGACGCCGACACTGCGCTACTGGGCGGCCCCGCTGGTCGGCGCCCTGCTCTGGCCCTGGGTGTTCGTGACCCTGCGCAACGTCCGTCGCCGCTTCAAGGTGACCTGAGCCGCCATGCAGATCAAGGACCACATCCGCGAGGAACAGGCCTTTCTCGGGCGCACCATCATCGCCGCCCTGCTGGTCATGCTCGCCCTGCTCGGCCTGGTCGCGCGCCTGGTGCAGCTGCAGGTGATCGAGCACCAGCATTTCACCACCCTGTCCAAGGACAACCGGGTCAAGCTGATCCCGCTCGCGCCGACCCGCGGCCTGATCTACGACCGCAACGGCGTGCTGCTGGCGCAGAACCGGCCGGCCTACAGCCTGGAGCTGGTACCGGAACAGGTGAAGGACATCGACGCCACCCTGGAGCGCCTGTCGCACTACATCGCCATCGACGCCGACGACCGCGAACGCTTCAACCGTCTGCGCCGGCGCAAGCGGCGTTTCGACAGCATCCCCATCCGGGTCAACCTGGATCTCGAGGAAGCCGCACGCTTCGCGGTAGTGCGGCACCGCTTCCCCGGCGTGGAGATCAAGGCACAGCTACTGCGCCACTACCCCTTCGGCGAAGCCACTTCGCACCTGCTCGGCTACGTGGGGCGCATCAGCAGCCGCGACCTCAAGACCATCGACACCTCCAACTACGCCGGCACCAGCCACATTGGCAAGACCGGCATCGAGCGCAGCTACGAGGCCGCGCTGCACGGCGCGGTGGGAGTCCAGCAGGTCGAGGTGAACTCGGTCGGACGGGTGGTACGCATCCTCGAGGAGACCCCGCCACAACCGGGGCAGGATCTGCACCTGCACCTGGACATCGCCCTGCAACAGATCGCGCTGGAGGCGCTGGGCGACTACAACGGCGCGGTGGTGGCCATCGACCCGCGCAGCGGCGGCATCCTCGCGCTGGCCAGCAAGCCGGGCTATGACCCCAACCTGTTCGTCGAGGGCATCAGCCGACGTGCCTATCGCGCCCTGCAGAACGATCGCGACCGCCCGCTCTACGACCGCGCCCTGCGCGGCCAGTACCCGCCGGGCTCCACGGTGAAGCCCTTCATAGGCCTGGCCGGCCTGGAGACCGGCGTGATCCGCTACGATACCAGCTACTACTGCCCGGGCTACTTCCAGCTGCCGGGGCACGAGCACAAGTACCGCGACTGGAAGAAGCGCGGACATGGCCCCATGGACCTGGATGCCGCCATCACCCAGTCGTGTGACGTGTACTACTACAAGCTGGCCTTCAACCTGGGCATAGACGCCATGAGCGACTACCTCGCCCAGTTCGGCTTTGGCCGCCGCAGCGGGGTGGACCTGAACGGCGAGTCACGTGGCATCCTGCCCTCGCGCGCATGGAAACGCCGCACCCGACACCAACCCTGGTACCCGGGCGAGACCATCATCGCCGGCATCGGCCAGGGGTATTTCCTCACCACCCCCCTGCAACTGGCCGTCGCCACCGCGGCCATCGCCAACAACGGACACCTGATGACCCCGCACGTGGTGGATTACCTGCAGAACCGGAGCAGCGGCGAGCGCTATCCCATCCCGCCACAGGAGACGGCCATCCCCATCACCTCGCAGGCCAACTGGGACGACGTGCACCGTGCCATGCGCCATGTGGTCGAGGGCTTGCGCGGCACCGCGCGGCGCATTCGCACCGACTTCTACGCCATCGCCGGCAAGACCGGTACCGCTCAGGTATTCACCGTCGGCCAGGAAGAGGAGTACGACGAGAAGAACGTGGCCCACAAGTTCCGCGACCACGCGCTGTTCATCGGCTATGCACCCGCCGACGATCCACGGATCGCAGTCGCCGTGGTGGTCGAGAACGGCGGGCACGGTGGGGCCACCGCCGCACCGGTGGCGCGCAAGGTGATGGACGCCTGGTTGCTGCCACGTCTCTACGGCCCCGGGGCCAATCACGGGGGCGACGATTCATGAGCCTGCACCCGGTCGACCTCGGTGACCTCACCCCTACCGACCCCAGCCGCCGGCAGGGCCTGCTGGCGCGCTTCCATCTGGACCTGCCCCTGCTGGTCGGTCTGCTCGCGCTCAGCGGCTACGGACTGCTGGTGCTGTACTCGGCCAGCGGCCAGAACCTGGGCCAGGTGGAGCGACAGCTCCTGCGCTTCGGGCTCGCCTTCGGAGTGATGATCGGGATCGCCCAAGTGCGCCCGGAACAGCTCATGCGCTGGAGCCCTTGGCTGTATCTGATCGGCACCCTCCTGCTGGTGCTGGTACTTTTGATCGGCGACGTAGGCAAGGGCGCGCAGCGCTGGCTCGACCTGGGTCTGATCCGCTTCCAGCCATCCGAAATGGTCAAGTTGGCCGTCCCCATGATGCTGGCCTGGTACCTGGCCGACAAGCCGCTGCCACCCAACTGGCGGCACCTGGTCGCCTCGGCCGTGATGATGATGGTGCCGGTGCTGCTGATCGCCCGCCAGCCGGATCTGGGCACCTCGCTGCTGGTAGGCAGCGCCGGGGCCTTCGTGTTGTTTCTGGCCGGTATCTCCTGGCGCCTGATCCTCGGCCTGCTGAGCGCGGCGGCCGCGGCCGCACCAATACTCTGGCACTTCATGCGCGACTACCAGAAACAGCGAGTGCTCACCCTGCTCGACCCGGAAAAGGACCCCCTGGGCGCGGGTTATCACATCATTCAATCCAAGATCGCCATTGGCTCGGGTGGTATCTGGGGCAAGGGCTGGCTGGCCGGCACCCAGTCGCAGCTCGACTTTCTGCCCGAACGCCACACCGACTTCATCTTCGCCGTGCTCGCCGAGGAACTCGGCCTGGTCGGCGTCGCCGTACTGTTGGCGCTGTACCTGTTCGTCATCCTGCGCGGGCTATACATTGCCAGCCGCGCCCAGGACACCTATGGCCGCCTGCTCGGCGGCGCCCTTACCCTGGTGTTCTTCGTCTACCTGTTCGTCAACGTCGGCATGGTATCGGGGCTGCTGCCGGTGGTCGGGGTGCCCCTGCCACTGATCAGCTACGGCGGCACCTCGCTGGTGACCCTGATGGCCGGCTTCGGTATGCTCATGTCCATTCACACGCACCGCAAACTGTTGCCGAGATGAAGCCGTACCTGCTGAGCCTGATCCTGCTGCTACCCACCCTGTCGGCAGGCGAAACTGCCCCCGACAGGCTGCAGCAGGCCTTCATCAGCGAGATGGCCTCCCGGCACGGTTTCGACGTCCAGGCACTCGGCCGCCTGCTCGAGAAGGCCGAGGTTCAGCAATCCATTCTCGAGGCCATCGCGCGGCCCGCCGAGAAACGCCTCGACTGGGGCCAGTACCGCAAGATCTTTCTCACTCGCGAGCGCATCCGCGGCGGCCTGCGCTACTGGCGCGACAACGCCGAGGTGCTGGCGCGCGCCGAGCGGCAGTACGGCGTACCACCCGAGATCATCGTTGCCATCATCGGCGTGGAGACCCGCTACGGTCGGCATGCCGGGCGTTACCGCGTGCTCGACGCCCTGACCACACTGGGCTTCCACTACCCGCCACGCGCGGCCTTCTTTCGCGGCGAGCTGCGCGAGTTCCTGCTGCTCGCGCGCGAGGAAGATGTCGACCCCACCGCACTGCTCGGCTCCTACGCCGGAGCCATGGGCAAACCGCAGTTCATCCCCTCGAGTTTCCGCGCCTACGCGGTGGACTTCGACGGCGACGGGCGGCGCGACATCTGGGAGGACGACGCCGACGTGATCGGCAGCGTGGCCAACTATTTCGCCCGCCACGGCTGGCGGCGCGGCGAGCCGGTCACGCAGCGAGTCCAGGGCGTCAACGCCTCTTTGCAGGCCGTCATCGACCAAGGCTACAAGCCGCACACCACCGTGGGCCGCCTGCGTGACAGGGGCATCCGTCTTGCCCGGCCCCTGCCCGACAACCTCCCCGCCGCACTGCTGGCACTGCACGACGGCGAACGCACCGAGCATTGGCTGGCACTGCACAACTTCTACGTCATCACCCGCTACAACCACAGCCCGCTGTATGCCATGGCCGTGTTCCAGCTGGCCGACGTCCTGCGCCGCCTGCACGATCGCAAGATGCCATGATCCATCGTCTGTTCCTCACCCTACTGGTTCTGGTGCTCGCCGGCTGCGACGGCGGAGGAGCGCGACGCGACAGCGCGCCACCGGGATACCCCGACCTCAGCCATGTACCGGACGCCGTACCGCGCGCCGAACCCTACCGCCGGGCCAACATGCGCCCGTACACCGTGGGAGGTCGTACCTATCACCCTCTGCGCAGCGCCAGCGGCTACCGCGAGCGCGGCATCGCCTCCTGGTACGGCAGCAAGTTCCACGGGCGGCCTACCGCCTCGGGCGAACGCTACGACATGTACGCCATGACCGCCGCGCACCGCACCCTGCCACTGCCCAGCTACGTGCGGGTGACCAATCTCGAGAACGGCCGCAGTGTGGTGGTTCGGGTCAATGATCGCGGCCCCTTCCACGGCAACCGCATCATCGACCTGTCCTATGCCGCAGCGAGCAAGATCGGCATGCTCGGCAAGGGGACCGCGCTGGTCGAGGTCGTGGCCATCGACCCGCGACACCCCGAACGCAGCACCCAACGTCCATCCGCCACGCCCGACCATGCGCCACGCATCTACATCCAGGTGGGGGCATTTGGCGTGCGCCGCAACGCCGAGCGGCTGGCCGCGCGCCTGGGCCGACTGTTGCAGCGCGAGGTGCGCATCCTGAGCAGCGCCTCGCGGCACGGTCAGGTACACCAGGTACAGATCGGCCCCCTGGCCTCGGTGGAGATCGCCGACCAGGTCACCGCGACCCTGGAGCGCCTGCGCATCCACGACAGCCGGCTCCTGATCCGCTGATGCCCGCTCGACCGGGCCGGGTGTAAGATGAGCGCCACGCGGAACCCGTGGCGGTCTGCGGTATCCAAGCACTCACCCCGATCCCCAGATGAGGACCCTGTCACCGATGAAGTCGTACCTGATTCCCCTCATCCTCTTCTGCCTCACCCCCTTCGCCAACGCGGCACTCGTGCCCGCGCCACCCAACATCGACGCCACAGGCTACCTGCTGCTGGACATGCACAGCGGGCGGGTTCTGGCCGAGAAGAACGCCGATCAGCGCCTGGAACCGGCCAGCCTGACCAAGATCATGACCGCGCACGTGGTGTTCGAGGAACTGACGCACGGCACACTCAAGCCGGACGACCTGGTGACCGTCAGCGAGAAGGCCTGGAAGACCGAGGGCTCGCGCATGTTCATCGAGGTCAACAGCCGGGTGTCGATTGCTGACCTGCTCAAGGGTCTGATCATCCAGTCCGGCAACGATGCCGCCGTCGCGCTGGCCGAGCACATCGCCGGCAGCGAGGACGCCTTCGCCAACCTGATGAACGAACACGCCACGCGGCTGGGCATGCAGGGCACCCATTTCGCCAATGCCACCGGCCTGCCGCACCCCGACCACTACACCACGCCCCGCGATATTGCCCAGGTGACCATCGCCACCATTCGCGACTACCCCGAGTACTACCGGCTGTACTCGCAGAAGGAATTCACCTACAACAAGATCCGCCAGCACAACCGCAACCGCCTGCTGTGGCGCGATCCCACGGTGGACGGGGTCAAGACCGGGCACACGAAATCCGCCGGCTACTGCCTGGTGGCCTCGGCCAGGCGAGACGACATGCGCCTGATCTCGGTGGTGATGGGCACCCCCAGCGACAAGGCGCGCATCGAGGCCAGCCAGGCACTGCTCAACTACGGTTTCCGCTTCTTCGAAACCCATCGCCTGTATGTCGGAGGAAAGCGCCTGACCGAGGCCCGGGTGTGGATGGGTGAGCAGGAGAAGGTTCCGCTGGGACTGGCCGAGGACCTGTATGTCACCATCCCCCGCCGCCAGTATGACAAGCTGAGCGCACGCAGCGAGATCGACCCGGATATCCTGGCCCCGGTACGCAAGGGGCAGGCACTTGGTGAAGTGGTCGTCGAACTGGAGGGCAAGACGGTTGCCAAGGTGCCCTTGGTAGCCCTGCGCGAGATCCCCGAGGGGGGACTTTGGCGCCAGGCCGTGGACACCGTGCAACGCTGGCTGCCCTTCTGATGGACAAGGTCTATCTCAACGGCCGCTTTCTCCCCGCCGAGCAGGCCTGCGTGCCGATCACCGACCGCGGCCTGCTGTTCGGCGACAGCGTCTACGAGGTGATCCCGGCCTATGGCGGCCTGCCTTTCCGCCTGGAGCAACACCTGGCACGCCTGCGCCGCAGCCTGGCCGCCATCCGCATGCACGACCCGCTCGACGAAGCCCGCTGGCGCGAGATCATCGCCGAACTGTGCGCCGACGCCGATGGCGAGGACCTCTCGATCTACATTCAGGTCACCCGCGGGGCCTATCGCAGACGCGCACACCGCATCCCCGAGCCGGTCGAACCCACGGTGATCGCCTTTGCCAGCCCGATCAACGCGCGTGATCCGCGCATCGCGGAACAGGGCATCACCGCCATCACCCTGCCCGACATCCGCTGGACACGCTGCGACATCAAGGCCACCACCCTGTTGCCCAACATCCTGGGTCAGGCCGAGGCACTTGAAAGCGGCGCGGACGATGCCATCTTCGTGCGCGACGGCCAGGCCGTGGAAGGCACGGCCAGCAATCTGTTCATCGTACTCGACGGCCTGCTGATCACCCCGCCCAACAGCGAACGGCTGCTGCCCGGCATCACTCGCGACCTGGTGCTGGAACTGGCACGCGACGCCGGCATCGCCCATGCCGAGGCGGCCATTGCCGAAACCGAGCTGCGACGCGCCGAGGAGATCTGGCTGACCAGCTCGACGCGCGAGATCGCGCCGGTAGTGCAGCTCGACGGCCAGATGGTGGGCGACGGTCGCCCGGGGCCACACTGGCGCCACATGGATGCCCTGTTCCAGGCCGCCAAGGAACGCATCCGCCTGGCCGCACGCAACCGACCGGCAGAGGAAACACAAGATGACTGAGCAACGCAAGACACAGGGCGACGCCGAGGCCCGGGGCTTCAGGTTCCCCTGCCAGTATCAGATCAAGGCCATGGGGCTGGACGACGGCAGCTTCCGCGACACCGTGGTAGAGATCGTCGGCCGTCACTGCGAGCGTATCGAAGACCATCACGTCAGCTGCCGCACCAGTGCCAACGGCAAGTACCTGTCGGTGAGCATCACCATCGAGGCACAGAGCCGCGAACAGCTCGACGCCATCTACGATGCACTCACCGCCCACGACAAGGTACTGATGCGCCTGTGAGCACGCGTCCCGTCCTGCGCCTGCGCCGCCTGGGCCGCCGTCCCTACCGCGAGACCTGGGAGGCAATGCGCGCCTTCACCGATGCACGCACCCCCGACACACCCTCCGAGCTGTGGCTGGTCGAACACGACCCGGTGTTCACCCAGGGACAGGCGGGGCGTACCGAGCACCTGCTCGCCCCCGGCGACATCCCGGTGGTGCAGACTGATCGCGGCGGCCAGGTCACCTACCACGGCCCCGGGCAACTCGTGGCCTATGTACTGCTCTCCTTGCGCGAGGCTGGGCTCGGGGTGCGCGCCCTGGTCTCGGCGCTGGAGCAAGCGGTCATCGACCTGCTCGACGGGCTGGGCATCGCCGCGCACGCCCGCCCCGAGGCCCCCGGTGTCTATGTCGGCGAGGCCAAGATTGCCGCGCTCGGGCTGCGCGTGCGCCGCGGTTACAGCTACCACGGCCTGGCACTCAATGTCGATCTCGATCTCGAACCCTTCTCGCGCATCAACCCCTGCGGCTACGCCGGCATGCCGGTGACGCGGCTGCGCGACCTGGGCGTGGACCTCGACATGGACGCCTGCGCCGCGCGCCTGGTCGCTGCCCTGGCGGCCCGCCTGGGCTATGCCGTGGAGGCCGCCGGCGATACCCTGCCCACCAGCCTCTGTCCCCCGGACTCGCGATCGACACCTGACCATTGATGGGCACGCTGCGCTTTGCCCATCCTACGGGCTATGCGGATCGTTCGCGGCGGGGACGCCGCTCCCGCCCATCCTCGACATACCCATCAGGGGCGTTTCGAAACACCCAGGACCTGCCGGGACACCACCAGCTCGCCGGAGACGCTACAATGCAGCGATGAACAAGCATGATCTCGACGCCCCCTCGCGCCATCAACCCGAAACCCATCAGCGCGGTCGCGACAAGGTGGCGCGCATCCCGGTGAAAGTCGAACCCACCACCGAGATGCCGCGCAAGCCGAAATGGATCCGCGCGCGCGTGCCCTCCGGCCCCGGAGTGACCCGCATCAAGCGCATCCTGCGCAGCCGCGGCCTGTCCTCGGTGTGCGAGGAAGGGCAGTGCCCCAACCTCGGCGAGTGTTTCAGCCACGGCACCGCCACCTTCATGATCCTGGGTGACATCTGCACCCGCCGCTGCCCGTTCTGCGACGTGGCCCACGGCAAGCCGCTCCCGCCCGATCCCGATGAGCCCCGGCAACTGGCCGAGGCCATCGCCGAGATGGCGCTGAAGTACGTGGTGGTCACCTCGGTGGACCGCGACGACCTGCGCGACGGCGGTGCCGGACACTTCGCCGCCTGCATCCGCGCGGTGCGTGCCCAGGCGCCGCAGACCACCATCGAGATCCTCACCCCCGATTTTCGCGGACGCATGGAGCCGGCGCTGGCCGCCCTGGCCGAGGCCCCGCCGGACGTGTTCAACCACAACCTCGAGACCGTCCCCCGCCTGTACCGGCAGGCCCGCCCCGGGGCCGACTACCAGTGGTCACTGGAGCTGCTGGCGCGCTTCGGTGAACAACACCCCGGGGTGCCGACCAAGTCGGGCATCATGCTCGGTATCGGCGAGACCCTGGAAGAGGTGGAACAGGTGATGCGTGACCTGCGCGCGCACGGGGTGAGCATGCTCACCCTGGGCCAGTACCTGCAACCCAGTCGCGACCACCTGCCGGTAAAGCGCTTCGTCACCCCCGAGGAGTTCGATGCCCTGCGCGTCCAGGCCGAGGCGATGGGCTTCTCCAGTGTGGCCAGCGGCCCCATGGTGCGCTCTTCCTACCACGCCGATCTGCAGGCCAACCCGCTGCTCGGCAAGACCTGAAACCCCGAGAACGAATCGATGACCGAACTGCCCCCCTGCCCACAATGCCAGTCGCCCTATACCTACCAGGACGGCACACTGCTGATGTGCCCGGAATGCGCCCACGAATGGTCTCCGGAGGCCGAAACGGCGACCGAAGAGGCCCCGGTGGTACGCGATGCAGTGGGCAATGTGCTGCAGGATGGCGACACCGTGACGGTGATCAAGGACCTGAAGGTCAAGGGCTCCTCGCAGGTGGTGAAGGTCGGCACCAAGGTCAAGAACATCCGCCTGGTGGAGGGCGATCACGACATCGACTGCCGCATCCCCGGTATCGGTGCGATGGGCCTGAAGTCGCAGTTCGTGAAGAAGGCCTAGGCCCCCGAACCTTCAAGCCGCCTCGCGATCCTGGCCCTGCTGCCGCTTGCATCGAGCGGGTAACGCTCCATCAGGTAACACAGACAGTCCTGGCGGATCACCGCAGTGTCGCGGGTGATCATGGTCGGCATCACCGCGCGGCGGGTACGCAGCTCGCCACCCTCGACCACGAAGTAGCGATCGGCCACCTCGGCATCCCGCTCGTCGCGCACCCGCAATGGCACCGCCCCGCCCGTGCGTACGCGCGCGAACACGCTGCCGGGCGGCAGTTCGCGGAAGTTGTAGCGTTCCAGGTCGACCAGGAAATCGATGTCGTAACCCTGCTCACCGAAGCCGAAGGAGATCTCGGGCGGCACCTTGACCACCGCCACGGTGTGGAACAGGTCGATGTCGTGCGCCGATACCGGGTGCGTGGGCAGGGCCGCCAGGTGCAGGCAGGCGTCCAGGTATTCCTCGGCATGATGTACCCCGTGCGCCTGCCCGACCTTGCCACACTCGAGCGTGACCGAGGGCCCGAGCGTGGCCATCGCCATCGAGGCCACCCCCCGCGGGCGAATGAAATACACCACGGTGCGCGAGAACAGGACGGCCAGGTGCAGGGCCTGTTCGTCGAGCACGTTGACACAGGCATAGTGCGGATTGAGGCCGGTGTTGTTGTGCACGTCCACCGCCGCGAACAGGCCGCGCGCGCATCTCCCCGACCACATCGCGCAGGGTCGCGGGCACCGGGCCGTCGACGATCTCGCCACCCGGCCAGGCGCGATTGAAATCGGGCTGGTCCGGCAGGTGACGCACGCCCTCGGCGGCAGCGGCCGTGTTGGCCACGAACAGGCTGAGCGCACGCGGCAGGCCACCCTCTGCCAGGTGACGTTGCAGCACCCGGCGGATGGCATCCCAGCCGGTCGTCTCATTGCCGTGCATCAACACCGAAACGAACAGCGGCGGCTCGCGTCGCCCCGGCAGGTGGATGAGGGTCGGGCCACCGAGATGCTCATGCAGCTGGGTGGCGTCCAGCGCCAGCAGTCCCTCGGGCAGGCCTTCGTGGACACGCAACAGGCTCATGGCGGCCACTCGTGCACCGGACGGCCTGTGGCCTGGCGCTCGGCATAGGCCATCACCAGCCCCGGCCAGTCGGGTCCGTGGACGTCGATCCAGCGTCGCTGCCAGGCCGCGCCGGTGATCCCGCTACGCACCCTCGCCTCGACGATACCCAGCCAGCGGGCGATCTCCGCGTCGCCCAGTCCGGCGACACGCAGGCCATCACGCGCCAGCGGCAGCAAGCGTTCCACGACCAGGCGATCCAGCAGGCCTTCGCTACCGTCCAGCCAGCGTACCCGGGCCGCCAGGCCATGACGCGCGGCACGGTAGAAGTTCTCGCGCGCCAGCGCGAAGGACAGACGTGTCTCGGGCGGCGCGGTCTCCGCGATCAGCGCGCGCACCAGGCCGATGAAGAAGGCGGTGTCGGCCACCAGATCGGCCGCCGAAGTGCCGGCCGCCACCACGCGATGCTCGATACGGTAATGCGGCCGCCCCTGCGTGTCGAAGCCGACCAGGGGGCGGTTCCAGCGCCAGATGGTACCGTTGTGCAGGCGCAGATGGGCCAGGCGCTCGGGCCGCTCGTCCATCAGGTCGGGCAACAACACCGGGTAACGTTCCAGATTGGCGATGAAGGGTTCGAGCAGGCTCTCGTACGCATAGCGGATGCCGAAGGTCACGCGCCGCGAATAGTCCGAACCACCGACCGCCACCGCCTGCTCGAACAGCGGGATGCGGGTCTCCTCCCAGAGACGGTGTTGCAGGAAGAAGGGCGAATTGGCGCCTACCGCAACGGTCGCCGCGGAGACTATCTTGGCGGCGTTGAAGGCACGCACCGCCTGCTCACCGCCCACCTGGAGATGAATCTGCAGGGAGGTGGCGGCCGCCTCCAGCATCACGTCGCGGTGTGTATGGCGCAGGGATTCCTCGCCATCGATGGCCAGTTCGATGGGCGCACCGTCGCGCAGGCGGAACACCTGCTCGTTGAGTGCCCGGTAGCGCACCATGGCCGACAGGTTGCCCAGGTGCAGGTGCGCCTGTCCCACGGTGGGCAGGATGCCGATGCTCAATACCTGTAACCCCAAGCGCCGCGCCGCCGCCTCGCACCGCGCCCAGCGGGCCTGAAACGAGGCGTGCATGCAATCGAACATGCCGGGAGCGAAATCCAGCGGGTCATCGTTGATCTCGAAATTGAAGCGCGCCAGCTCCGGCACCACCTGGGGATCGGCCAGTTCGGCCAGAAACTCGGCATTACGCGGGGCTGGCGCGCCGGCGCCGTCCACCAGCCACCCCTCCAGCTCGAAGCCCAGGCGGAAGGGCGCACTGTGCAGGCGGCCTTCGCGCTCCCAGGCGGCCAACAGCACGGTTTCGGCGCACAGCCGACGGCGGTATTCCTCGAAGGCCTCGGGCGTGAAGTCGATGCGGTGGATTTCCTGTCCCATGCCTGTATAGGGTAGATGCTGTGCCGGGATGCAGGAGGAAAATCCAAACCGTTCAGCCGCGCGACAGGGCCTGATCCAGCGCCGCCAGGCGCTCGGGCGTGCCCACGTCCACCCAGTGCTCCCGGTGGTGGGTACCGGAGACCCGCCCCTCGCGCATGGCGCGGCGCAACAGGGGGGCCAGTGGAAAGGGCTCGGGCCGGTAACCGGCAAACAACGCCGGATGATAGACACCGATCCCTGCGAAGGTCAGGCGCGCCCCGCCGTGCTCACGCACCCGCTCGCCATCGAGCACGAAATCGCCTTCGGGATGGTGTGGCGGATTGTCCACCAGCAGCAGGTGGGCCAGGTCACCGGCCGGCAGGGCCAGCGTCGCGAAATCGACATCGCACCAGACATCGCCATTGACCACCAGAAAGGGCGCCTCGCCGAGCAATGGCAGCGCCTTGCAGATCCCGCCGCCCGTCTCCAGCGCCCGGCCCTGCCCCTCGCGCGAATAGCGGATGCGCGCTCCCCAGGCCGAGCCATCGCCCAGCCGCGCCTCGATCTGCCCCCCCAGATGGGCATGGTTGATCACCAGGTCCCGGATCCCGGCCGCCACCAGGCGCTCGATGTGCCACACGATCAACGGCCGCCCACCCACCGCCAGCAACGGCTTGGGCGTGTGATCGGTCAGCGGACGCATGCGCTCGCCGCGCCCGGCGGCGAGGATCATGGCGGTGCAGGGACGGAAGGCGTCGGACATGGCGGCATTGTGCCGGGCACGTCGGGAAGCGCAAGCCCGTTTCGAGGATTCACCACGAAGAACACAAAGGACACGAAGATTGGAAAAGGTGAACCACGAAGAACGAGGGGAAACGCCCGCTTCACCGGTTTTTCCCGCAACCACGAGGCCCCACATCGGCAAACTTCGCGCCCTTCGTGCCCTTCGTGCCCTTTGTGGTTTCCCCCTGATATCCCTGGCGTTCTTCGCAGGGCCGTAGATCGGGCCGTAGGTCGGGCTTCAGCCCGACACGCCCCCCGAAATTGGCAGCCGAAGATGTCGGCCTGAAGGCCGACCTACCCCCCAAAACACGCAAAGATCCATTGAACGGGGCCAATATCGGATTCCCGGAAAACCACGAAGCTCCGCATCAGGAATCTTCGTGCCCTTCGTGGTTCCCCTTTCTGAAACCTTTGCGTCCTTCGCGGTTACACCCCCCGACGAACTCAGGCCTTGGACTTCATGGCATCGAAGAATTCCTGGTTGGTCTTGGTCACCTTGAGCTTGTCGTAGAGGAATTCCATCGCCGCCAGTTCATCCATGGGATGCAGGATCTTGCGCAGGATCCAGATCTTCTGCAGTTCCTTCTCGGGAATCAGCAGCTCCTCGCGGCGGGTGCCGGAGCGGTTGATGTGGATGGCCGGGAAGATGCGCTTCTCGGCAATGCGCCGGTCGAGGTGGACCTCCATGTTGCCGGTGCCCTTGAACTCCTCGTAGATCACGTCGTCCATGCGCGAGCCGGTCTCCACCAGGGCGGTGGCGATGATGGTCAGCGAGCCGCCTTCCTCGACGTTGCGCGCGGCGCCGAAGAAGCGCTTGGGCTTCTGCAGGGCATTGGCGTCCACGCCGCCAGTGAGCACCTTGCCGGACGAGGGGATGACAGTGTTGTAGGCACGCGCCAGACGGGTGATGGAATCGAGCAGGATCACCACGTCGCGCTTGTGCTCGACCAGGCGCTTGGCCTTCTCGATGACCATCTCGGCGACCTGCACGTGACGGGTGGCCGGCTCGTCGAAGGTCGACGAGATCACCTCACCGCGTACCGAGCGGGCCATCTCGGTGACCTCCTCGGGACGCTCGTCGATCAGCAGCACGATCAGGTAGCACTCGGGGTGGTTGATGGCGATCGACTGGGCGATGTTCTGGATGAGCATGGTCTTGCCCGCCTTGGGCGGGGCCACGATCAGGCCGCGCTGCCCCTTGCCGATGGGCGCCACCAGCTCGATGGTGCGCGCGGTGATGTCTTCGGTACTGCCGTTGCCCAGCTCAAGATTGAACTTCTTGTTGGGGAACAGGGGGGTGAAGTTCTCGAACAGGATCTTGTTCTTGGCGTTCTCGGGGCGGTCGAAGTTGATCTCGTCGACCTTGAGCAGGGCAAAGTAGCGCTCGTTGTCCTTGGGTGGGCGGATCTTGCCGGAGATGGTATCGCCGGTACGCAGGCCGAAACGACGGATCTGGCTGGGCGAGACATAGATGTCGTCCGGGCCGGCCAGATAGGAGGAGTCTTCCGAGCGCAGGAAACCGAAGCCGTCCTGCAGGATCTCGAGCACGCCATCGCCATAGATGTCCTCACCCTTCTTGGCATGCGCCTTGAGGATGGCAAATATCAGGTCCTGCTTGCGCGAGCGACCCATGTTGTCGATCTTCATCGAGCTGGCGAGCGCCTGCAGCTCGGGAACGGGCATCTTCTTGAGTTCAGTGAGGTTCATTACAAACAGCCTGTGGCGTGCAAAATCAGGGATTGGACGGAAAAGAACGGAACGCCGCGCGGGGCGTCATGGCGCAGGAACGGGGAACACGGCCGGAACCGGCAGTCGACGGAATTCTAGCATGGGTTTCGCGAAGGTCCAGCCCCGACGTGCGAGACCGGACTTTCGATCTGGCCATACCGCTCAGAGGTTGCTGTCGATGAAGGCGGTCAGTTGCGACTTGGATACGGCGCCGACCTTGGTGGCCTCCACCTCGCCATCCTTGAACAGCATCAGCGTAGGAATGCCTCGAATGCCATACAGCGGCGGCGTGTTGGGGCTGGAATCGATGTTCAGCTTGGCAACCTTGAGCCGGCCGTCATATTCCTCGGCGATCTCGTCGAGGACCGGCGCGATCATCTTGCAGGGGCCGCACCAGTCGGCCCAGTAGTCCACCAGCACGGGGATATCGGATGTCAGCACCTCACTCTCGAAGGTGTCGTCCGTCACATGAACGATCTTGTCACTCACTATGGGATTCTCCAGCAACCTGAAACGGGACTTCGTCATGCAGCCAATGCATCGGCCGAAACGGGTATGGCGAGGGCCAAGGCTCTGCAATGACGGAGCGATTCCCAATTTGAGCCCAATGCCCAGTGCATTTCAAGCCCGATCGACCCTTTTGGGGTATGCTTGGCCGCCATGAGCGACAAGCACCTGACAAAGACCCGTTTCGACAGCTTCCCATTTTCCCAGGCCATTCTCGACGGCATCCGCGATGCCGGCTTCGAGTACTGCACCCCCATCCAGGCGGCCACCCTGCCACTGGCACTCGACGGCCAGGACGTGGCCGGCCAGGCGCAGACCGGCACCGGCAAGACCGCGGCCTTCCTGCTGGCGATCCTGCACCGGCTCGATCAGCAGCCGGCCGATCCGCGGCGCCGGGCCAACCAGCCGCGCGCGCTGATCGTGGCGCCGACCCGCGAGCTGGCGATCCAGATCCACCGCGACGCCGAAGCGCTGGCTGGCCATACCGGTCACCACGTGCGCGTGGTCTATGGCGGCACCGCCTACGAGAAACAGCGCAAGGACCTCGAAGAAGGCGTGGACATTCTCATCGGCACACCGGGCCGCCTGATCGACTATTTCAAGCAACGGGTGTTCGACCTGCGCGCCATCCAGGCGGTGGTGCTCGACGAGGCCGACCGCATGTTCGACCTGGGTTTCATAAAGGACATCCGCTACCTGCTGCGACGCTGCCCGCCACCCGAGCGACGCCTGAGCATGCTGTTCTCGGCCACTCTCTCCTGGCGCGTACTCGAACTGGCCTACGAGCACATGAACAACCCGCAGAAGGTCGAGGTCGAGGCCGAGCAGATCACCGCCGACCGGGTGCGCGAGACCGGCTACATGGTGGCCAACGAGGAGAAGATCCCGCTGTTGCTGGGGCTGATCAACCGCCTCGAGAACGCGCGCAGCATCGTCTTCGTCAACACCAAGCGCGAGGCCGAGCGGGTCTGGGGCTATCTGGAGGGCAATGGACACAAGGCGGCCATCCTCTCGGGCGATGTGCCGCAGAAGAAGCGCGAGCGCCTGCTCAGGCAATTTGCCGATGACCAGCTCTCGGTGCTGGTGGCCACCGATGTGGCCGCACGCGGTCTGCACATCCCGGGGGTGACACACGTCTTCAACTACGACCTGCCCGACGACCCCGAGGACTATGTGCACCGCATCGGCCGCACCGCGCGCGCCGGCGCCGAGGGCGACGCGGTGGCCTTCATCTGTGAAACCTATGCCTTCTCGCTGCCCGATATCGAGGACTACATCGGCCACAAGATCCCGATGGAGCCGGTCACCCGCGAGCTGCTCGCCGAGGTGGACCCGGCCAGCCGCGTGCACATCGAACGCAAGCGCCGCCCACCCCGCGGCAAGGGAAAGGGAAACGGCAAGCGACGGCCACGTCGACGCCCGCGCGGCCGCGGGCCGGGTGGCGGCAAAGGTGGTGCTGCCGGCTGAACCCCCTAACCCCCATGAGTCAGGATAGCCACACCCCGGATCATGGAAGATGCGTTTGTGCATCTTGATTCTTCACCACAGAGGACACAGAGCGCACAGAGTTCAGACAGCGAAAGGCAAGGCGCGGACCTTCCTGCCGACGCTCCATCGGTCGGTCCGTCGGTCGGGTTGCAGCCCTGCCGGGACAGCCCCCGGCCTCACCCCCTCTGTGATCTCTGTGTGCGCTGTGGTGTTGACTTCCACCCTAAAGAGAACACCTGACTTGTCGATAACCCTGCTGCCCGCGTCGATACCCCCGGGGAGACACATTGCGCACGCTCAGAACCTTCATCAGCCTCCTGTTGCTGACCGCCAACCTGCTGGGAACAGCGAGCGCTGATACCACACCATTTCGCATCGGCATCTTCCCGCGCCAACCCCAGGACAAGATGCTGCGCCACTTCCAGCCGCTGGCCGAATGGCTCGGTCGGCGCCTGGGGCGCGAAGTGGTACTCGAGAGCGCGCCCGACTTCGCGGCCTTCTGGGAACGCGTGAAGGCAGGGCGCTATGCCCTGGTCCACTACAACCAATATCACTACATCCGTGCCCACCGGGAGCTGGGCCATCGCGTCATCATCAAGAACGAGGAACTGGGCCGCTCGAAGATACGCGCTGTCTTCCTGGTGCCCGCCGACAGCCATATCCAGCACATCGCGCAACTGCGCGGGATGAAGATCCTGTTCGGTGGCGGCAGGGGGGCCATGGTGAACTACATCCTGGCGCGAGACCTGCTGCGCGCCAGGGGATTGCACGAGGGCGACTATCTGGAGAGTTTTGCGCGCACACCGATCGACGCCATCAACGCACTCTACTACGGCCAGGCCGAGGCCGCCGGGGCCGGAGACACCCTGATACGGCTACAGCACACCCCCTGGTCGAACACCCCGAACGCCTTGCGCGTGATTGCCCTGAGCACACCGATCGCGCAACTCCCCTGGGCGGTCGCCGCCTGGGTCCCCGACAGCCTGGCCGAGCGGATACGCAATGCCCTGCTGGCACTCAACGACGACCCGGCCGGGCGTGTCGTGCTCGAGCAAGCCCATCTCACTGGCCTGCGACCTGCCAGTGACGCGGAATACGACGCGGTGCGACGGATCGTCGCACGTGTACTGGGCGAGCACTATTGACGTGCCCATGACCCGGGACAGGCACCAACGACATCCCCCCAATCTTGGCCTGGACAGTTACCGAGGGCGCTACTTCTGGTTGTCACTGCTGATCGGCCTGGTCTTGGTCGGACTGGTCCTCTGGGGACAACACCAGGTACGCGAAGTCGGCGAGACCAACACCCTGCTGGCCGCGCGACAAGGCGCCATCATCAGCACCCTCATCGATGCCGAACAGGCGGCACACCAGCTCAAGGAATCGCTGCTCGCCTTCAGCCTGGACCCGCAACAGATCCCACCCGACGCCCTGGAGGTCCTGATCCGGCGCTTGCACCTCACCGTGAAACGCCTGGCACGCCAGGGCACTTCCGCACTGGGTGGCAACCCGGAGGTCGTACGCACCCTGATCGACGATGTGCAGACACTCGCCCGCTATGCACGTCAACTGGCCCGGGTGCGCCAGGATACCAATGCGTGGATCCCTGCCAGCCATCTGATGCGCGAGCAGATGGTACCGGCGACCACGACCATTGCCGGCATCCTGCAACACCTGGATGCAGAACTCGACACCCTGCCCCCTTCGAGCGGACTCCACGACCAGGCCCTGCGACTGCGCCTGTACTGGCAGCAGATTATCGGCGAACTGCGCCTGATGGTGGCCAATCGCTTCGGCATCTTCGACACCGATGCACACCGCGCCATGCAGACCCGAGTGAACAACATCGAAGACCGCCTGGAGATCTTTCGTCAGCGACTCGCCATGCTGCGCGCAAGGCTCACAGCGGCCGACGAACACCTCCTGGTCACGGAAATGGACGAAATCGATGCGGCGCTGCACCGCTGGATCGACGGTTACCACCGTCTGCGCGTCATATTCGATGGCAAGGCCTGGCGACAGGACCTGGTGATCCTCGAACAGCAAATCACCCCGGTACTGAACCGCCTGCTCGCGCGCCTGCTCGCCACCCGCATCCAGTTGCAGGCCGACTCCAGTGCCCAGCTGCAACGCCTGCTGCGCCTCGGTGATCGCCTGGCCAGTGGCATCGGCTGGCTGGCCGGTGGCATCATCCTGCTGCTGGCACTCGGCTATCTCGCCTTCCAGTACTGGCTGCTGCGCCCGATCAGCGAGATCGCCGAACAACTCCATCGCGAGGCGCGCGGCGAGAACGGCGAAGAGATCGCCCTGCCGCCCATCGACGAGACCCGGCATCTGGTGGAAGCCTTCAGCGCCATGCGCGAACAGGTACGGGCGCGTGAACAGCGGCTCGACTACCTGGCCTACCACGACGCGCTCACCGGCCTGCCCAACCGGCGCCTGTTTCACGAGCGCCTGGACGAGGCGCTGCGCAGCGAGCTGCCCAAGGGCCACCAGATAGCCATCCTGTTCCTCGACCTGGATCGCTTCAAGCAGATCAACGACAGCCATGGACACCTCACCGGTGACCAGCTGCTGATCCAGGTGGGGCGGCGCCTGCGCGATGCGCTGCGCCACGACGACCTGGTGGCCCGTCTGAGCGGTGACGAGTTTGCCGTCCTGCTCGGCCGTTTCGGGCACCGCAGCGAACCCGCACGCCTGGCACAGAAGGTCGTGGACACCCTGGACCACCCCTTCGAGATCAACGGCATCCGCTTCCACACCAGTGCCTCCATCGGCATCAGCATCGCGCCGGAACACGGCACCACTGCCGACGAGTTGATCCAGCATGCCGACACCGCCATGTACCAGGCCAAGACCGCAGGTCGCGCGGGCGTGGTGCGCTTCCATCACGAGATGCTGCACAACAGCCGCCACAACCTGCAGCTCGAACGCGAACTGCACCAGGCCCTGTCGGAAGAACAATTGCGTGTCTTCGTGCAACCGATCCTCGACATCGAGGGGCGACAACTGCATGCCTGTGAATGCCTGCTGCGCTGGCAACACCCGCAACGGGGTCTGCTGGCACCGGCGGCCTTCCTCGCCCTGGCCGAGGAGATGGGCCTGATGCCGCGCATCACCGACTGGATGCTGGACCAGCTCGAGGCCCGGCAGGCTGATTCCACCCCCTATTCGATCAACGTATCGGCCCGCCTGCTGCACAGCCCCGGCTTCCTGGAGAGCCTGAGACAACGGATCACCGAAGGTCGCCTGCAGGCCGAGCGCCTGATCGTGGAGATCACCGAGGACACCCTGGCGCGCGACCTGGAGCGCATCACCCTGCAACTGTCCGACATCCAGGTGCTGGGAGTGCGCATCGCCCTGGACGACTTCGGCACCGGCCAGTCCTCGCTCAGCCACCTGCGCGCCTTCCCCTTCGACATGGTCAAGATCGACCGCTCCTTCGTGAAGGAGGTGGTCAACGACGAGCAGGACGCCACCCTGGTACGTGCCATCATCGGCCTGGCCCACACCCTCGACATGCAAGTGGTCGCCGAGGGCGTGGAGACCCCGGAACAACATGCCTTCCTGCGCGCCGAGGGTTGCGACTGGCTGCAAGGCTATCTGTTCGGCAAACCGCGCCCCCTGGAGCCCCTCTCGCCACCCCCACCGGATGCCGGCACGACGAGCTGAGCCGCATTGCACCCATGCCCTTTCGACAGCACAATGGGCACCATCCAAACCGGGAGGACACCCCATGCGCATCCTGCACACCATGCTTCGCACCGGCGACCTCGAACGCGCCATCGCCTTCTACACCGAGGTGCTGGACATGCGCCTGCTGCGCCGCAAGGACTATCCCGAGGGCAAGTTCACCCTGGCCTTCCTGGGCTACGGCGACGAGGCCGAGAACACCGTCATCGAGCTGACCTACAACTGGGGCGTGGAGCACTACGAGCTGGGCACCGGCTTTGGCCACATCGCCATCGAAGTGGATGATGTGTACGCGGCGGCCGAGCGCATCCGCGAGCGCGGCGGCAAGATCATCCGTGAACCCGGACCGATGAACGCCGGCACCACCGTCATCGCCTTCGTCGAGGACCCGGACGGCTACCCCATCGAGCTGATCGGCAGGAAGACATGAGTCACTGACCGAGGGTTTGCGGCGAACCCCACCCCTGCCCGAGGGCTGGCGGCAAATCCGATCCGGGTCAGGCCGTCTCGGCAGCGTGCGCCGCGATGACGCGCAGGAAGGCCGCACCATACTGTTCGAGCTTGTGCACCCCGACGCCGTGAATGGCCAGCAGGGCGCGTTCGTCGCGCGGCTTGTGACGCGCCATCTGCACCAGGCTGGCATCACCGAATATCACGTAGGGCGGCACCCCACGCTCGTCGGCCAGCTGCTTGCGCAGGGCACGCAGGCGCTCGAACAACACCTCGTCGTAGGGGCCGTCGGCGGCCAGGGCGGCGCGGCGCTTGCGCGCGGGGCGCTCGCGCACGCGGGGGCGGGCCAGCTCCAGGCGGATCTCGCCACGCAACAGCGGGCGGGCACGCTCGGTGAGTTGCAGCACCGAGTAGTTAGCGATGTCCTGGCGCAGGTAGCCCAGATGCACGAGCTGACGCAGGATGGAGGCCCATTCGGCCTCGCCCAGCTCGCGGCCTATGCCATAGGTGGACAGGCGATCGTGGCCCAACCGGCGGATGCGTTCGGTATCCGCCCCGCGCAGCACCTCGATGACATGGCGCATACCGAAACGCTGTCCCACCCGGTACACGCAGGACAAGGCCATCTGCGCCTCGCGGGTGGCATCAAAGCGTGCCGGCGGATCGGCACAGACATCGCAGTTGCCGCAATCTTCATCCAGCCAGTCACCGAAATAGTTGAGCAACACCCGGCGCCGGCAGGTCGGACTCTCGCACAGCGCCACCATGGCATCGAGCTTGTGCGACTCGATGCGCCGTTGCGTCTCGTTGCCGTTGTTCTCGATCAGGCGGCGCGCGGTGACCACGTCCTGCGTCCCGTACAGCAACAGGGCCTCGGCGGGCAGACCGTCGCGCCCGGCACGACCGGTCTCCTGGTAATAGCCCTCGATGTGGCGCGGCAGATCGTAATGCACCACGAAGCGCACGTTCGGCTTGTCGATCCCCATGCCGAAGGCGACGGTGGCGACCACGATGCGCACCTCGTCACGCAGGAAGGCGCTCTGCACCGACTCCCGCTCCGCCGGCGGCAGACCCGCGTGGTAGGCGGCGGCGGAGAAACCCTGCTCGCGCAGGCGTCCGGCGATCTCCTCGACCTTGCGGCGGCTCAGCGCGTAGACGATGCCCGACTCACCGCGCCGCTGCTCGAGAAAGGCACGCAGCTGCTCGGCAGGGCGGTACTTGTCGAGCACGCTGTAGCGGATGTTGGGACGGTCGAATCCGGCGACGAAACGGCGCGCACCGGCCAGCCCCAGCACGCGCACGATGTCCTCGCGGGTCTGTTCGTCGGCGGTGGCGGTCAGCGCCACCAGGGGCACGGCGGGAAAGCGCTCGCGCAGCAGGCCGAGCTGGGCATATTCGGGACGAAAATCGTGACCCCACTGCGAGACGCAATGCGCCTCATCGATGGCGAACAAGGCCAGACGCAACTCCGCCAGGCGGGTGAGCAGGTCGCCATTGATCAGGCGCTCGGGGCTGACATACAGCAGATCCAGCCGTCCACGATGCAGATCGGCCAGGATGGCTCGCGCCTGCTCGGGGGACAGACCGGAATGCCAGGCCGCGGCCGCCACGCCGTTGGCGCGCAGGGCCTCGACCTGGTCACTCATCAGGGCAATCAGTGGCGAGACCACCACGGCCACACCCGGGCGATGCAGGGCGGGAATCTGGTAACACAACGACTTGCCGCCACCCGTCGGCATCAGCACGAAGGCATCCTTCCCTGCGATCAGGGTCTCGATGATCTCGCGCTGGCGGGGACGGAACTCGGCATAGCCGAAGACCCTGGCCAGGGTCTGCTGGATGTCGGGAACAACGGCGGACATGCGCGCAGCATACCGGGGAAACCCGCGTGGCAAAATGCCTGGCACACGCCGGGAGCGATTCGGCAATGTCTCCGGGGAACCTCGATCCAGTCGCGCCCCGCTTGCGGGGGCAATCAGGAGAGGGGCGCCCCCTCCCGGTCGCCCCCCTGCACGGGGGAGGGAAAGTACGCTTTTCCCGCTTCCCCAACGACGATGGCGTATGCCGCGGTCTTCTTGCCTGCCACCTTACCTTGTGGCCCTCTTGGCCGTCTTCTTGGTCGCCGTCTTCTTCGCGGCCTTCTTGGCCGTCTTCTTGGTTGCCGTCTTCTTCGCAGCCTTCTTGGCCGTCTTCTTGGTTGCCGCCTTCTTCGCGGCCTTCTTGGCGACTTTCTTGGTCGCTGCCTTCTTCGCGGTCGTGCTGGCCGGCACCTTTTTCACAGTCTTCCCGACCACCGCCTTCTCGGCGGCCTTCTTGCTCGTCGCCTTGCTGTCTGCCGCCGTGACCGACTCCTCGCTCGTCGCTCTGTCCGCCTCGGCCATGGTGTCGGCAGCTGGCGCAGTGGCTGAGGCCTCATCCACACTGGGCGTGGTGTCGAGGACTGCCTTCACTTGTCGCCACAGGGGCTCGATCTCGCCCGTGGCATCGAAACGCTGCAGCTTTCCGGCCTGCTGATAGTACTGCAACAACGGCCCCACCTGGCCTTCGTAGACACGCAGGCGATTGCTGATGGTCTCCTCGTAGTCGGGCGGGCGCCGGCGCACACGGGCACCGCAGGCGTCGCAGACACCATCCACCAGTGGAGGATTCACGTACATGTTGTAGAGTGCGCCGCAGTGATCACATTGCACCCGGCCGACCAGGCGCTCCATCAGCTCGTCCATGTCTACATCGAGCTTGATCGCCAGATCGACGGGCTGACCCAGCTCGCCGAGCATGGCATC
Organism: uncultured Sedimenticola sp.; assembly: GCA_964394235.1. GTDB lineage: Bacteria > Pseudomonadota > Gammaproteobacteria > Chromatiales > Chromatiaceae > MONJU. The sequence continues at coordinate 77 of CAYMWJ010000016.1, read as the reverse complement.
GAGCACCTCGGCCTGCCCGGCGTCGCGCGGCATGTCGACCAGCAGGTAGCCGCGGTTCAGATCCAGCTTGGGCAACT
>CAYMWJ010000015.1:0-43630 GCA_964394235.1 uncultured Sedimenticola sp. | reverse complement strand
GCAGTGTGCGCCTTTTCTCTTTCCCCGCTTCTGCCTTATCCGGGAATCAAGGTTTATTATGGTGCGATCAGAAAGCCGCAAGCGCCTACTGTACAGAGCTGTCGAGTCCGTATCGATCAGCCTCCTGCGAGGCGAGCTGCAGGTGGGAAAGCGCCGGACACTGCCCCGATTGCGCCACCGCACCTCCTGTGCACTTCACGTCAATGTAGTTTCCTCAAGGCTTGCGCTCAACCAGCTCCGGCGCCAGGGTCTCGATGACCTGTTGCATCTGGTCAGCCGGCAAGGGTTGCAGTTCGGCAGATGATATTGCGACCTCGGGCGCCACCGGGGTGGTCTCTGCGGGATTTGCCTCGATCGTCTCCAGCTGAGAGGCCGTTTCGCTTGCAGCAGCAACTGGCACCTCGGCGTTGATGGCAGCAGCTGTTTGAGGTCCGCCTTTTCCGGGCGGGGTCTCCCCTGTCGTTTCCGTGATCACCGGCGCCACCGGTTCCGGCGGGAGGACCACCCGCAAGTAAAGCCAGGCAGAGATCAGCGACAAAACGATCAGCAACAGACGATAGATATTCATGGTTCCTTCCTGTGTTGCGGGGTGCGCACGGGTTTGAGAAGTGAATGATAAACCCAGGCCAGACGCGGTGCGTTCTCGCCTTCACGGGGAGGCAACTGGATACGCAACCAGTTCCCACGCTTGCCCAGCACACGCACTTGCTGATGCTGCTCGAGCTGCGTCACGATCCGCGTACCCGTACCAGGACCGGCGCGTACATTGATACGCTTGCCGGTGACCTGTCCGGTCCAGCCGAACCAGGACTGGTCGAGCAGCTCGGGAACGATGGCCAGCACATCGATCTCGGGATCGCCGGCCAGGCGCAGCAGGATGTCGCGCGCATCGGGGTGTCCCTGCCTGGCGGCGCGGTAGATCCAGCGCACCGCCTCGGCCAGATCGCGCTCCACGCCCTCGCCCGTGGTGTAGGCCAGGCCAATGGCAAATTCGGCGTCGGCATGCCCCTGGGCCGCGGCCTGTTTCCACCAGTAGAAGGCACGATCCATGTCCACGGCCAGGCCGTTGCCGTTGGCATACAGCCAGCCCAGATTGTACTGCGACTCGGCATGCCCCTGTTCGGCCAGCGGCCGCCAGAGGCACCAGGCCTCGGCAAAATTGCCCTCCAGCAGGGCCGCCATCCCTTTCTCGAAGGCATCGGGCACTTCGGCCACCGCCGTTGCAGCCCACAGCAGCAGGGCCCCGGCCCAAGTGCGCTGCCAGTGAGTCATTCGCGCTCCAGGGCCGCGATGACCCGAATGGCGCGCGCCATGCCCTCGCCCAGGTGGCGCTCGATTTCCTGCATGGTGATGGGACCGCCATCACCCAGCCCGGCGGCCCAGTTGACCACCAGCGAGAAGTTGGCATAGCAAAGCTCGAGTTCCCGGGCCAGGGCGGCCTCGGGCATCCCGGTCATGCCGACGATGTCGCAACCGTCACGCGCCAGGCGGCGGATCTCGGCGGCCGACTCCAGGCGCGGCCCCTGGGTGGCGCCATAGGTCCCCTTTTCCACCACCGCTTCGCCGATACGCCCGGCCGCAGCCAGCAGTTGCTGGCGCAGCGCCTCGCAATAGGGTTCGGTGAAGTCGGCATGGATGACCCGCGTGAGGTCCTGCTCGTAGAAGGTGTGCTTGCGATCGTAGGTGTAGTCGATGACCTGGTCGGCAACGCACAGGGTACCGGGCCCCATGTTACCGGAGATGCCACCGACCGCGGCCATGCCGACGATACGTTCGACCCCGACTTCCTTGAAGGCCCAGATGTTGGCGCGATAGTTGACCTTGTGCGGCGGTACCTGGTGATTGCCGCCGTGGCGCGGCAGAAAGGCGACTGGCAGCCCGTCCAGGCGTCCGAACTGCATGGGCGCCGAAGGGGCCCCGAACGGCGTCGAGACCAGTTCGCGCCGTTCGATCTCCAGTGCCTCCAGCCGGGTCAGGCCGGAACCGCCGATGATACCCAGGTATTGCATGATTCAGTGTCCCTCCAGGTGTTCCGGCAAGGCGTAGATGGCCGGCAGGTTGCGCCAGTATCCACGATAGTCCATGCCGCAACCGAAGACATAGCGGTCGGGCACGGTCAGGCCGATGTAGTCGATCAGCGGGCGCACCCCGCGGTCGTGGATCTTCTGCGTGAGCACCGCAGCGCGCAGGCTGGCCGGCTCCTGAGCCTTGCAGTAGTGCAGAATGGCCTCCAGCGTATGGCCCTCGTCGAGGATGTCGTCGATCACCAGCACATGGCGGCCGGTCAGTGACTGTGCAGGGGTTCGCTGCCAGACCAGCTCGGTACCCGAGGTCTGCTCGCGATAGCGCGTGGCGTGCAGGTAGTCGAGTTTCCAGGGAAAGATCAGGTGTGGCATGAGCATGGCCGTGGGCGCCAGGCCTCCGTTCATCACGCACAGCAGCAGCGGATCGGCCTCGGCCAGATCGGCCGTGATACGTGCGGCCATCTTGCGCACGGCCTGGTTCACTGCGTGTTCGTCATGGAGAAGTTCAGCCTGGTCCAGCACGTCCTGCGCATGCCTGGCTTCGGGTGACAGCGCATTCATAGGGAAAGTTCGTCCTCGAGTTGTTGCAGGATATCGGCGGCCAGGCCAGCCGCCCTGTGCCAACGGCTCGATTCGCGGAGCTGTTGCCGGTCGGGCGCGGGACGGCCGTGCAACCGGATACAACGCGTCAGCGACACCGGGTCGTGGTGATCGGCAAGCGCCTCCAGCACCTGTTCGGCCGCCGCCGGATCATTGCATACCAGCACCTGGTCACATCCAGCAGCAATGGCTGCCCTCGCCCGCTCGGCTGGCGTTCCGGTGGCATCGGTGGCCTTCATGCTCAGGTCGTCGCTGAAGATCACGCCATTGAAGCGCAGCTCACCGCGCAGGATGGTCTGCAACCAGAACGGCGAGAACCCCGCGAGCCGTTCGTCACAGCAACGATACACCACGTGCGCCGGCATGATCCCCTCGAGCCCGGCGGAGATCAGGCGGCGAAACGGAAGCACATCCTGGTGCAGGATGTTCTCCAGCGGTCTTTCGTCCACCGGCAGCTCGTGGTGCGAATCGGCACGCACCGCACCGTGACCGGGGAAATGCTTGCCCACGCTGATCATGCCCGCCTCTCGTGCGCCCAACATCCAGGCCATGGCCAGGCTGGCGACCTGTTCCGGCGTCTCGCCGAAGGCACGGTCACCGATCACCTCGCTGATGCCCAATCCCAGATCGAGCACCGGGGCAAAACTGAAGTCCACGCCAACCGCGCGCAGTTCGGCAGCCATGAGCCAGCCCAGCTCGTGGGCCACCCGCCGCGCACGCGCCAGGTCGCCGTCACAGAACGGCAGGATGGCCGCTGGCGGTGGCAGGCGGGTGAACCCTTCACGAAAGCGCTGCACCCGCCCGCCTTCCTGATCGACCGCGATCAACAACGGAGGCGAACGCAGCTCATGAATCTCGCGGATCAGCCGATACAACTGCTCGACCGAGGCGTAGTTGCGGCGAAAGAGGATGACCCCGCCGGTTGCCGGATGCCGCAGCCGCGTGATGTCCTCGGCGCACAGCTCGGTGCCGAGGAGGTCGATCATCACTGGTCCGTGCATCTGTCCTCCGCGTGAGACCCGCCGGTCCAGCAACCGACAATCCGTTTGCAGTACATGGGAAGAAAAATGGAAATCACTTCGAGACTATTCTCTATCTTTATGTTGTTTATCGCTTTTTCTCTTCCTGCCCTGGCGGGAGACGGGGAGAAGGAACCGGTCAAGATCAGCTATGTCGAGATGAAGCCCTCGATCATCAGCAACCTCACCGGCGGCCCCAAGTATATCCGTTGCGACATCCAGCTGATGACCAAGTACGCCAGCAAGGTGGAGCAGATCAAGACACACATGCCGGCATTGCGGCATACGGTGTTGATGATCATCGCCGGGGCCGACGGCAAGCAACTCACCACCCACGAGGGCAAGGAGGCGCTGCGCAAGCAGCTGCTCGAGGCGATCCGCAAAAAGCTCGAGGAACTCACTGACGAGCCCATGGTGAAGGACCTGTATTTCACGGCCTACTACGTGAAGTGACATCCAGTCGGTCGCGCAGCCCATCGCCCAGCACGTTGGCCGCCAGCACCACCAGCGACAGCGCAATCCCCGGCACCAGCACCAGGTGCGGCGCCACCAGCAGGTAGCGCACGCCCTCGCGGATCATGCTGCCCCAGGAGGCCTGGGGCGGTTGCACGCCCAGCCCAAGGAATGACAGACCGGCCTCGGCGACCACCGCCGAGGCCAGGCCGAAGCTGGCCTCGACCAGCAGTGGCGCAAGCAACAGCGGCAGCAAGTGATACGCCATGATGGCCGGCGGCGCGCGGCCCAGCGCAACGGCCGCCAGCACATGCTCGCGATGGCGCAGCGACAGCACCTGGTTGCGGCTCAGGCGCGCATAGCCCACCCAGCCCATGGCCGAGAGCGCGATGATAACATTGTCGAAGCCCGGCCCCAGGAAGGCCGCCAGGGCAATGGCCAGCAACAGCCCGGGAAAGGCCAGGAACACCTCGATCAAACGCGAAACCACCCGGTCGGTCCAGCCGCCTAGGTATCCTGCCAGCATCCCGATGACGGTGCCGATAACGGCAGACAATGAGACACTGACCACCGCGACCAGAAGCGATATTCCGGCCCCCGCGGCCAGCCGCTCGGCCACCGAACGTCCCAGCTCGTCGCCACCGAACAGGTATCCCTTTGACAAGGGCGCGGCGAACAGCCGCTGCAGGTCGATGGCGTCGGGCGTCAGCGGCAGCACCCAGCCACCCAGCGCGACCAATGCCCACCCGAGCAGGACCAGCGCGGGCAGACGACTCATCCGCCCGGCTCCATTCGGGGGTCGAGGGCGCGCAACAGCCCGTCGGTCAGGACATTGAGCAACACATAGCTCACCGCGATCACCAGCACCACGCCCTGGATCAGGGGGTAGTCGCGCTGGTGGATGGCCTCGATCAGCAGCGAACCGATACCTGGCCAGGCGAACACCACCTCGGTCACCACTGCCCCACCGAGCAGGCCACCCAGTTGCAGGCCCAGCAGGGTGACCACCGGCAGCAGGGCGTTGGGCAAGGCGTGACGCCAAAGGGCCTGCCGGGCGCCCAGCCCCTTGGCGCGCGCGGTGCGCATCCAGTCCTGTTCCAGCACCTCGAGCAGGCTGGCGCGCAGCATGCGCATCGCCAGCGCGGCCATCGAGGTCCCCAGGGTGAGCGCCGGCAGCACCAGGCTGGCCGGCCCGTCTTCCCGTCCGCTCACCGGCAACCACCCCAAGCCGACGGAGAACCCCAGCACCAGCAGAGGACCGAGCCAGAAATTCGGAATCGCCTGGCCCAGCAGCGCAAACAGACCGGCCAGGCGGTCTGGCCAGCGCCCCCGGTGCAGTGCCGTAAGCAGGCCCAGCGGCAGGGCGATCAGCAGCACCACGGCAAAGGCGGCCAGCGCCAGTGACAGGGTCGCCGGCAGGCGTTCGGCGATCAGCGTCGATACCGGCCGCTCACGCAACAGCGATTGTCCCAGGTCGGCGCGCAACAGGCCGCCCAGGTAGTCCGCCCAGCGCACCGCCAGCGGCCGGTCCAGGCCCATGGCCGCACGCAGGGCCTCACGGTCGGCGGCGCTGGACTGCTCGCCCAGCATCACGTCCACCGGATCGCCAGGCACCACGGCGGCAAGCAGGAACACCAGGCTCACCACGCCCAGCAGCACCAGCAGGGTATCGAGCAGGCGACTCAGCATGATCCCCCTGCCCCGCCAGCATGGATCATCACCTCGGTGCCGCGTTCCACACGATCGAACAGCTCGATGATGTCGGTGTTGCGCATGCGCACACAGCCATGCGAACAGGGCTCGCCCATGGGCTGATCGTCCGGGGTGCCGTGGATGTAGATGAAGCGCCGCAGGCTGTCGCATTCTCCCCCACGGTTGTAGCCCGGCTCGCAGCCGGTCAGCCACAGGATGCGGGTCAGGATCCAGTCGCGCTCCGGGTGCGCTCGTGCCAACTCGGGGGTCCAGACCTCGCCGGTGGGACGACGCGCCACGAATACCGTCCCCGGCGGGCAGCCCGCACCGATCTTCAGACGGATGCGATGGCGTCCCAACGGCGTGCACTCCGAGTCCTGGCACTGCCCCGCGCCGTTGCGCGCGGTGGAGATCGTATAACGCAACAGCTCCTGCTCGCCCTCGAGCAGGCGCAGGGTCTGGGTGGACAGGTCGATATCGATACGGCGTGAGGTCATGGGTCGTTGTGCGGGTTTTGGGGATTATGTATCGATTTGGCGGTGGAATCTTCCTGACGTCGATAGGGTCGCTTCCCGATACTAACGCCATGCGCTACTATCCTGCGTATGATCCGATCGTTTCGGTGCAAGGAAGCACAACGGATCTTTCAAGGGAAGTTCTCGCGAAAGATCCCGCAGGACATTCAGCGGGTGGCCGCGCGCAAGCTGGAGATGCTGGCGGCGGCCACTGATATGGATGCCTTGCGTATTCCGCCATCCAACCGGCTGGAGCGACTGAAAGGCAGACGGCAAGGCCAGTACAGCATCCGCATCAACGACCAGTGGCGGATCTGCTTCCGATGGCGCGATGGACATGCCCATCAGGTCGAGATCGTCGATTACCATTGAGGAGAACGTCCATGTCGGCAAGAGAATTCGATCCTGTACATCCGGGCGAGATCCTGCTCGAAGAGTTCCTGCTCCCAATGAGCATCTCGCAATATCGTCTGGCCAAGGACATCAGCGTGCCGCAGCGGCGCATCAGCGAGATCGTTCAGGGCAAGCGTGCCATCACCGCTGATACTGCGCTGCGCCTGGGACGTTTCTTCGGCATGGACCCGGCCTTCTGGCTCAACCTGCAGGCGCGTTACGACCTGCTGCGGGCAGAACAGCGGCTGCGCGATCGCCTGGACCACGAGGTGCGACCACACGCGGCCTGACCGATTCGAGAAAACCATAACTGCCGTCACGCCGGGGCGCGACAGTGCCCACCCCTCGGCTCAGCAGCAGATTGTTCTCGTGCCACAGCGGCACATACACCAAGTCGCGGTGCACCCGTTCCTGGATCGCCCGATACAAAGGCACGGCCTGTTCACGCGGCAGGCGCTCGGCACGCTCGATCAAGGCATCGACCTCGGGGTTGCGATAACGTCCCCGGTTGGCGCCTCCGGGTGGCAGCGAGGCGCTGTGGAAGATGTGACGGTAGATGTCCGGGCTGCGAATGCCCACCCAGCTCAGGCTGTACATCTGGAAGCGCCCGGCCTTGATGTCGCCGAAGAAGGTACCCCATTCGTGGCTGCGGATCTCCAGATCGATGCCCACTTCTGCCAGCTGCGCCTGGATCACCGCCGCGATGCGCAGGCGGAAGGGATCGGTCGAGGTCTTGTAGGTGATGCGCAAGGGCCGTTGTGGCCCGTAACCCAGCTCGGCGAGCAGGGCGCGGGCGCGATCCGGATCGTGCGGCCAGGGCGCCAGCCCCGGATGCGCCGCCCAGTGCCCCGGCACCAGCAGGGTGGTCGCCAGCCGCGCATGGCCGCGGAACAGGTGGCGCACGATGGCCTCGCGGTCGATGGCCAAGGCGATGGCCTGACGCACCCGCCGATCGCCGGTGACCGGGTCTTCGAGATTGAACCCCAGGTAGCTGAACGTGGTGCCCGACGTCTCATGCAGGGTAATGGCCGGGTCGCGCGCCAGGTGCTCGACCATCTCGAAGGGCAGATCGTTCTGCACTAGCTGCGCCTCGCCGTGCAACAGCTTGAGCGCACGCATGGTCGGATCGGGCACCACCGCGAAGCGGACCTTCAGCCCGTCGGCCCGGCGCGCCAGCAGCACCCCGCCATCGGCCTGCCAGCCGAGAAAGCGGAATGCCCCCGAACCGAGCGGAGTGCGCGCCAGCGCCCCGCCCTCCCCCAGCCGTCCGGCCGGCGCCACGCCCAGGTGCAGACGCTCGGGCAGGCGCGGGTCGGGACGCGAGAGATCCAGTCGCAGGGCACCGCCCTCATGGCGGATCTGCACGATGTGTTTCAGGGTGCCCGCATGCGGCGAGGCCGGGTGATCGCGCGCTGTGCGCAGGGTCGCGGCCACGTCGTCCAGTGTCACCGGCGAACCGTCGGCAAAGGGGACGGGCGAGCCGTTGAGCGCGAGCCGGTAGTGGCGGTCGTCGATGCGCTGCCAGCGCACCACGCCCGGGATCGGGCGGTCGGCTGCGTCGAAGTCCACCAGCGGCCGGTACAACAAGGCATTGATGCGTTCGGAGACCGCATCGGTGGCCAGCAGCGGATGCAAGGAACTGGGCGAACTGGCCACCGCGAACACCAGCGCCTCGGGCGCGCCCTCACGGCAGCCGCCCAGCGACAACAACACCAGGGTGGCCAGCAGGCGGATCAATCGCGCCATCGGCTGTAGGGATGGCTGGCGAGTTGGCTGTTGTAGTAGCGCCGGTCACTCGAGACCTCCTCGCCCAGCCAGGGGGGACGCTCGAAGGGCTCGTCGGCATGGGACAGCTCGATCTCGGCCACCACCAGCGGCGCGTTCTCGCCCTGGAATTCGTCGATCTCCCAGAGATGCTCACCGACATGCAGGTAATGGCGGACCTTCTCGAGCACCGGCCCCTCGACCACGTGCGCGAACAGCGCCTCGGCATCATTCAGCGGGATGGCATACTCGAACTCGTGGCGGTGAATACCGTCGGCGCTGGCCTTGATGTTCAGATGTGCCTGCTCACCGAAGATGCGCACCCGCATGGCACGGCGCGCATCGTGGCAGAGATAGCCCTGGCGCATGGGCACGCTGCGCTCGACCTGCGCGCGCCAGCGCTCGTCGGTCACCAGAAACTTGCGTTCGATTTCGAGGGGCATCGGTACAAGGGGGCGGTAGCGTCAGGTAGGCGATGAGATTGGTGTCGGCGACGATCACGGCCGGCCGTCTTCGATGACCCGCTGAATCTCCTCTGGCGTGAGGCTGACATCGGAGATGCTGGAGCGTATCCGACGCAGCCGCTCCAGTCGTTCTTCGGGAGAAACCGGATGAGGCTTGAGAACCGTTTCCAGACAGCGGATCAGCTCGCTGTTGATGGAACGGTGGTGAATCCGCGCCGCGGCCCGGAGACGTTCATACAGATCGTCGGGTATGTTCTTGACGGTGATGGAAGCCATGATCGGTGCCCTCTTGCCGAGAGGCAACCATTATGGTTTCCCTTTGGTGGGAAGGCAACGCCAGCCAAAAATGGCGGTGTTGCGATTCCGCTGCCACGCCAGCTTGACCGGGCTGACGAGGGTACGGCTCGATCAGGGTTCCCGTTACGCCCGCTCGAACAGGGCGATGGACTCGACGTGCCCGGTGTGCGGGAACATGTCCATCACGCCGGCGCCGAGCAGCCGGTAGCCGTGGTCGCGTACCAGTTCGCCGGCGTCGCGGGCGAGCGTGCCGGGGTAGCACGAGATGTAGAGGATGCGTTGCACGCCCAGCCGGGGCAGCAGCGACAGGATCGGCTGGGCGCCACTGCGCGGGGGATCGAGCAGGGCAATGTCGTATTGGCGCTCCTGCCAGGTCGCCGGCTCGAGTTCCTCGTACAGGTTGGCGGTGTAGAAGGCCACGTTGTCGAGAGCGTTGCGCCGGGCATTCTCTCTCGCGCGTGCCATCAGTCCGGCATCGCCCTCCACACCGACCACTTCGCGGGCATGGCGCGCCAGCGGCAGGGTGAAGTTGCCAACGCCGCAGAACAGGTCGAGCGCCGTCTCGTAGCTCTGCGGGGCGAGCAGCTGCATGGCGCGATCGACCATCTGCCGGTTGATGGCGGTGTTCACCTGGGTGAAGTCGCCCGGAAGGAAGCCCAGCTTCAGCCCCTGCGACGGCAGGGCATAGCGCAGATCCACCCCGGGCGGATCGAGCGGGGCCACCGTATGCGGCCCACCGGGCTGCACATAGGGCACGATATCGTGCTCCTGGCCGAAGCGGCACAGACGTTCGATGTCTGCCTCGCTGAAGGGCTCGAGGTGGCGGAAGATCAACACGCAGCGTTCGTCGTCCATGGCCATCTCGATCTGCGGCACGCGGTCGCGGATGCTGAAGCCCTCGATCAGTTCGGACAGCTGCGGCAGGATGCGCCCGACCCGCGGATGCAGCACATGGCATTCCTCCAGTTCGGCCACCTTGCTGCTGCCACGCTCGCGGAAACCGACCAGCACCTTGCCCTTCTTCGGCACCCACTTCACGCCCAGGCGTGCCTTGCGGCGATAACCCCAGGGCTCGGCGGTGAGCGGTGCCCAGACCTCCCCCGGCTCGACCTGGCCGAGCTTGCGCAGGTTGTCGAGCAACACCCCCTGCTTGGCGGCGATCTGCGCGGCGGGACCCAGGTGCTGCAGGCTGCAGCCGCCACAGATGGCATAGTGCGGACAGCGCGGTGCGACGCGGTCGGGCGCGGCCTCGAGAACCTCGGTCACCACGCCCTCGTCGTGTCGCTTGCCGGTCTTCAGGTAGCGGAAACGCACCCGTTCGCCTGGCAGCCCGCCCTGGATGAAGGTCGCCTTGTCGTTCACGCGGGCCACGCCACGGCCGTCGTGCGCCATGTCGTCGATGTGCGCCTCGAACTCCCCCTGCGGCAGGCGCAAGCGTCTACGGCGGCGGCTCATGCGGGCAGCGATCCAAGCAGGGCCTCGCGGCGCGGGTGTCCCTGCAAGGCCGCACGCAGCTGTTCATGGGTGCGGCTCACGTCCTCGAGCGCGCAATCACCCCGCAGGTGCAAGATCTCCAGCGCCAGCAGCGCGGTGTTGAGCGCCTGCACCTCGGCATAATCACCCAGTGCCGCGCGCTCACCCGCCAGCCATTGTTCCCACAGTGACTCGGCCTCGAGCCCCTGCATGCCGGGCAGCCCCAGGCGGCGGGCCACGTCGTGTAGGCTGGGGAAGGAAGTCGCATTCGACAGCATGCGCTGCCGCAGATCCTGGTGTGGCGCCTCTCCCCGCTCGGCAGCCGCATAGTAATCGGCGGCGCTGCGGCGATGGCGCAGGCAACGGAACAACAAGAGCGGTACGAAATCGTCCTCGCCGCCCCAGCTGTACAACGGCGGCGTGGCCTGCATGGCCTGGAACACGGCATCGATCAGCAGGATCTCGGGAAATTCGGCCTGCGAGAAGGTCTCCAGGCGTACCCCCTCGGCATCCACACGCAGCAGCGAGACCGCGCCCAGGCACAACTGATCCCAGCCCAGGCGTTCGTCGCCATTCGCCTGCTTGTGGCGGTGGAACATGACCTTGGCGATGTCGGCCGCGTCCAGGTCGTGCAGGCCCAACGCATCGCGCGCGCTGTCGGTATCGGGGATGGCCGCGAAGCCGATGGCGGTGAATTGCATGCTCACTCCTGCGAGAAGACGCCGGTGGACAGGTAGCGGTCACCGCGATCGCAGATGATGGTAACGATCACCGCGTTCTCCACCTCGCGTGCCAGTTGCAGGGCCGCGGCCACGGCCCCGCCCGAAGAGACACCGCAGAAGATGCCCTCCTCGCGCGCCAGGCGCCGGGTGGTCTCCTCGGCGGTGGCCTGGTCGATGTCGATCTCGCGATCGACCAGCGAGGCGTCGAAGATCTCGGGCAGGTACTCCTGCGGCCAGCGACGGATGCCAGGGATCTGCGCGGCCTCGGCCGGCTGCACGCCGACGATCTGTACCCCGGGGTGCTGTTCCTTGAGATAACGCGCGGTGCCGGTGATGGTGCCGGTGGTCCCCATGGCGCTCACGAAATGGGTGATGCTGCCGCCGGTATCGCGCCAGATCTCGGGACCGGTGCCCTCGTAGTGCGCCAGCGGGTTGTCGGGGTTGGCGAACTGGTTGAGCACGCGGCCCCGCCCTTCGGCCTCCATCGCCAGCGCCAGGTCGCGTGCGCCCTCCATGCCCTGCTCGCGGGTGACCAGGATCAGCTCGGCGCCGTAGGCCTGCATAGCGTCGCGCCGCTCCTGGCTGAGGTTGTCGGGCATGATGAGGATCATGCGGTAGCCCTTGATCGCCGCGGCCATGGCCAGCGCGATGCCGGTGTTGCCGCTGGTGGCCTCGATGAGGGTGTCACCGGGACGGATCTCGCCGCGCGCCTCGGCGCGCTCGATCATCGACAGCGCGGGCCGGTCCTTGACCGAGCCGGCGGGATTGTCGCCTTCCAGCTTGACCAGCAGGGTGTTGCTGGTCGCGCCCGGCAGGCGTTGCAGGCGGACCAGCGGGGTGTTGCCGATGCAGTCGGCGATGGTCGGGTAGTTCATGGACGCCATTCTAACTCGCCCCCGCCCCGCCGATCAGGCGCTTCATCTCACGCACCGCCTCGGCCAGGCCGTGAAAGATGGCGCGCGCCACGATGGCGTGACCGATGTTGAACTCCACCAGCTCGGGGATGGCGGCGACCGCCTGCACATTGTGATAGTCCAGGCCATGCCCGGCATTCACCTGCAGGCCCATACGCTGGCCATAGAGTGCGGCATGCGCGATGCGCGCCAGCTCGGCCTGCTTGCGCTCGGGATGACGTTCCTCGGCATAGTGACCGGTATGGATCTCGATCACCGGCACGCCGATCTCGGCGGCGGCCTCGAGCTGGCGCTCGTCGGCGTCGATGAACAACGACACCTTGATGCCCGCCTCGGCCAGTTGCGCACAGTAGTCGCGCAGGGGGTCGATCTGCGAGGCAGCATCCAGGCCACCTTCGGTAGTCAATTCCTCGCGGCGTTCGGGGACCAGGCAGCAGTACGAGGGCCGCACTTCGCAGGCGATGCGCAGCATCTCGTCGGTGGCCGCCATCTCCAGGTTCATGTGGGTCTGCAACACCTCGGCGAGCAGGCGCACGTCGCGGTCCTGGATGTGTCGCCTATCCTCGCGCAGGTGCAGGGTGATCGAGTCGGCCCCGGCCTGCTCGGCGATGAGGGCAGCCTGGACCGGCTCGGGGTAACGGGTGCCCCGGGCCTGGCGGATGGTGGCCACGTGATCGATGTTGACGCCAAGCAGGCGTTTCCGGTTCATGATGTCTTCCTGGTCGATGCTGTGAACAGTTCGCGGGTACGCAGCCGTCGTCCCCCCAGATGGCGGTCGATGACCCGGCGCAACAGTTGCCGGGCCTCGCGGCGCTGCCGGTCGCTGGTGAATTCGCCACGCGCGAGTGCCAGCAGGGTCTCGCCGTGACAGCTGTCGTCGGCGCCCTCGCCTACCGGCGCCGGCCCGGCGTCGAAGCGGTAATGATAGCGCCTGAGCGGATCGATGGCCTGCCCTTCGGCGTCGGTCTCCAGCTGCAGGCCCATGCCCAGTTCGTCGAGCAGGCGCAGCTCGAAACGCCGCAACGCGGGCTCCAGCCGGCGGTTGTCGTCTCCAGCGCCGGCGAGCTGATCGATGCAGTGGACATAGGCAGGAAACAGCTCGCTGTGCGGGTCGGCACGCTCGCACAGGACCAGCACCAGCTCGTTGACATAAAGTCCGCAATACAGCGCACGGCCGACCAGGGTACGGGGACGGTCCGCGGCCTCGCAGTCGGCCAGCACCGGCAGTTCGCCCCGGCCACGCCAATCCAGCAGCAACGGCACGAAGGCTTGCAACAGGGCGCGTCGGCCACCCCTGCCACCCAAGGCGCCACGCGCCAGCACGCCCATGCGACCGTGATCGCGGGTGATCAGTTCGACGATCAGGCTGGACTCGCGAAAACGGCGGGTGTGCAACACATAGGCCGGTTGCAGGTCCACGGGAAACGCCCTAGTCGGAATAACCCAGTTGCTGCAGGGTGGTCTCGTCGCTCGACCAGCTTTTCTTCACCTTGATCCACACATCCAGGTGTACCCGGGTGTCGAAGAACTCCGCCATGTTGTGCCGTGCTGCGGTAGCCGTCTCCTTCATCGCCTGCCCACCCTTGCCCAGCAGGATGCCGCGCTGGCTCTCGCGCTCCACCCAGACCACCGCACCGATGACATAGCGACCGGGTTCTTCCTCGAAACGCTCGATCTCCACGGTGACCGCATAGGGCAGTTCCTTGTGGTAGCGGCGGATGATCTGCTCACGCAGGATCTCGGCAGCGAAGAAGCGCTCCGGCCGGTCGGTGATCTGATCTTCGGGATAGATGAGATCACCCTCGGGCAGGTAGGACAACACCAGGCGGTCGAGCGCCTCGACCTGGGTGCCGTCACGTGCCGAGACCGGCACCACCTCGACGAAATCGTGCCGCGCGCCCAGTTCGGCCAGGAAGGGCAGCAGTTTCTCGCGTGGCTTGACGGTGTCGATCTTGTTGACCACCGCCAGACAGGGGCGCCCCGCCTGGCGAATGGCCTTGAGTACCAGCTCGTCTTCCTTGTGCCAGGCCAGCGCCTGTACCACGAACAGCACCAGGTCCACGTCGGTGAGCGCGGAATGCGCCGAGCGGTTGAGATAGCGGTTCATTGCCTGACGGCCTCGGTCGTGGATGCCCGGGGTGTCCACGTAGACGATCTGGCCCTCGTCACGGGTCTTGATGCCGAGGATGCGGTGCCGGGTAGTCTGCGGCTTGTGCGAGGTGATGGCCATCTTCTGGCCGAGCAGGCGGTTGAGCAAGGTGGACTTGCCCACATTCGGCCGTCCGACCAGGGCCGCGTAACCGGCGCGCAACGGGGTTTCAGTCATTCTCGAGCGCCTCCAGAAAAGCGGCTGCCGCAGCCTGTTCGGCCTTGCGGCGGCTGCTGCCCTGCCCCTGGCTGCGGGTGTCCAGTCCCTCGACCTGGCAGCTCACCGTGAACTGCTGGCGATGCTGGTCGCCGTCGATGCGTTCGACTTCGTAGCGTGGCAGCGGCAGGCGACGGGCCTGGAGATGCTCCTGCAGGCGGGTCTTGGCGTCCTTCTGCTGCAATTGCCGGCCAGCCGTCGCCAGGCGTTCTCCCAGCAGGTGGCGCACCAGGGCACGGGCCGCCTCGATGCCGCCATCGAGATAGACCGCGGCAATGATCGCCTCCACTGCATCGGCGAGGATGGAGTCGCGGTTCTGGCCACCGCTGCGCAGCTCACCCGGCCCCAGGCGCAGGATGTCACCGAGTTGCAGCTCGCGCGCCACCTCGGCCAGGGTCTCGCGCTTGACCAGCTGGGCACGCATGCGGCTGAGCTGGCCCTCGTCGGCAGTCTGTTCGTGCCGGAACAGCCAATCGGCGACCTCGAAACCGAGAATGGCATCGCCGAGGAATTCCAGGCGTTCGTTGTGATCGGGACCGGCGCTGCGATGAGTGAGCGCATGCAGCAGTCGTCCCGGGTCGTCGAAGCGGTAGCCGAGGCGGCGTTGCAGCCTGTCGATCATTCGGGGATGACGACCGATTCGGAGAACTCCATCACCACCGAGACATTGCCGATCACCGGCTTGCGCACCTCGTACCGGACATCGATGCGGGTCCCGTTCTTGGTCTTCTTGATATGGATATTGTCGCGCGAGAAATCGTACACGCCATTGATGCGGAAGCGCTTGAGCAGGCTGTTCTTGAGCTGGCGATGACTCATGTCGTGCGAGCCGCGATCCCGAGCGACATTGGCAAGCACTTCCTTGATCGCAAAGTTCTCGATATAGGTCGGCACCATCTTGACGCCAATCAGGAAGAAGAAGGTGGCGATGGCAAGCACGAGCAACCAGGAAATGAAAGTCAGCCCCCGTTGCCGTGCGGGGATCGGGCGGTCGTGGGACATGGCGTTCTCCGATGACAAGGGTTTGGCCGATTCTTTCGCGGTTTCGGACAAGAATCAATGGACCAGGGAGCCAATCCGGTCCCAGGCGATGATGCCGGGTCGCTTCCAGTCGAGGCTGAACCAGACCAGGAAGGCCTTGCCGACCAGGTTCTCTTCCGGCACGAAGCCCCAGCAGCGCCCGTCGTTGGAGTCGTCGCGGTTGTCACCCATCATCAGGTAGTGCCCCTCGGGGACCACGAGCTCGCGATAGCCCATGAAGGTACAGGAAGGATTGAAGTCCGGCGCCATGGGATTGATCAACACCGAATGCTTCACACCCTCGAGATCCTCGATGGCCTCGACCGAGCCCAGGGCACGGGTACCCGAGCCCACCGGCTGGTAGGGGCCGATCGGCTCGATCGGCTGCGGCTTGCCATTGATGTAGAGCGTCTTGTTGCGGTAGCGGATGTGATCGCCCGGCAGACCGACCAGGCGCTTGATGTAGTCGAACTTCGGATTCATCGGGTAGCGAAACACCACCACGTCGCCGCGTTGCGGTTCATTGATCTCCAGCAGCTTGGTCTTGGTCACCGGCATGCGCAGACCATAGGTGAACTTGTTGACCAGGATGAAATCACCCACCAGCAGGGTGGGCATCATCGAGCCCGAGGGGATGCGAAACGGCTCGGCCACGAAGGCACGGAGCAACAACACGACCAGAAAGATCGGAAAGAAGGAACGGGCGTACTCGGCATAACCGGGCAGCTCCTCGCGCTTCTGCGGCCCCTTGACCACGCGGTGGATCAGCCAGACGATGCCGGTGATCGCCACACCAGCCGCCAGGGCGTGCTCGATGCCGAACTGAAAGATGATCCAGACCAGGGTGCCGAAGAAACCGGCGAGTATCAGGTAATCCACGAAATCGTCTCCCCAGGCGGCGTCCCCGCCTACTTGTTGTCCTTGCCCACGTGCAGCACGGCGAGGAAGGCCTCCTGCGGAATCTCCACACGGCCCACCTGTTTCATGCGTTTCTTGCCGGCCTTCTGTTTTTCCAGCAGCTTGCGCTTGCGGGTGATATCGCCGCCATAGCACTTGGCGGTCACGTTCTTGCGCAGCGCCTTGACCGTGGAACGCGCGATGATCTTGCTGCCGATCGCTGCCTGGATGGCCACCTCGAACATCTGCCGCGGGATGATCTCCTTCATCTTCTCGGTCAACTCGCGACCGCGCGATTCGGCATGATCACGATGCACGATCAGCGACAGGGCATCCACGCGCTCGCCGTTGATGAGGATGTCGAGCTTCACCAGATTCGAGGTCTGGAAGCGCTTGAACTCGTATTCGAAAGAGGCATAGCCCCGGCTCACCGACTTGAGGCGATCGAAGAAATCGAGCACCACCTCGTTGAGCGGCAGATCGTAGGTGAGCTGCACCTGCCCACCGAGGTACTGCATGTTCTTCTGTACCCCACGCTTCTCGATGCACAGATTGATGACATTGCCCAGGTAGTCCTGCGGCACCAGGATGTTGGCCGAGATGATGGGCTCGCGGATCTCGTCGATGCGCGCCGGGTCGGGCAGGTCGGCCGGGTTGTCGATCTGGATCACGCTGCCGTCGTTGAGCGCCACCTCGTAGACTACAGTGGGGGCAGTGGTGATCAGATCGAGATCGTATTCTCGCTCCAGGCGCTCCTGCACGATCTCCATGTGCAGCATGCCGAGGAAGCCGCAGCGGAAACCGAAACCCAGTGCCTGCGAGGTCTCGGGTTCGAAGTGCAGCGCGGCATCGTTGAGCCTGAGCTTGTGCAGGGCCTCACGGAAGGCCTCGTAGTCGTCCGAGCTGATCGGGTAGAGCCCCGCGAACACCCGCGGGCGCATCTCCTGGAACCCCGGCAGGGGCTCGGCAGCACGGTTGTCGGCCAGGGTGATGGTGTCGCCCACGGGCGCGCCGTCGATCTCCTTGATACCGGCGATCACGAAGCCGACCTCGCCGGTCGAGAGTACCTTGCGCTCCTCGCGCTTGGGTGTGAACACCCCGACCTTCTCGACCTGGAAGGTGCGCCCGATGGACATCACGTACATCTTGTCCTTGGGACGGATCTCGCCGTTGACCACGCGGATCAGCGAGATCACGCCCACGTAGGGGTCGAACCAGGAATCGATGATCAGCGCCTGCAGGGGCGCCTCCCGGTCACCCTTGGGCGGCGGCACGTGCTCGACCAGCGCTTCGAGCAGGTCCGGGATGCCCTCGCCCGTCTTCGCGCTCACCTTCAGCGCATCGCCCGCCTCGATGCCGATGATCTCCTCGATCTCCTGGATCACTCGCTCCGGGTCGGCCGAGGGCAGGTCGATCTTGTTGAGCACCGGCAACACCTCGAGCCCCTGCTCGATGGCGGTGTAACAGTTGGCCACGCTCTGCGCCTCCACGCCCTGCGCGGCGTCCACCACCAGCAGCGCGCCCTCGCAGGCGGCCAGCGAGCGCGAGACCTCGTAAGAGAAGTCCACGTGCCCCGGGGTGTCGATGAAGTTGAGCTGGTAGGTCTCGCCGTTGCGCGCGGTGTAGTTCAGGGTGACCGACTGCGCCTTGATGGTGATGCCGCGCTCACGCTCCAGGTCCATCGAGTCGAGTACCTGGGACTCCATTTCACGCTCGGACAGCCCCCCGCAGATCTGGATGAAGCGGTCGGCGATGGTCGACTTGCCATGGTCGATGTGCGCGATGATGGAAAAGTTGCGGATGTGACTGAGGTCGGTCATGAAAGACTGCTGTCTGGCTGTTCGGTGGAGGCCGGCGGCCGGACAGAAAAAACGGAACCCCCGGACGGAGATTCCGCGCGCCTGGCGCAGGCCTTCGAAGGATGGATTATAGCGGATTCACCGGCGCACCGAAACGCGCGGAAAGCCGCTCGATATCGGCACAATATTCGCAGATCGTCTCGTCGTCCAGGCACAATACCGGCACTTTCAGCCCATAGCGTTCCCGCCACCGCGCATCGCTGTCCACGTCGCGCCAGGACAGCTGTTCGGCCAGGTGTGGCCAGCCGCGAAACAGCACGGCCGCCATCTCCTCGCAGAGATGGCAGCCCTCACGGTAATAGAGGACGAGGCCGCCCTCAGTCATTCACGCGGATGGCGACGAACAACGGCTGGCCATCACGCAGAATCAGTGCCGCCACAGTGCCCTTCGCCTCCTTGACCAGGTTGCGCAGGTGCGCCGCGTTCTCGACCTTCTTGCGATTGAACATGCGAATCACGTCACCGCGCAGCAGACCGGCCTCACGCGCGGGACCTTCGTCTTCGACCTGGGTGATCAGGGCACCACCGGCAGGCAGCTTGGCACGCTTGCGCGCCTCGGGCGTGAGGTCGGTCACCACCGCACCCAGCCGCGCGATGCGATTCGGATCGACGCGCTGACCACCGCCGGCACTGGCAGTCATGGCCTCTTCCAGCAGCTCGGCGATATGCACCTTGACCGACATGCGTTCGCCGTCCCGAATGATGGTAAGGGTGGCGTCCTGATCCACCGGGCTGGCGCCGACCAGCGGCGGAAGCTCACCCGAGCGCTTGATCGGCGTGCCGTTGAACTCGATGATGATGTCGCCCGGTTGGAGCCCTGCCTTTTCGGCCGGGGTGTCCTGCATGACCTGCGTGACCAGGGCACCCTGCGGCTGCTTCAGCCCGAAGGACTCGGCCAGGTTGCGGTCCACGTCCTGAATGAGCACGCCCAGATAACCGCGCGACACGTGACCGGTCCTGCGCAGCTGCTCGGCCACGTTCATCGCCAGCTCGATGGGAATGGCGAACGACAGCCCCATGAAGCCGCCGGTGCGGCTGTAAATCTGCGAGTTGATGCCCACCACCTCACCATCCAGATTGATCAGCGGACCACCCGAGTTGCCGGGGTTGATAGCCACGTCGGTCTGGATGAAAGGCACATAGTTCTCGCTCGGCAGGCTGCGCCCCTTTGCCGAGACGATACCGGCCGTCACGCTATGGTCGAAGCCAAAGGGCGAACCGATGGCCAGTACCCATTCGCCCACCTCCAGCTCGCTCGACTTGCCGATCTTCACCGTGGGCAGGTGGTCGGCCTCGATCTTGATCAGCGCCACGTCACTGGCCTTGTCGCTGCCGATCACCCTGGCATCGAACACGCGGCGATCGCTCAGGCGTACCTCCACCGTGTCGGCGCCGTCGATCACATGCCGGTTGGTCAGGATGTAACCATCCTCCGAAATGATGAAACCCGAACCCAGGGACTGCATGTCCGGTTCCGGCATGGGCATGTGCGGAATCCCCTCGAAGAAACGGCGAAACAGGTCATTGAAGGGACTGTCCTCCGGCAGGTTCGGGATCTTGAACTGATGCGGGAATCGCTGTTCGCCGGTCGTCTTGGCCTCGCGATGAGTGCTGATGTTGACCACCGCCGGGCTGTTCTCGCGCGCCAGATCGGTAAAGTCCGGCAGCCTGCCGGCGAACGCCTGGCCGAGCGCCATCCAGCCGCCCAGCAACACCCCGATCGAAAGAATGCGAATCGTCTTCGACATGATGCTTTTCCTTGTTTGTTCGTTGATATCGTCGTACGGCAGGGAGTGGATCAGGCATGCAGACCGAGATCCCTGATCGCCACGGTCTGCACACCGGGCTCGACCCGCAGGATACGCACCGAGTGTGCCATGCGGGCAATGGCGCCATGACTGCGCCAGCGGACCCAGAAGATTGCCGCTGTCAAGCCGGATAGACCGCCGAGGATGGCCGCGAGTTCCGCCCCGTCGCCAGCCACACCACCGGCGCCGAACAGGTCACCGAGCACGGCCCCGCCCAGCAGCCCCAGCAACGGCACGGCATACAACAGCAGGGTGTTGCGTTGCAGGTAACCCTCGTCGATCCCCAGCACCACCCGCTGGCCGGGCAAGGGACGGCGGGCCAGATGATCGATCGGCAGTCGCAGCGGTTGCCGTGCACGGGCCGGAAAAAGTTTCGCCAGCAGGCCGGTACCGCAGGTGCTGTTCGCCTGGCAGCTCCCACAGGCCGACTGGCTCTCGGTCAGCAAGAGGGCAACGTCTCCCTCGACGGCGACCACGCGGGCGTGCTGTTCGATCATCTCGGTTCCGCCGTATGCACGATCTGACGCAAGGTGGCGCGTGGCACCTCACCGACGGCCACCAACTGGTAGCCGTCCCGTACCAGGCCAAAGGCCTCGGTCGCTCCGATGCGCGAGAAGCCCTTCAGCACCGGCTCCCGCCCATGATTCAGTTCGATGTAGAACGATACCGAGGCCAGGCCATCGGTGAAGACATAATGCTGCGCACCCTCGCCCACGCTGCCCTGGGTAATCAGGCGGAAACCGGCCGGCAGGCCACGGAACTGCCACTCGACCCGCGGCGCGGTCTCGACAGCCTCTCCGACCCTGGGCGGCATACGGGTCAATTCGAGGGCCGAGATGTCCTTCTCGATGGGTGTGACATGCTCACCGGTCTTGAGATCGACAAACAGGGTCTGGGAGCGCACCTGACCATCGTGCTCCAGCATCACCGAGCGCAAGGGCAGGGCCGTGCGCTCGTCCAGATCGATGCGATAACCAAAGCGCAAACGGTCACGCGGACGGATCGCTATACGCCGCGCGGGACGGCCCGCGACGCGCACCGATCCGAGCAGGACAAAATCATAGAACTGGCGCAGGTGCTCGAGGTCGGGCGTATTGAGATCCTGGATGCCGGCTCGATTGCCCACCACGCTGATGTGCCGACTGCGCGGTTCCAGACAGGCGACTCCCTGCTGCCCGCGGATCACCTGCTTGGGCTCGCCGTCCAGTGCCACCAGGCGCTCCAGTTCGTGACCGTCACGCACCCGATGGACCACGTACATGCCGTCGAGCTGTTCCCCCACCTGGTAGACGAAACGCCCTTCGTAATCGGTGCTGTGCACCGCCTGGCGCATACGTGCAAACCAGTCGGCGGCGTCGGATTCCCCGGCCACCGAGACCGGCGGTAATACCAGCGCCGACCACAAGGCCGACACCAGCAGGGAACGCATCAGTTCAGGGACGGACATGCTGATTGCTGACAAAACTCAGGTGTGCACTGGGTTGCTGGGAGGCGATCTGGCCGGCCACCTCGTTGTGCTGCAACAGATAGCGCACCAGCTTCTCACGCATCGCCGGCTCGAGCGTCTTCCAATGCCCGGCCACAGCCGGCCGGGCCGCCGCGACGGGTTCCGCAGCCACGGGGCGGTGATGCACCGGTGTCGCCTGTAGGGACACGGTACGGAAGCCATCGGCCGGCACACTCAGGCGCGGCGCGAAGGCAAAGGTCTGGGTCTCGGGTGCCAGGGGCACTGCCTCCTGCACGCCGATCATCTGCGGCGCCACCGCTACCGCCACCATCGCCACGCCAGCGGCCAGTGCCGCTCCCAGGGCGAGCCGCGGCAGGCGCAGCGCGTCACGCCACTGGCGCGGGGCCAGCACCGTGGGCTCGTCACTCAGGACCTGACTCACGCGTTCGGCGATGCCACTGGCATCGACCCGTGAATAGCCATCACCGGCGATGTGTGCCGCAATCTGGGCGTAGCGCTCGTAACGTCGACGCGCCCCGCGATCGCCGGCCAGCTCCGCGGCCATGCGTTTCATCTCGTGCCTTGCCAGCTCGCCATCGAGAAAGGCGGAGAGTCGCTCTCCGTAACGCTCGTCGTTGGCCAGGTCCCGTTTCTTGTTCATGTCATGCACCCAACAGAGGTTTGATCTTCTTGTCTATCGCCTCACGCGCACGGAAGATCCGCGAGCGTACCGTACCGATGGGACAGTCCATTGCCTGGGCAATCTCTTCATAGCTCAGACCCTCGAGCTCGCGCAAGATGATCGCCGTTCGCAACTCCTCGGGCAGATCGTCCACCGCCTGCTTGATGGTGCGGGCAATCTCGTCCTGCAAGGCCAGTCGCTCGGGCGTGTCGAATTCCTTGAGCCGCGCGCCCAGATCGGTCTGTTCCGCCGTCTGCGCCTCAATGTCGTCCTGCGGCGGCCGGCGCGACTGCGCCGCGAGGTGGTTCTTGGCGGTGTTGATCGCCACCCGGTACAACCAGGTGTAGAAGGCGCTGTCGCCACGAAACTTCGGCAAGGCCCGGTAGGCCTTGATAAAGGTTTCCTGGGTCACGTCCAGCACCTCGGACGGATCCCGGATATAGCGGCTGATCAAGTTGGCCACCTTCTGCTGGTACTTCAGGACCAGCAGATCGAAGGCCTTCTTGTCGCCCTTCTGCACCCGCTCGACCAGAACCTGGTCGGCATCCCTGTCGGAAGTCATTGCGGGCACTCCCTGGCCACCGGTACCACCTTTCCTGCCTTATGGACAGGCGACGGGCGTACAAGTTCAGGCCGAGGGGCGACCCGATGCAAAAAGCTCCTGTTACGTATTCCGATGCTGCACATGGGTGCATGATACTGTTTCCCCAGCCCGGGAGCGAACCGGCTGGCGGATGCACACTGCCCTCCCGCCCGATAAACTCCCCTTCCGACCAAATTTACCGGGACCAACCGCATGACCGACACTCTGCCGACCACGGATGTTCTGATCATCGGCAGCGGCGCCGCCGGCCTCAGCCTGGCGCTGCGCCTGCCCGAGCAGGTGCGCTGCACCGTGGTCTCCAAGCGCGAACTCGCCGAGGGCAACACCCTGTATGCCCAGGGCGGCATCTCGGCGGTGCTGGACTCGTCCGACTCGCTGGAATCGCACGTGCGCGACACCCTAAAGGCCGGTGCCGGCCTGTGCCAGGAAGACGTGGTGCGCACCGTGGTCGAGCGCGGCCCGGGGGCCATCCGCTGGCTGGCCGAGCAGGGAGTGGCCTTCACCCAGGAACCGCCAACCGGCGATTCCGAGTTCCATCTCACCCGTGAGGGCGGTCACAGCCACCGCCGCGTGGTACATGCTGCCGATGCCACCGGTCGCGCGGTAGAGACCACCCTGGTCGCACAGGTGCGGCAACGGCCCAACGTGACCGTTCTCGAGCATCACATCGCGGTCGACGTCACCCGGGTGCGCGAGCGCGGCCGCGAACCTCGCTGCATCGGCGCCTACCTGCTCGACCTGCAACGCGACCGGGTGGTGGCCGCGCCGGCGCGCACCGTGGTACTTGCCACCGGCGGGGCGGCCAAGGTCTACCTCTATACCAGCAACCCCGACGTGGCGACCGGCGACGGCATCGCCATGGCCTGGCGGGCCGGCTGCCGCATCGTCAACATGGAGTTCATCCAGTTCCACCCGACCTGTCTCTACCACCCGCAGGCCAAATCCTTTCTCATCAGCGAGGCAGTGCGCGGCGAAGGTGGCCGCCTGCTGTTGCCCGACGGCACGCGCTTCATGCCGCGTTTCGACGAACGGGCCGAACTGGCTCCACGCGACATCGTGGCGCGCGCCATCGACCACGAGATGAAGCGCCTGGGCACCGACTGCGTCTATCTCGACATCAGCCACAAACCGGCGACCTTCGTCGAGGAGCATTTCCCCACCATCCATGCCCGCTGCCTGGAACTGGGTTTCGACATGCGCAAGGAACCCATCCCCGTGGTCCCGGCGGCGCACTATACCTGCGGCGGGGTACGCGTGGACAACCATGGCGAGACCGATATCCCCGGCCTGTTCGCCATCGGCGAGACCGCCTATACCGGCCTGCACGGGGCCAACCGCATGGCCAGCAATTCCCTGCTCGAGTGTCTGGTGTACGGCGAGCTGGCACTGGAACGCATCCTGCAACGGCTGGCCGAGGCGGACAGCGAGCCACAGGTGCCCGCCTGGGACGAGAGCCGGGTCACCGACTCCGACGAAGAGGTGGTGGTATCCCATAACTGGGAGGAACTGCGCCGCTTCATGTGGGACTACGTCGGCATCGTGCGCAGCAACAAGCGACTGGCGCGCGCACGTCGGCGGGTGGACCTGCTACGCCACGAAATCGACGAGTACTACGGCAACTTTCGGGTCTCCAACGACCTGCTGGAGCTGCGCAACCTGGTCGAGGTGGCCGACCTGATCGTGCAATCGGCGCAGCGCCGCCGCGAGAGCCGCGGCCTGCACCACAATATCGACTTCCCCGAGACCGATCCCAACCAGGCGCACCCCACGGTACTGATACCAGACAACTATGTCCCTCGCATCCCGGTAGACTGATCGATGCCCGCATCTGGCGGCAGGCCGTCGAGCAACAGCCTGCGCAAGGCGCGATGGTCTTCGGGAGTGGCGCTGTCGGCCGGCACCACCAGCGGCACCGGGCCGCCGGGCGTCATCAGCTCGCCGCTGGCCAGCCGGTGCGACACCCAGCCGCGGCGCAGGCCGGTGACCGGAAGCACAGCGCCCCCGCCCTGGCGCAAGCGCCAGCCTTCCTTCTCCTGCCAGAGTCGCAGCTCCGGACCGCCCAGGCCGGGCGTGCTGCGCCACCACCAGAACAGCGCCAGGCTCCAGGCCAGGCCGATCAGCAGGCGCCCCTCGATGCGGGTACCGGCCAACAGGGCGAGCACCAGGATACCGACGATGAGTACCACCCGGCGTCCCCACCGTGACGGCCGGATGGTGAAGGGTCTGCATGTCACGCCTCCCTGCGTGTCTGCCATGAAGGGTCCTGTCAGTGCCGGAGGAACAGGCGGTCGAAATTCGCGCTGCTCAGGCGCGCCACCTCGGCCGTGTCCAGCCCGCGCAAACCAGCGATGGTCTCGGCAACCCGCGCCACGTAGCGCGGCTCGTTGGGCTTGCCCCGGTGCGGCACCGGCGCCAGGTAGGGCGAGTCGGTCTCGATCAGCAGGCGATCAAGCGGCACCCGCCGCGCGACCTCGCGCAGGGCCTCAGCGTTCTTGAAGGTGACGATCCCGGAAAACGAGATGTAGAACCCCATGGCCATGGCCGCCTCCGCCATCTCCCAGGTCTCGGTGAAGCAGTGCATCACCCCGCCGACCTCGGCTGCGTTCTCCTCCTCGAGGATGCGCAGGGTATCCTCGCGCGCCTCGCGAGTATGGATGATCAACGGCTTACCCGTCTCGCGTGCGGCACGGATGTGGACGCGGAAGCGTTCGCGCTGCCATTCCAGGTCGCCTTCGGCACGAAAGTAGTCCAGACCGGTCTCGCCGATGGCGACATTGCGCGGATCGTCATCGGCCAACGCCACCAGTTCCTCGACCGTGGGCGTGCGGCGATCGTGGTCGCAGGGATGCACGCCGACCGAGACCAGCACTTCATCGTAGGGGGCGACCAGCTCGCGCATCGCCGGATAGGACTCGAGGTCGATGGCCACGCTCAGCATGCGCTCCACCCCGGCCTCGCGGTTGATGGCCATCATGCGCGAAAAATCGCCCTCGTAGGGCGCCAGGTCGACACGATCGAGATGACAATGGGAATCGACGAACATCGAGAGTCCTGCTGCGGGCGAGGCCCGACGGTCTACATGGTATGGGTGGCCTTGTCCGATTTGAGCATGCCGGCCAGGTAGCCCTCGATCTTGTTGCGCGCCACGCCGTTGTCCTGATCGGAGAACTGCACCCCGATGCCGGCCGCGCGGTTACCCTCGGCGCCCACCGGGGTGATCCAGATGATCTTGCCCGCGACCGGCAGGCGCTCGCTCTCGTCCATCAGGCTGAGCAGCATGAACACTTCATCGCCCAGCTTGTAGGGCTTGCTGGTCGGAATGAACAGACCACCATTCTTGACGAACTGCATGTAGGCCGCATAGAGCGCCCGCTTGTCCTTGATGGTCAGTGAGAGGATGCCCTGTCGAGCTCGGGGAAGAGCCATCAATGTTTCTCCGGTCGGGTGAGCCTCAGCCAGTCGTTGACCAGTCTTTCCATCATCATCTGCGGATTGAGATTGTGGCTCGCCAGCCGTTCCAGGCGGTCGATCTCATCCTTGAAGTGAAATATCTTCGGCAAGTTTATGTCTTTGGCGAGCTTTTGCAACTCCACCCGCTTGCCTCCGAGGTACAGCTCCAGCTGACTGTCGGTATCGGTCACGCACAGTCGTGCCAGGTCGAAGATCACCCGACGCAGATCGGCCAGTTGTTGTGTCAGCGGCCGCTCGGCCCAGGCCTGAGCCACTTCCAGCGGCCCGGCGCGGCGCTGCCCCAACCCGATCAGCTCGTCGACCAGTCGGTGCAGGCGCTCGAGACCCTCTGTCTCGAGCAGCGCCTGTGCCAACAGCGGCGCCCCGCCGGCGGCATCCAGCGCGGCCTCGATGTCCCCCGCCTGCGCACGGTCAGCCAGCCACTGCCGTGCCTGCCCGCGAGGCACGGGACGAAATGCCACCAGCTGACAACGGCTGCGGATGGTCGCCGGCAGGCGATGCGGCGCGGAGGAGACCAGGATCAGGCAACTGGCGCCGCTCGGCTCCTCCAGGGTCTTGAGCAGGGCATTGGCGGCGGCGCGGTTCATGGCATCAGCCGGCGAGATCACGAATACCTGCATGCCCTGCCCCGCTGTGGTCAGACCGCTTTGCCCGATCAATTCGCGGATGGCGTCGATGCGAATCGGCTTGCCCTCCTCGGCCGGCACCACCCGATGCAGGTCAGGATGAGTACCGCCAGCCGCCAGGCGGCAGGCCTGGCACTGGCCGCAGGGCTGCGCCTCCAGCGCCGGGGTCTCGCACACCAGGGCGGCGGCCAGGCGGTCGGCGAAAGGCTGCTTGCCCACGCCGGCAGGTCCCGCAAGCAACAGGGCGTGCGGCAGACGGTCGGCACGACGACTGGCGAGCAGACGCGCCCAGGGATCGGCATGCCAGGGCGGCAGATCCTCAGGCCATGCCATGATGTCGGCCCCGGATGAAGTCGTCGACCAGGCGGGTGATCTGCGCACTCACCTCGGCCAGGGGGCGCGCTGCGTCCACCACTCGCACCCGCTGCGGCTGTGCACGGGCAATCTGCAGGTAACCCTCGCGCACACGCTCGAAAAAGGCCTGGGCCTCACGCTCGAAGCGGTCGGGTGCGGAGCGCTTGCCGGCGCGTTCCAGCCCAAGCGTCACGGGCAGGTCCATCAGCAGGGTCAGATCGGGCCGCAGATCGCCCTGCACCCATCCCTCCAGGGCGGCGATACGCGCCTCGGAAATGCCCCTTCCTGCCCCCTGATAGGCATAGGTCGCGTCGGTGAAACGGTCGCACACCACCCAGTCGCCGGCATCCAGCGCCGGGCGGATGCGCGCAGCCAGGTGCTCGGCGCGCGCGGCGAACATCAGCAGCAACTCGGTATCACTGGACATTCCCTCGTGCCGATGCCCCAGCAACAGGGCGCGCAGGTCCTCGCCCAGCGGGGTGCCGCCGGGCTCGCGGGTCTGCAGCAGGCCGATGCCGGCGGCCGCGATGCGCTCGGCGACCACGCGCATGCAGGTGGTCTTGCCCGCGCCCTCGATTCCCTCGATGGTGATGAATGCGCCCCTGTCGCTCATCGCTTCAACTGATACTTGCGTACTGCCGCATTGTGTTCCTCGAGCGTGGCCGAGAAGACATGGGTGCCATCGCCCCGCGCCACGAAGTACAGGGCA
This sequence comes from uncultured Sedimenticola sp., assembly GCA_964394235.1. GTDB lineage: Bacteria > Pseudomonadota > Gammaproteobacteria > Chromatiales > Chromatiaceae > MONJU. The sequence continues at coordinate 15,458 of CAYMWJ010000015.1, read as the reverse complement.
TCACCCGGCGCCGGGTGCAGGGCCGCGTGGATGGCCTCGCGCCCCGGCATGCAGATCGGTGTCGGCGGCAGCCCCCGGTGGACATAAGTGTTGTAGGGCGTGTCCTCGCGCAGATCGCGTCGACGGATGTTGCCGTCATAACGCTCGCCCATGCCGTAGATCACGGTGGGATCGGTCTGCAGTTTCATGCCCTTCTTCAGCCGCCGGGTGAAGACACCGGCAATGCGCGCGCGTTCCTCGGCCACCCCGGTCTCCTTCTCGATGATGGAGGCAAGGATGAGCGCCTCTTCCGGCGTCTTCACGGCGATGTCCTCGGCGCGTTGTGCCCATTCCTCGGCCAGTACCCGTTGCATGCGCCGGTAGGCGCGCGCCAACAGATCGAGGTCGCTGGTGCCGCGCGGGAAGCTGTAGGTGTCGGGAAAGAAGCGTCCTTCCGGGTGCTCGCCCGCGTGGCCCAGCGCCTGCATCACCGCCTGGGGCGTGGTGTCCTCGAGCGTCATGCGCAGTATCGGGTCACGCGCGATGGCGGCCATCACCTGGCGGAAGTTCCAGCCCTCGACCAGGGTCAGGCGGTACTCGATCGGCCGGCCCTCGGTCAGGATCTTCAACAGGCCCGGTGGGGTGGTGCCTGGCGGGACCAGGAACTCGCCGGCGCGGATACGATGCGCCAGCTCGTGCCAGCGCGCATGCCAGTAGAGCAGGCGCGCATCGGCGAGCACGCCTTCGCCCTGCAGGCGGCGCGCCAGTGCCTGCAGGGAGGTGCCGCGTTCGACCTTCAGCACCAGTCCCTGATCGGGCACCACGAGCGGGGTCTCGAGGAAACGCTGATAGCTCATCCAGTACCAGCCGACCAGCAGAGCAGCACAGAAGACGAGCAGACCTATCAGGCGTTGCATACGGTTTCTCCGGCAAAGCGAAAGGCAGCACGGTGCACAGCCTCCAGTACCGGCGGCCTCTGCTGCAGCGCAAAGGCATGGCCGTCGAGGCTGGCCACCGGACGAACGCCCAACAGGGCACTGGTCAGAAACAGGCCATCCGCGGCGAACAGTCGCGCATGCGGCAGGGGTTCGACCTCTACCGGGAGGGCCGATGCGAGCAGCAGACGACGTACGGTGCCGGCCACCCCGCATTCGTCCAGCGGCGGGGTGAGCCATCGGCCGTCGAGATAGACCAGCAGGTTGGCGGCAATGGCCTCGACGGCGTAACCTTGCGAGTCACACAGCACGCCCTCGTCGGCCTCCGGTGGCAGTTCGCTTCGCGCCAGCACCTGCTCGAGACGATTGAGGTGCTTGATGCCCGCCAGCCGAGGCTGGTGGGCCAGACGCAAGCGACAGCTGTACAGCCGCAACGGCATGGCATGGGCCAGTGCGCCCTGCTTCGGCCAGTCCATGCATTGCAACCAGCGCACAGGTACCGCATTCGGGTCACGCGCATAACCGCGCAGCGAACGGCCGGCAGAGAGCACGATCTTGAGCACGCCCCGCTCACGGCCGGCACACAGGCGGCGTGCCTCGTCCAGCAGCAAGGCTGTGTCAGGTCGAGGCAATCCCAGACGCGCGCAGCCCTTGCTCAGGCGCTCGGCGTGCAACTGCCACAGGCACGGCTGGCCGTCCACCACGGCCAGGGTTTCGAACAGGCCGTCGCCAAACTGGCAGGCCCGGTCGGTATAGGCCCCTTCCGGAGCCGGTTCGCCATCGAGCAGCGCATGCCCCGGCATGGCGCGGGCGGACTCAACCGTCGAAGCGACGCAGGACCAGGGTGCCGTTGGTGCCGCCAAAACCGAAGGAGTTGGAGATGGCCACCTCGATCTTCGCCTCGCGCGCGGTGTGCGGCACATAATCCAGGTCGCACTCCTCGTCGGGATTGTCGAGGTTGATGGTGGGCGGCATCACCTGGTCGCGAATGGCCAGTGCGGTGAATACCGCCTCGGCACCACCCGCAGCCCCGAGCATGTGGCCGGTCATGGACTTGGTGGAACTGACTGCCAGCTTGTAGGCATGATCGCCAAAGGCGCGCTTGACCGCCTTGGTCTCGGCCACGTCGCCAGCCGGGGTCGAAGTACCATGGGCATTGATGTAATCGACTTCTTCGGGATTGATCCCGGCGTCCTCGAGGGCCATGCGCATGCACTCCGCAGCACCTTCGCCACCCGGCGAGGGCGAGGTCATGTGATAGGCGTCGGCATTCATGGCTGTGCCCACGATCTCACAATAGATGTTGGCACCCCGGGCCTTGGCGTGTTCCAGCTCCTCGATCACCACCACACCGGCACCGTCGCTGAGCACGAAGCCGTCACGGTCACGATCCCAGGGACGACTGGCGGCCTGCGGATCGTCGTTGCGCGTGGACAGGGCACGCGCCGCGGCAAAGCCCCCCAGCCCGACCGGCGAGGTGGCCATCTCGGCGCCACCGGCCACCATCACGTCCACGGTACCGTACTGGATCATGCGCATGGCATCACCAATGCTGTGGGTGCCGGTGGCACAGGCCGAGACCAGCGACACGCTCGGCCCCTTGAGGCCATACATGATCGACAGGTTGCCCGAGACCATGTTGATGATGTTGGCTGGCACGAAGAATGGGGAGATCTTGCGCGGCCCGCCCTTGAGGTAGGCACCATAGGCATTCTCGATACCGGTGATGCCACCGATGCCCGAACCGATGGACACGCCGATGCGACGCCGGTTCTCGTCGGTGATCTCGATGCCACTGTCCTGGATGGCCTGCACCCCAGCAGCGATGCCGTAGTGGATGAAGGCATCCATCTTGCGGGCTTCCTTCTTCGAGATGTACTTCTCGACATCGAAGTCGTAGATGGGACCACCGAAGTGGACGCTGAAGGGCTCGATGTCCAAGTGCGTGATCGGCTGGATGCCACTCTTGCCGGCCAGGATGTTCTCCCAGCCCGTGGCCACGTCCTGACCAACCGGGGAGATCAGGCCCAGGCCGGTGATGACCACTCGTCGTTCGGATTTGTAACCAGACATCAGGGGGCAGGCCTCGCGATGCGCTTGATCGGAATATCAACAAGGCCGCACGGAACCGGGGCTCCGTGGCGGCCTCGAACGGGTACTATCGCTACGCTCAGCTGCTGTGGGCAGTGACGTAGTCGATGGCCTGTTGCACCGTGGTGATCTTTTCGGCTTCCTCGTCGGGAATCTCGGTCTCGAATTCCTCTTCCAGGGCCATCACCAGCTCGACGGTGTCCAGGGAGTCCGCGCCCAGATCGTCCACGAAAGAGGCCTCGTTGGTGACCTCGTCCTCGCTGACACCCAGCTGCTCCACAACAATCTTCTTGACGCGTTCTTCGATAGTGCTCATTTTGGTTCGTTCCTCCAGATATGCGTGATCCCATGCTCACGCGATGAGGCCGTATTGTATGTGCAAATCCGCCCCTGTCATAGAGCCTTGCCAATTCGGCCGGGGTTGATCGAATCGCCTTGTTTTACAAGACGTTGAGAAATATTCCTCAAGCCATGTACATGCCACCGTTGACGTGCAGCGTGGTGCCGGTCACGTAGCCGGCCTCTTCCGAGGCCAGGAAGGCCACCGCTGCGGCGATCTCTTCGGGTTGTCCCAGACGCCCCATCGGAATGGCCGAGAGCAGCGCCTCGCGCTGCGCCTCGGGCAGCTCGCGGGTCATGTCGGTGTCGATGAAGCCGGGTGCCACCGCGTTCACGGTGATGCCGCGCGAACCGATCTCCTGCGCCAGCGACTTGGTGAAACCGATCATTCCGGCCTTGGCCGCAGCATAGTTGGTCTGGCCCGCGTTGCCGCTGGCGCCGACCACCGAGGCAATGTTGATGATGCGCCCGGTCCTCGCCTTCATCATCGGCCGCAGACAGGCCTTGCACACGCGGTAGAGCGAGCTGAGATTGGTGTCGATCACCGCCTGCCACTCTTCGGGCTTCATGCGCATCAGCAGGTTGTCGCGGGTGATGCCGGCATTGTTGACCAGCACAGTGACCGTGCCGAACTGCTCGGCGATGGACTTGAGTACGGCCTCCACCGAGGCATCGTCTGCCACGTCCAGGCGCATGCCGGTGCCACGGATACCGGCCTCGGACAACATCGCGGCGATGGCCTCGGCCCCCTTGTCCGAAGTCGCGGTGCCGATCACGGTCATGCCATCGGCGCCCAGGCGCAGGGCAATGGCCCTGCCGATTCCCCGGCTGGCGCCGGTGACCAGTGCAATCTTCTGTTCAGCCATTGATCTTCTCCAGAGCCTTGTCTAGCGTCGCCCCGTCATACACCGGCAGGGCCGCAATCTGCTTGTCGATGCGCTTGCACAGGCCGGTCAGCACCTTGCCGGGGCCGGCCTCCACGAGGGCGTCCACGCCCTGCTCCGCCATGGCGCGCACCGTCTCCACCCAGCGCACCGGGCTGTGGAGCTGCTGCGCGAGCAACTCGCGGATGGCGTCGGGATGCTCGGCACTGGCCACCGAGACATTGTGCAACACCGGGATCTGCGGCGCAGCGAAGGCGATGCCGTCGATGTACTCGCGCAGCGCGACGGCAGCCTCCTGCATCAGCGCGCAGTGCGAGGGCACCGACACGTCCAGCAGCAGTGCACGCCGGGCGCCCGCAACCTTGGCCGCCTCGACCGCGCGCGCGATGGCTGCGGCATGGCCCGCGATCACCACCTGTCCCGGCGAGTTGAAATTGACCGCCTCGGCGACCTCGCCCTGCGCAGCCTCGGCACAGATGGCGCGCACCTGGTCGTCGTCCAGACCCAGGATGGCCGCCATGGCACCCTCGCCAGCCGGCACCGCAGCCTGCATCAGGCGACCGCGCTCGCGCACCAGACGCACCGCGTCGGCAAAGGCCAGCACCCCGGCGGCGACCAAGGCCGAATACTCGCCCAGGCTGTGGCCGGCGAGCATGGCAGGCCGCGCCCCACCCTGGTCCTGCCAGACCCGCCACACCGCGATACCCGCACTGAGCATCGCCGGCTGAGTATTCTCGGTACGGTTGAGGTCTTCGGCCGGGCCCTTCTGGGTCAGCACCCACAGGTCCGTGCCGATGGCATCGGAGGCCTCCTCGAAGGTTTCGCGCACTTGCGGGAAGGCGGCGGCCAGATCGGCCAGCATGCCCACCGACTGCGAACCCTGACCGGGAAACACGATTGCAAAACTCATGGTGAACTCTCTCAGAACTTGAGCAAGGCCGAACCCCAGGTGAAACCACCACCGAACGCCTCGAGCAGCAGGGTCTCGCCGCGCTGGATGCGTCCGTCGCGCACTGCAGTATCCAGCGCCAGCGGCACCGAGGCGGCCGAGGTATTGCCATGCTGATCGACGGTGACGACCACCTTGTCCATCGACATGTCGAGCTTGCGCGCAGTGGCACTGATGATGCGGATGTTGGCCTGGTGCGGCACCAGCCAGTCGATATCGGATTTCTTCAGGCCATTGGCCTCGAGCGTCTCGTCCACAATGCGCCCCAGCGTGCGCACCGCCATCTTGAACACCTCGTTGCCACGCATGTGGGTGTAGCGGGGATCACCCGCCTCCAACGCGATATCGAAACCGCGCGACACCCCACCGGGCACGTGCAGCAGTTGCTCGTAGCTGCCGTCGGCGTGCAGGTGGGTGGAGAGGATGCCCGGCTCGTCGGCGGCCTCGAGCACCACTGCCCCGGCACCGTCACCGAACAGCACGCAGGTACCGCGGTCGGTCCAGTCGATCAGGCGCGAGAAGGTCTCGGCACCGATCACCAGGGCACAGCGATGAGTGCCCGAGCGGATGAACTTCTCGGCCACACCCAGGGCATAGATGAAGCCGGTACACACCGCCTGCAAGTCGAAGGCCGTGGCACCGTGGTTGCCCAGTCGTGCCTGCAACAGGCAGGCAGTACTGGGGAAGATCTTGTCCGGCGTGGTGGTCGCCAGCACGATCAGGTCCACATCGCCCGCATCGCGTCCGGCAGCAGCCAGGGCGCGCCGCGCGGCGTGCTCCGCCAGGTCGCAGGTGGTCTCCCCGTCCGCCGCGATGTGCCGCTTGACGATACCGGTGCGCTCGCGGATCCACTCGTCCGAAGTCGCGACCATCTTCTCGAGGTCGTGATTGGTGAGGATCCTCTCCGGCAGATAGCTGCCGGTGCCGGTGATACGAGCGAAACGGGGACTCATGCGCTGGCCTTCTGTTGCAGTTGCACGGCCACCGTCTCGGTGATGCGCCCGGCGATATCGGCCAGCACTTCCTTGCGAGCAATGCCGATGGCGTTCTCGAACGAGATGCAGTCGGCGCCACCATGGCTCTTGACCACGATGCCACGCAGGCCGAGCAGCGAGGCGCCGTTGTAGCGGCGCGGATCGATGCGTTTCTTCAGGTTGCCGAGCACCGGCAGGGCGACCAGGGCTGCCAGACGGGTCAACGGGTTGCGACGGAATTCCGTCCCCAGGAAATGGCGGATCATCTTCGCCACACCCTCGCTGCTCTTGAGCGCCACGTTACCGATGAAGCCGTCGGTGACCACGATATCCAGGCCCTCGCGGGTGTAGATGTCGTCGCCCTCGACATAACCGACATAGTTCAGTCCACTGGCACGCAGCAACTGGTGCGCCTGCTTGACCGATTCCACACCCTTGATCTCCTCGGCACCGATGTTCAGCAGTCCCACGATGGGCGAGTCCACTCCCTCCACCGCGGTCACCAGCTCGGAGCCCATCACCGCAAACTGCAACAGGTGCTCCGCCGAAGAATCGATGTTGGCGCCCAGATCGAGCACCCAGGTGCGTCCGTCGATCGCCGGCAAGGCCGTGATGATGGCCGGCCGGTCCACCCCCGGGATGGTCTTGAGAACGAAGCGCGCGGTGGCCATCAGTGCCCCGGTATTGCCGGCGCTGACACAGGCATCGGCCTCGCCCGACTTGACCAGGTTGATGGCCACGCGCATGGACGAGTCCTTCTTGCCACGCAGGGCACTGGCCGGCGGCTCGTCCATGCCCACGACCTCCGAGGCATGCACGATCGAGAGCTGTGCGGACAGCTCGCCCCCGGGCAGGTGCTCGCGGATCCTGTCTTCCTGCCCTACCAATACCAGGCGGCAGTCCGCTTGCCTGCGGGCAAAGGCAACCGCCGCCGGCACCACGACGGAGGGACCGAAGTCGCCGCCCATCGCGTCCAACGCCAGGGTGATCGGTGTGGTCATGAATGCTCGATGTGATGCGATGCCGGCAGAAACGGCCGAGACATCACGGCCCTGTTTACTTGTCCACGACCTTGCGGCCCTTGTAGAAGCCGTCCGGGGTCACGTGGTGGCGCAGATGGGTCTCACCGGAGGTCGGATCGACCGACAGGGCCTCGGGCTTGAGCGCATCGTGCGAGCGGCGCATGCCACGCTTGGAGGGGGTCTTGCGGTTCTGTTGGACTGCCATGTTCGTCTCCTGAGGGACAATACGTTTGCGAATTCACTCTTCGTTGTCGCGCTTCAGCACCTGCAAGGCGGCGAAAGGGTTTTCCTCCCGTTGCGGCGCCTCCGGGACGGGCTCCTGCCGGTAGTCGGCCATGTCCACGCCGCAATCGGCAGCCGCATGCCGCGGTGCCGGCGGGATGGCCAGGATCAGCTCGTCCTCGACCAGGTCCATCGGGTGCAGCAGGCGCTCGTCGAGCAGCAGCGGTTCATACTCCGCCGGCAGCCGCTCGGCCTCCTCCGGACCCGACACCGGGCTGAGCTGGAAGGCCGCGTCCACCACCAGCGGCATGCTCTGCAGGCAGCGCTGGCAGCACAGCTGCAACTCGGCACGCACCGTGCCGCGCACACGCGGACGCTTGGTCTCGTCGTGGTCGAACGCCAACGTAAACGCCGCCTCGCCCTCCGTGGAGGTCAGAAGCGGCGCCAGACGAGCCAGATCCTGCAATGCGACGCGTCCTTCGTAGCGTTTCCCCTGCTCGCACAGCCGCCGGGGATCGGCCTGTTCAGGAAGCTGCGACAACATAAGCGCGCAATTCTATGAAAATACTAAAAAAATAGCAACCTTCGCCTGACCGGCCAACGCGCCCCTGGGGCAGGCGGAAACCACTGCCAAATCAGTGACCTACGACTGCCCGCAGCGGCCGCCGCCGGGCGGGGCGCGACACGAGGGGCGGCATTCTACTGAAATTCGCTCCGAGGCGGGAATCGAGGCAATGGCCTGCGCCCGACGTCCTGGTCCGCGACAGGCACCCGCTCCTGCATCTGCTACACTGCCCGCTCCTGTCTGGTCACCCTGTTTCCGCCATCATGTCGATCAACCTGGTACTCGCCTCGACCTCGCCCTTTCGCGCGCAACTGCTGACCCGTCTCGGCCTGCCGTTCGAGACCGATTCTCCCAAGGTGGACGAGAGCCGCCTGCCCGACGAGACGGCCGAGGCACTGGTGCAACGTCTCGCCCGCGCCAAGGCCGAGGCCGTGGCGGGTCGGCACCCCGACAGTCTGATCATCGGCTCCGACCAGGTGGCGGTGATCGACGGCGAGATCCTGGGCAAGCCGGGCGAGCGCGATCAGGCCATCGCGCAATTGCAGCGCGCCTCGGGCAAGGTGGTGACCTTCTTCACCGGCCTGTGTCTGCACAATAGCCGCAGCGGCCACAGCCAGGTGGTCTGCGAACCTTTCCGGGTGCACTTCCGCGAGCTCGATACGCAGCAGATCGCGCGTTACATCGACCGCGAACAACCACTGAACTGTGCCGGCAGTTTCAAGTCGGAGGGACTGGGCATCACCCTGTTCCGGCGGCTCGAGGGCGACGATCCCAATGCCCTGATCGGCCTGCCACTGATCCGCCTGACCGAAATGCTGCACGACGAAGGAGTCAGCCTGCCATGAAAGGACTGATCGACGGTCTGCTGCTGCCCCTCCAGGGGCTGCGCCTGGTGTTCCAGCCGGGCTTCCGGCGCTATGTGATGGTGCCGCTGTTGCTCAACATCCTGATCTTCGGGCTGCTGGCCTGGCTGGGCAGCCACTACTTCGACGGCTTCATGAACCACTACCTGCCGGAAGACACCTGGTGGAGCTTCCTGCGCCCGGTGCTCTGGGTAGTGTTCGCCCTGGCCTATGCCATGCTCATGTTCTACGGCTTCACCATCCTCGCCAACCTGATCGCCTCGCCCTTCAACAGCGTGCTGGCGGCAAGAATCGAGGAACAGCTCACCGGGCAGCACCCCGAGGGGGCCGAAAGCGGCGTGCTGGCCGCCATTGTCCCGGCGGTGCGCGCCGAGCTGAACAAGCTGCTGTACATGGCCTCGCGCATGCTGCCGCTGCTGGTCCTGCTCGCGCTCTCCGCGCTGATCCCGGGACTCAACCTGGTGGTCACCGCGCTGTGGCTGCTCGCCGGCTTCTGGTTCCTGACCCTGGAATACCTCGACTACCCCATGGCCAATCACGACCTGCCGCCGCAGCGCCAGCGCGAGCTGCTGCGCCAGCGCCGCTTCAAGAGCCTGGCCTTCGGCGCCGGCGTGACCGGCATGATGCTGGTACTCGGCTTCGTCGCCATGCCGGCCTCGGTGGCCGGCGCCACCCTGTACTGGGTGCGCGACCTGCGGGCACAGGCCAGCTGAAGCCGCTCAGTCGGCCGTTCGTCGCCCCAGCCAGTCGATGGCGAACTGACGCGCCACCCGACCCGAGCGCGAACCGCGCTGGGTGGCCCAGCGCAGGGCCTGGTCCCGCCAGGCCTGCTCCTCCACCGCTCCGTCGCCCAGGCGCGCGATCCAGTGTGCGCAGATCGCCAAGTATTGCGCCTGGTCGAAGGGATGGAAAGACAGCCAGAGGCCGAAACGCTCGGACAGCGAGACCTTCTCCTCGATCGCCTCGCCGGGGTGGACCTCGCCATCCACATAGCGGGTCTGGCGGTTCTCTTCCATGAACTCGGGCATCAGGTGGCGCCGATTGGAGGTCGCGTACAGCAACAGGTTCTCCGGCGGCGCCACGATGGAGCCCTCGAGCAGGGCCTTGAGCGTCTTGTAGGACGGGTCCTCGGCCTCGAAGGAGAGATCGTCGCAATACAGCAGAAAGCGCTCGGGGCGCCGCCGCAACAGCTCGGTGAGCGCCGGCAGCTGACGCAGCTCGGCCGGTTCGATCTCGATGAGGCGCAGCCCCTGCCCGGTCAGGGCATGGAACACGGCCTTCACCAGGCTGGACTTGCCGGTGCCGCGCGCGCCCCAGAGCAACACGTGATTGGCCGGGCGACCGGCCACGAAGTTGGCGGTGTTGCGCAACACCTCGGCCTTCTGCCGGTCCATGCCGAGCAGGTCGTCCAGTGCAACCCGGTGCGGCTCGCGCACACCGACCAGGCCGCCATCCTGCCAGCGAAAGGCTGCACAGGACCAGTCGGGCATGCCGGACCCCTGCGGCAACAGCGGCTCGATGCGGTCGATCAGGTGATGCAGGCGCGCGATCAGACGCTTCTTGCGGCCCATGCGACTAACCGATGGTAAAGTCTGCCGGCGGCTCGCCGGCCCAATCGACACAATGCACCTCGCTCACCTTTGACAGGAGCGAGCCCTCCCACAGCCAGTCGCACAGGGCGGCAACCGCCTGCGGTTCGCCGCAGGCGATCACCTCCACCGTACCGTCAGGCAGGTTCACCGCACTGCCCGACAGCCCCAGTTCCCGCGCCTTGCGCCGTGTGGTGTCGCGGTACCAGACCCCCTGAACACGACCGGATACGATGCAGCGTTTGCAGATCATGACCCCTCAGAGCCCGAACTTCACCACCACCTCGTTCTGCGCGTGCTCGGCGGCCTTGGTGAAGTCCGGCATCTTGTCGAACTCGAGGTAACGATAGATCTCGGGCGCCATGCTGTCGATACGGGTGGCGTACTCCATGTATTCCTCCACCGTCGGCAAGCGACCCAGCACCGCGGCGATGGCCGCCAGCTCGGCCGAGGACAGGTAGACATTGGCCCCCTGCCCCAGCCGGTTGGGGAAGTTGCGGGTCGAGGTCGAGACCACCGTGCTGTTGGGCGCCACCCGCGCCTGGTTGCCCATGCACAGCGAGCAGCCCGGCATCTCGGTGCGGGCGCCTGCGGCCGCATAGATGTTGTAGTACCCCTCTTCCATGAGCTGGTGCTCATCCATCTTGGTGGGCGGGGCGATCCACAGCCGCGTGGGGATGACGCCACCGACTGCCTGCAACAGCTTGCCGGCGGCGCGGAAGTGACCGATGTTGGTCATGCACGAGCCGATGAACACCTCGTCGATCTTGTCGCCGGCGACCTCCGAGAGCGGCTTGATGTCGTCCGGGTCGTTGGGACAGGCCAGCAGCGGCTCGGTGATCTTGTTCATGTCGATTTCGATCACCTCGGCGTACTCGGCGTCGGCATCGGCGCGCAGCAGGCTGGGATTGGCCAGCCATTCTTCCATGGCGCGCGCGCGGCGCTCCAGGGTGCGTGCGTCCTGGTAGCCGTTGTCGATCATCCAGCGCAGCATGACGATGTTCGAGCGCAGGTACTCGGCCACCGACTCCTCGGACAGCTCGATGGTGCAGCCGGCAGCGGAACGCTCGGCGGTGGCGTCCGACAGCTCGAAGGCCTGTTCCACGGTGAGGTTCGGCAGCCCCTGGATCTCGATGATGCGACCGTTGTAGACGTTCTTCTTGCCCTTCTTCTCGACGGTGAGCAGCCCGCGCTGGATGGCTTCGTACGGAATGGCGTTGACCAGGTCGCGCAGGGTGATGCCCGGCTGCATCTCGCCCGTGAAGCGCACCAGCACCGACTCGGGCATGTCCAGCGGCATCACGCCCAGCGCGGCGGCGAAAGCCACCAGGCCAGAGCCGGCCGGGAAGGAGATGCCGAGTGGGAAGCGGGTGTGCGAATCACCGCCGGTGCCCACGGTATCGGGCAGCAGCATGCGGTTGAGCCAGGAATGGATGATGCCGTCGCCGGGACGCAGCGACACCCCGCCGCGGGTCTCGATGAAGTCCGGCAGGGTATGCTGGGTCTCGATGTCCACCGGCTTGGGATAGGCCGCGGTGTGGCAGAAGCTCTGCAGCACCAGGTCGGCAGAAAAGCCCAGGCAGGCCAGCTCCTTGAGCTCGTCGCGGGTCATCGGGCCGGTGGTATCCTGCGAACCCACGGTGGTCATCCTGGGCTCGCAGTAGGTGCCCGGGCGCACGCCCTCGACGCCACAGGCACGGCCGACGATCTTCTGCGCCAGGGTGAAGCCCTTGTCCGAATCTTCCGGGTCATGCGGGCGACGGAACACTTCCGAGGGTCCCAGCCCCAGGGACTCGCGCGCCTTGTCGGTGAGGCTGCGGCCGATGATCAGCGGAATGCGGCCGCCGGCGCGCACCTCGTCGAGCAGCACTTCGGTCTTGAGCGAGAACTCGGCGACCAGGCTGCCGTCCTCTCGCTCGATGCGTCCGTCGTGGGGGCGCACCACGATCACGTCGCCGGTTTCCAGGTCGTCTACCGGCACCTCGATGGGCAGGGCCCCGGCATCTTCGAGGGTATTGAAGAAGATGGGCGCGATCTTGCTGCCCAGCACCACCCCGCCCTGCCGCTTGTTGGGCACGAAGGGAATGTCGCGGCCCATGTGCCAGAGCACCGAGTTGGTGGCCGACTTGCGCGAGGAGCCGGTGCCCACCACATCGCCCACATAGGCCAGCGGGTGGCCTTTCTGCTTGAGTTCCTCGATCTGGCGGATCGGCCCGATCTCACCCGGCTTGTCCGGGGTGATGCCCGGACGCTCGTTCTTGAGCATGGCCAGCGCGTGCAGCGGGATGTCGGGACGCGACCAGGCATCCTGTGCCGGCGAGAGATCGTCGGTATTGGTCTCGCCCGGCACTTTGAACACCGTGACGGTGATCGCCTCGGGCACCTCGGGCTTGCGGGTGAACCATTCAGCATCCGCCCAGGACTGCACCACCGCCTGGGCGTTGGCATTGCCGGCCTTCGCCTTCTCGTCCACATCGTGGAAGGCATCGAACATCAACAGGGTGAACTTGAGCTGTTCGGCGGCCAGCTCACCCAGTTCGGCATCGTCGAGCAGCTCGATCAACGGCTGGATGTTGTAGCCCCCGAGCATGGTGCCCAGCAGCTCCACCGCACGGCGCTTGTCGATCAACGGTGATTCGGCCTGCCCACGGCTGATGGCGGCCAGGAAACCGGCCTTCACGTAGGCCGCCTCGTCCACCCCCGGCGGCACCCGCTGGGTGATCAGCTCCAGCAGGAACTCCTCTTCGCCGGCCGGCGGGGTCTTCAGCAGCTCGACCAGCTCGCTTACCTGTTGTGCGTTCAGCGGCAGCGGCGGGATGCCCAGGGCGGCGCGTTCTTCGACATGAGCGCGATAGTCTTCGAGAAAGGCCATGGCAGATACCTCGATGTTCAGGAATTCGGAATGCGGTGATGACGGTTCGCTTCAGGCATCTCCGGGGCCCGGCCCCAGCAGCCAGACGCCGAGCCCGCCCAGCCCCAGCCACAGGGGCAACACGCCCGTGCCGATGTGCTGGCCGATGGCCTGCTGGAAGAACAGCACACCCAGCGAGGCGATCAGACAGAGCAGGCCCAGCGGACGGCGCCATTCGCCATTGTTCGTCATGGCTCGAGCCTCCGAGAACGGTAGCGGGACTGTGTTCATCCTAGCGGCTCGCCATACATTCGTAAAACAGATACTTTTCATTTTATCCATGCTATTTTTGCATGACATGGACCTCCAGCTGACCCGCTCGTTCCTGGCCGTCGCCGAAACCGGTTCCATTACCCGCGCCGCCAACCGCCTGGGGCTGACCCAGTCGGCGCTGTCGCGGCGTATCCAGCAGTACGAGGAACAGCTGGGTGCGCGCCTGCTGGTGCGCCACCGCCACGGCATCGAACTCACCGAGGAAGGCCGGCTGGCACTGGCCGCCGGGCGCCGCCTGCTCGCCGGCTGGGAGGACCTGAAAGAGGAGATCCGCTTGCACCAGGGGCTGGAGCGCGGCCGAGTGCGCATCGGTGGCGGCGCCACCGCCGTGTCCTTCATTCTGCCGCCGGCCATCGCCACCTACCAGCGACACCACCCGCAGGTGCACTTCCAGCTCAAGGAGGCAGGCAGCAGCGAGATCGCCGAGGACGTACGCCGCGGCCACCTCGAACTGGGCATCGTCACCCTGCCGGTGCGCTCCGAGGAACTGCTGGCGCATCCCCTGATGGACGACGACATCGTGCTGGTCGCCCGCCGCGGCCATCCCCTCACCCGCCGCCGTCGCCTGGCGGTGCAGGACCTGGCCGGCGAGGGCTTCGTCGGTTTCGAGGCCGGTACCGCCCTGCGCCAGCTGATCGACAACGCCATGCGCGAGGCCGGGCTGGAACCCCAGGTGGTGATGGAGCTGCGCGCCATCCCCTCCATCCTGCGCATGGTGGTCACCACCGGGCACCTGGCCTTCGTCAGCCGCCTGGCCTTGCAGAACCAGCAGGAAGTGGTCGAGCTGAAGGTTCGCGGCCTGCGCATCCGTCGCCGCCTGGGCGTGGTCTCACACCGCCGGCGCGCCCTGAGCGCCGCGGCCAGGGCCTTTGTCGATCACCTGCTCCGGCCCTCCCCTGCCTGAACCGGAACTCAGGCCGGCCGCATCGCCACCAAGGTCGCGATGTCGCGCTGTCCCTGCGCCGTATCGCCGAAGCGCGCGTGTTCCCGATAGTCGATCACCCGCAACCCGGCAAACAGCTGCAGCAGCTCGTTGGGCGCCAGCCGGAAGTCGGGATTCGTGGGGCCACCGCTGCCGACCGCCTCGCGCACGAAGGTCTCGTAGAACAGCAGGCCGTCGGGACGCAGCGCCTTGGCCAGCGCCGGCGCCAGGTCACGCTCGAGAAAATAGCTGACGACGATCACGTCGAAGGTATCGGGTGGCGGCGGTTCGGCACAGACATCGCGTACCTCGGCACGGATCGGCAGGCCGCGTGCGGAGGCATGTTCGCGCAGGTCTTCGATGGCCGCCTCGGCATAGTCCCAGGCCGTCACCTCCAGCCCCTGCGCCGCCATCAGCAAGGCATTGCCCCCGCGCCCGCAGGCCAGGTCCAGCGCCTGCCCCTGTTGCGGCAGCAGAAAACCCAACTCGCGCAGCACGCGAGCCGGCGCCGGTTCGCCCTCGGCGGTGCGATAGCGGACTTCCCAACGGCGACGGCGTGTGGTTTCTTCGGTCATGATCTCACTCCTGTCGGCCGTTCCTAGCAACATAGAAAAATATTCCATGTTGCGGCATGGAAGGGATTTCCATGCACGTCACCCGAACAGTGCTGGTGACGATTCGCGTGCGGGAGTCCCACCCGCAACCGGCGGTATGATCCCTGTCGATGCCTTGTCCGGCGAAGACCGGGCAGGTGACCGACAGGATCGGGCCGCGCCCGACCGTCGGTGCGCTGCAAGCGCCGCTTCTTTCCGGGCGACCTGGCGCCAGAACGACCAGACGTGCTTCCCCCGATTCCTCACGGGTAGGGGGAAGGCGACCTGATCGCCCATGCGGCGGTTCGGTCGTTCGGAAAGATTCATGGCACGCCGCGCAATGCACA
>CAYMWJ010000014.1:0-43793 GCA_964394235.1 uncultured Sedimenticola sp. | reverse complement strand
GGAAATCCCTTCCATGCCGCAACATGGAATATTTTTCTATGTTGCTAGGAACGGTTCAGTAGGCGTGCTTGCCGAACAGGGTGAAGGCGGTCTGGGCAATGATCGCCAGGTCCAGGCTGAGCGACCAGCTGTTGATGTACTCGATGTCGTATTCCACCCGCTTGGTCATCAGTTCCAGGTCCCGGGTCTCGCCGCGGAAGCCCTTGACCTGGGCCAGGCCGGTGATGCCGGGCTTGATACGATGGCGCGCCAGGTAGGCGGTGATCCGGCCGGCGTATTCCTGGTTGTGTTGTACCGCGTGGGGTCGAGGACCGACCAGCGACATGTGGCCGGACAGCACATTGAACAGTTGCGGCAGCTCGTCGATGCTGGTGCGGCGGATGAAACGCCCGACCCGGGTCACTCGCGGGTCGTCGCGCGTGGCCTGCCGGACCTCGGCATCCACCGCCGGCGGCTGGATGTACATGCTGCGGAACTTCCAGATGCGGAACACCTTGCCGTCCCAGCCGGTGCGTGGCTGGCGATAGAACACCGGGCCGGGAGAGTCGAGCTTGATGGCGATGGCGGTGAGCAGCATGAGCGGGCTGATCAGTACCAGGATCAGGCTGGCCAGCACGTAGTCCTCTACCGCCTTGAGCAGCCGGTTCAGGCCGGTCAGCGGTGTCTCCGACAGGGTGAGGATCGGCAGGCCGTTGAGCTCACCGATGCCGTGGTTGATCAGCGGCAGGGAAAAGATGTCGGGCACCCAGTGCACGCTGACGTTGCGGTCGAGCAGCTGGAAGTACAGCGGTTCGATGGCCGGCGAGGCGTTCAGCGGTACCGCGATGTAGACGATGCGGATGCCGTGCTGGTCGATCAGGTCGGCGGTGTCCTGGAGACTGCCGAGGACCCGCGGCGCATGGTCGCAGACGGCATCGCGCGGCTCGCTGTCCAGGGACACGGCGCCGACGATGGACTGGCGGATCCAGGGGTCGGCGTGGATACGGCGATAGACCTGCCGGGCCAGCTCGTCATCGCCCACGATCAGCGCGCGCGTGGTGCGCTCCGGCCGTTTGGACCAGTCGAGTACGAGATGGAAGAGTACATGGATCAGTCCCTGGGCGGCCAGCCCGGCGACGAAGAGGATGCCCAGAGCGATCCTCGAGTAGGTCTCTGTCTCCCGGGTGAGGAAGCCCAGCAGCAGCAGAAAGAGGAAACTCGACGACCAGGCCTTGCCCAGTGAGAGGAGGTGGTGGGTGAAGCTGGTGTGGGAATAGTAGACGCCGAAGTGGTCGTAGAAGAAGGCCATGGTGCCCAGCAACAGCAGCAGGAGCACGACATAGGGCTCGGGGAAATGGCCGTTGTGGATCGAGGTGATGGTGACATAGTAGATGGCCGTGACCGCCATGCCATCGGCGATGGCCAGGGCCAGGTGGTTCAGCTTGCTCGATGCCCGGTGGACCCGCGGAATGCTCAGCATGGCGGCCCCTGGGTGCCAAATGCCATCGGATCAGCGTGTGTCGAAGGCCTTGTGGGGTTCATTGTAGTACATTGACGTTGTTTCTCCGGCGGTCTGTTGTCTCGTGCTCGATGGAAAAGGGACTATAGTCAGCGGCGGAATAAAACAGCGTCGAGGCAATGGAGTGAATGATGAAAAGTTCGGGCGTATCGTTCGTGTCTGGGGTCTTCTGGATCGTGCTGCCCCTGTGGCTGGGTGTTTTGTCGTGGGTACAGGCCGACGAGCGGCCAGTCTATACGATTCAGCCTGGCGACGTGCTGGCAATCTCGGTGTGGAAGGAGCCTGACCTGCAACAGGACAATGTCGTGGTACGTCCGGATGGTGGGATCTCCTTTCCCCTGGTCGGTGATATCCAGGCCGGAGACAGGACGGTCCCGCAGTTGAGCGACATGATCTCGCAACGACTGCAAAGATATATCCCCGATCCGGTGGTGACGGTGAGCCTGCGCAAGATGACGGGCAACCGCATCTACGTGCTCGGTCGGGTACATCACCCGGGGGATTTCATGGCCAACCGGCCCTTGTCGGTCGTGCAGGCACTGGCGCTGGCGGGCGGTCTGACGCCTTATGCCGATGCCGAGGCGATCAGGGTGTTGCGTGGCACCGGCGCCCATCAGCAGTCGCTGCCCTTCAACTACAGGGATGTCGTGCGAGGACAGAAATTGGAGCAGAACATCGTGCTGCAACCCGGTGACGTGGTGCTGGTTCCTTGATGCGGGTGTCGCAAGTGGCAGGGCGTTCGAGCGCTGGCTGGGCCGGTCCTTGCCTGCTGAAGGGCGTCGTGGCGGCCCTGGTGCTTTGCTCTGCGCGCCTGCCAGCGTCGCAGTGGTCCTCGCAGGCGCGGTTTCAGGTGAACAGCTTCGTCGAGGACAATGTGCGCCTGCAGGCGAATGGGGGCAAGGGGTCTGCCGGTGTGGAACTGGGTGGCCGTCTCGCGCTGGCCTTGCGTGACGAACTCGGTCGCTGGGAAATCGGGGTGGGCGCGCAGCGCCGGCACTATGTCGCCGCTTCCGGGCTCGATACCACGAATATCGATCTGACGACCGGGATCACCCGCGACCTGGAGCGTGGCCATCTGATCCTGGAGGCGGACTACCGGCGGGATTCCACGCTCGGCAGCGAGGAGGGCACCTCTGGTCTGGTGCAGCAGCGGGTGCGTCGGGAGCGGCGTTCGCTGGAAGGGCGCTGGGCTTATCGGGTGGACGAGCGCCTCACCCTGAGTCTTTCTCCGGGGTATGAATCGGTGGCCTATGACAAGGCGGCCCTGTTTGGACTCTCGGATTATCGGTACGGTCGCCTGGCGACAGAGGTGCGCTATGGCGTGGACGAACGCAGCAGCCTGTTCGCCGGGTTGTCATACGCGCTCTACACAGGCAGGCAGCGAGACTACCGTGCACGCATGCCGGCCATCTTCATTGGTGGTACGCGGAGATTCCACGGCGATTGGGATCTCGGCGTGCGGGCCGGGGTGAGAAAGGACCATCATGAGACGGCAACCCGGTCGGACAGTGGCAACAGTCTGATCTATGGTCTGACGCTCGAGCATGCGGGGCCCACGGACAAGCTGGCACTGGTACTGGAGCGCGATGCGCGCCCGGCCGGCATCGGCGAGATGCTGGGTACGGAGCACCTGGCGTTGCGCTGGGGGCGGCGTTTGACACCACGCTGGCGCTTGCAGGTCGATGCCGATCTCTATCGCAACCGGCGGCTGTTGGCTCTGGGCACGGCACGCGGGCGACGCTTTCTGCGTCTCACACCGCGTCTGAGCTACCGGCTGGGCCCTGAATGGCGCCTGGTCGGCGGCTACCGCTTCCGCTATCAGCGCTACGCGGATGCCACCGACAGTGCGCGCTCCGGCATGCTGTTTTTCAATGTCATCCATGACGCGCTTCGCCTGCCCTGATCGGCTCAAGCCATGCTGCCACGGCGCCCGGTGCTGAACAGGGCAAAGCCCAGGATCGCGGTAGCGAACAGCCAGAGGCTGTGGGACAGCGAAGCGTTGTTCACGACGGGGTCCATGGCGTTTTCATGCATCACCAGCGGTTCAAGGGCCGGCGCGAGCGCCAGGTGGCGGGCCTCGGCCGTGGCCGGTCTTGCATCGAAAACATAGCGGCCGGGGCTGCTGTTGTACGACGCCGTCTTCATCGAGGTGTCGAGTACCCCCGGGGCGCTGTCGAGCGAGGCATACAGTGTGCCGGCGCCAGTCGTGCCCGACAGCAGCAACAGTCCGATCACGCACCGGGCGTATCCGGTCTTGAAGCCTTTCCTGTCCATCATCGTTCTCCTTGTCAGGTTCGTTTCGGTCAGCGGGGGAAACCATCCTGGATCGTCTCTCCCGTTGACTGAGCACCGGGGAGAAGTATCGGATAGTCCGCTCGTGAAAACAGGTAGTCCGGTACTTCATTTCGGGTAGGTGGGCAGGGGGAAGGTGGGGTTTCACCGGAGGCGTGGATGTCCAATGGTAGGTGTTGCCCCCATGGACTGAGGGGGGGCTGGGTCTCAATATGGGATACCCGCGCAAGTGATGGGGTGACAGATTGGACAAGAGTAATGATTTATAGAAAACGGATGCTGGAATTCAGTGATTATGTGACGATCCTGCGTCGCAGAAAGGTCGTCTTTTTCATTCCAGCCTTGTTGGTCCTGGCCATTGGCGTGGCGGTCGCACTGGGGATCCCGGCAGTCTACGAGTCACGGGCGACCATTCTCGTGGAACAGCAGGAAGTGCCTGCGGACCTGGTGCGCTCCGCGGTCAGTTCTTATGCGGGGGAACGGATACAGATCCTCAGCAAGCGGGTGATGAGTTCTGTCAACCTGCGACGCATCGTCGAACGCTACGGGCTCTATCCGGCAGCCGACGGTGAGACCAGCATGGTCTCCCGTATCGAGCGGGTACGGGAGAATACGGCACTGGAGCTGATCAGTGCAGACGTGGTCGATCCCCGTAGCGGTCGTCCCAGCAAGGCGACCATCGCGTTCCAGCTTGGCTTTGCCTATCCCGATCCCGTGGTGGCCCAGCAGGTGACGGCAGAGCTGGTGTCCTTGTTTCTGGACGAAAACATCCGGCAACGTACCCGTTCGGCCACCGAGGCTTCCCGTTTCCTCGGGCAGGAGGCCGAGCGCTTGAAGGAAGGCGTCTCCCGACTGGAGGGTCGTCTGGCGACCTTCAAGGAGCAACACATCGGCCGCCTTCCCGACATGCAGCAGCTCAACCTCCAATCGATCGAGCGCGTCGGACGGGACATCGAAAAGACCGATGCGGCGATGCGCTCCCTGCAGGAACGCATTGCCTACCTGCATGCGCAGATGGCGCACATACCGAGTCACCTGCCGGAGAGCGGGGACCCCGCGGGTGGCGCCAGTGAACGACTGACCGCGCTGGAGGCCGAGTACAGACAACTGTCGACCCGTTATTCCGCGAGCCACCCCGACGTGGTACGCCTGTCCCGCGAGATCGCCGCCTTGCGGCAGGAGGTGGGAGGGGAGGGAGACCGGGCGTCGCTGCAGCGCCAGGTGGACGACACGGCAGGCGAGCTGGGTCGCCTGGAACAGCGTTATGCTGCCGAACACCCGGACGTGAAACAACAGCGACGCCGCCTCGAGGCGGCGCGTCGACAGTTGGCGCAGCACCCGTGGGTGGCCAGGGAGAGCCCTGTCGTTCCGGGTTCGGACAACCCGGTCCATGTCCAGTGGCAGGCGCAATTGCATGCGGCCGAGCTGGACCTGCGCGCGCGCCAGCAGGAACGCGAGCGCCTGCTCCAGCGGTTGGATGAGCTGGAACGGCGCCTTGCGACGGCGCCCCAGGTGGAGCGGGAATACCGCGAACTCGATCGCGATTACGCACATGCCCTGGAGAAATACCGGGAGGTGAAGTCCAGACAGCTCGAGGCGGACCTGGCCGCCTCGCTGGAGAAACAGAACAAGGGGGAGCGTTTCTCCCTGCTCGAGCCCCCGTTGGTCCCGGAGCAACCCGTCCGTCCCAATCGGCTGGCCTTGCTGTTCCTTGGCATGGTGCTGTCGCTGGGGAGCGGGCTGGGCAGTGTGGCGATTGCCGAGGGGGGGCATCGTATGGTCCGTTCTGCCCGGGAGCTGGAGGCAGTGAGCGGCATGCCACCGCTGGTCGTGGTGCCGTACATCGTCACTGCGCAAGAATTGCAGCGGCAGATGATGTGGCGCCGCAGCCTGGCGAGCTTGCTGTTGTTACTTGGGGTGATCGCGGTCGTCGCGTTTCACCGTTTCGTGATGCCGATCGACGCATTCTGGTATGCGCTCGAACATCGGCTGGAACTGGGTCGATAGGAGGGACGATGGAACGCATACAGAAAGCACTGGAGAAGGCCCGGTTGATGCGCGAGCAGCCGCACTTGCCGAATACGACGGGTGCCCCGAGGACGGTGGCGTGGCGGCGGGTACAGAGGCCGTCCGATTCGGTGACCGCTCCCGACTATACGCAGACGCGCGTGGTGCCGGTGGAAAAGGCGGTACTGGAGCGCAATCGCCTGGTCGCGGCGATCCCCGATCATCCCCTGGCGGATGTCTTCCGGGTGTTGCGTACCCGGCTGCTGCACAGGATGGCGAAAGACGGTCTGCGTTCACTGGCGATCACCAGTGCGACCCCGGGGGCGGGCAAGTCGGTGGTGGCGGCCAACCTGGCCCTCTCCCTGGCCGCGGAAGAGTCGCGCACCGTGTTGCTGGTGGACATGGACCTGCGCCAGCCGAGCGTGCATACCTGTTTCGACCTGTCGCCGCAGAACGGATTGTCGGACTTCCTGCAGGGACGGGCAGCCTTGCAGGAACTGTTCATCAGTCCCGGTATCGAGCGCCTGGTGATCCTGCCGGCGGGACGACCGGTCGCCCAGTCCTCGGAGTTGCTTTCCACGCGTCGCATGGCGCAATTGATGGAAGAGATCACCCATCGGTATGCCGATCGCATCGTGATCTTCGACATGCCACCGCTGCTGGGCCTGGATGATGTCCTGGTGCTGTCGCCGGAGATCCATGCCTGTGTCCTGGTCGTCCCCGAGAATGGCAACACGCAGGAGGAGATACGCCAGGCCATGCAGTTATTGCCGGAGCAGGGCTTCATGGGCGTGGTGTTCAACAAGGCGTCGGACGGTGTTCGCAGTTACTGAGTGGGGACGCGAGCGACTGGTGGGCAGGCCCTGCCAGGGCAGGAGGCCGTGCTAGCGCTGCTGCCCAAGCTCATCGTGTTCTCCGGCTCGCTGCTTCTGCTGCTTGGCGTGTTCAGGCCGTTGCTGATGGTGCAGGCCTACCTGGTCGTTCGCCCCATGATCCAGCCGTTCGCCTGGCTTCAGTACAAGCTGTTCGGATTGCCGGTGGCCCTGCCGCTGAGTGCTGTCGTCATCGCCTCGGGGATGTTGCTTCCCCTGGTCCGCCCGCACTGGATCCTGTGGCCGGAGCGCGGTGGCTTTCTGTTGCTGTTCCTGTTCGTGGCCATGGTCTCTGCCGGATTCTCGGCGGACTTCAACCTGTCGGTCGCGGCACTGGTGAAACTGGCGACCGTCTGGTTCCTGTATGTCATCGCCTTCAACAGTGTGCAGGACGAAACGGATGCCAGACGGATTCTCGATGCGGTGATCCTCGCCTCGGTGATCCCGATCATTTT
This sequence comes from uncultured Sedimenticola sp., assembly GCA_964394235.1. GTDB lineage: Bacteria > Pseudomonadota > Gammaproteobacteria > Chromatiales > Chromatiaceae > MONJU. The sequence goes on along the minus strand of CAYMWJ010000014.1, from coordinate 36,669 downwards.
CGGGTTCTACCAGGAGATCACGGGCAACTACGACATGATCCACGACGCCGAAGTGAACCGGGTGAGCAGCGTTTTCGCCACCGGCAACGACTACGGCATCTTTCTTTCGCTGGTCACCGGTGCGCTGGCCATACGGCTGCTGGTGACGGACTCTGGCGCATACCGGAGGCTGTTGCTGCTGCTTCTGGTCGCCGTGCTGGTCTCCCAGGTGCTGGCTCTGAACCGCGGGACCTGGCTCGCGCTGACCCTGGGCCTGATCGTGGCATCGTGGAGGTATCGGCGACATCTGCACCTCAAGTGGCTGTTACTGGGGGGCATGGTGTTCCTGGCGATCTTCTCGGGGCGGATCATGGAGCGTTTCGTATCGCTGGACCATGCGTCGGAGGTCCGTCATGCCGTCAGCAACACCCTGGAGGGTCGGTTCGCATACTGGCGTGCGCTACTACCGGTGGCTCTCGAACGCCCCGTGATCGGGCATGGCATCGGCACCAGTACGTTGATCAGCGAGGAGCGTTTCGGCAAGCAGCACAAGCCGCACAACGACTATCTGCTGGTTTTTCTCGAGACCGGTGCACTGGGCCTGATCGCCTACGCGGCCTTTCTCTGGCGTCTGCTGGCCGCCTTTCTGCTCGGTGGCATGCCTTCCCGGCTGTGGCCCTGGGGATTTTCCCTGTTGATGCTCACGGTGTACTTCGTGGTGATGTCGGGGACTCAGAACATCGTGCAGAGCATCCTCAATTTTCCGCTCTTCCTGGTTCTGGTGGCGACCGCCTCCAAGCTGGCCCTGCTGGTGCCGGCAGAGGAGGAGACACAGCACGACAGCCCTGGCGATCCCGCCCCATATAACGAAATCCATGGAGGATAAGTGATGACAGACAACAAGAGTGGGAAGGGCTGGCGTCGTTTCCTGAAAGGAGGGGGGTACGCCGCGTTACTGCTGAGTACCGGGGCAAGCGGTGCGGCGTCCTGGCAATCGCTGCCCTTGACGACGATCGCCCAGAAGGCCGCGGGTATCGCCGGTGGCGAGGGGTTCCAGCAGGTGATGGCCATCGCCTATGCGCCTTCGGCACCGGAGATGGTCTATCTCGCCTCCGATACGACCCGGGTCTGGCGCTCCGGGGACGGTGGCCATCACTGGCGTTCCGCATCCAACGGGCTGGACGCCAATGGGGTCTGTTCCTTGCGGGTGCATCCCGAGAACCCCAAGGTGGTATTCGCCGCGGCCTGTCTCGGACCAGAGGCGGCGCGAGCCCGCAAAAGCTCGAAACGTCGGGAGGGGATCTTTCTTACCACGGATGGCGGCAGGCACTGGTCGCTGGTGCGGCTGACGGAGTTCCACAAGCAGCGTTCCATGGGCTCGCTGTTTGCCATCGCTCCCCGTTCCTTGCAGGACAAGCGTTTCACCGTGTACGCCGGCAGCTACAGCGAGGGCCTGCTGGTGAGCCGTGACGGGGGAAGGCAGTGGAACCGGACGGGTTTCAACCCGGGGCCGATCCGGGACCTGGAAGTCTCGCCGGCCGATCCCGGCACCTTGCTGCTGGCAACGGCCAAGGGGCTCTACAGCTACCGGGGCGGCAAGGCGACCCCACTGGGGAAAGACCTGCCTGGGGCGCCAACCAGCCTGGCGGTCACGCCCGTGGCACCCGAGCGCATCGTGGTGGCGGTCGGTGGTCGGGTGATGGTCTCCGATGATGGTGGAAGCCATTTCCGCTTGGCTTCCTCGGGGCTGCCTCCGGCAGCAAGATCCCATGTTGCCGATGTCTATGCCAGTCCGCTCGATGCGGAGCGGCTCTATGCCACCACCTGGAAGAGCCAGGACAAGGGGCCCTTCTTCTCGCGTGATGGTGGACGTCACTGGTCGCGTTCGAGGGCGATCCATACCTTTGGACTGACGGCCGGCAAGGGGTTCTGGTTTCCCAGCCCGATCGCCCCGCATCCCTCGCGGGCGGACAGGGCACTGACCGCCTCGAACGGCAGGACCGTGGTCCTGCGCACCGCCGATGGGGGGGACAGCTGGGACTACAGTGGCAGCGGCTATACCGGCGGTCGGGTCATGGCCATGGCGGTGGTCTCCGACAGGGAGTGGTATGTCGGACTCACGGATCATGGTCTCTGGCATACGCTCGATGGTGGCGAGTCGTTCGCGCCGCGCAAGGTGCCTGGTGTGCACCCCACGTCCATTGGTGGTGTTGCCGTGTCCGGGCGGCAGCTCGTGATGTCGATCGGAGGCTGGAACAGCAAACACCTGGTCATCTCCGATGATGGCGGTGCGCATTGGCGTCATGTGCGTGGTGTGAAGGGGGCACTGAACCTGGTTCGACACCATCCGGACGACCCCAGGGTCATCTATGCGGGCGCCTTCCGAAGCAACGATGGCAGCAGGAACTGGGTGCGACTGGGGCATGCCGTGCGTGCCGTGTTCCCCGGGAATGGTGACCTCGTCTATGGGTTCGACAGGGCGGGACGCCGGGTACTGGCCTCGTTCGACAGGGGAGACAACTGGAGTGCCATTGCGCATTGTGCGGATCTCGACGGCCGGGTGAATGGCATGGCGGCCGATCCGCAGCGTGTCGGTGTGATTTACCTGGCCAGCAACCAGGGCGTATTCAAGGTGGAAAATGGCCACTGCCGCCGGCTGGGAATGGGCAAGGGCTTCAACAAGGACCGCCACGGGAGTTACGCGGTCAGGTCCATTGCGATCGACCCTGCCGATCCGTTGACTGTCTATGCCGGGCGTTGGGCACCGGGGCGTGGGGCATCGACCGGCCTGTACCGTTCCACCGATGGTGGTATCCACTGGCAACCCTTCAATTCCGGCATGAGTGACCTGTTCGATGTCTGGTCGATTCACCCCGACGGGGATGGAAGCCGACTGTTCATCGGCTCGACGTTCGGCCTGCAATCGCTCGCCCTGTGAACGGCTGGCAAGATGGCAGGGGCAGTGTGCCGAGGGGACTCGTCTTCGTGGTGGGGGCTTCGAGGTCCGGCACGACCTTGATGAGCCGGATCCTGGGTCGGCACCCCCGGCTGCTGGCGACCAACGAGTTGCACTATTTCGGTGACCTGTGCGACCCGTCCGCACTGGAGCAGCCCTTGTCCGCGGCGCAGGCGGTCGCGGTGGCGGCCACTCTCTACGCGCGGTGCCGGCGCGGGGTGTGGCAGGACATGCCCGACGAACGGGATCGGGGGGATGCCCGCGCCCTGGTCGCGGGTATCGACTCGGCGCTCGACGGCAGGGTATTGTTCGAGGCCTTCATGCGGCAACTCGCGCGGGACCAGGTCGCCGACAGGGTCGTCGAACAGACGCCGCGCAATATCTACTATGCACAAAGGCTGCTGGCGGCCTATCCCGAGGCGCGCATGGTGCACATGGTACGAGATCCACGTGCGGTGCTGGCCTCGCAGAAGAAGCGCTGGACCCGGCGCTGGCGTCTCCAGGCCCGCAACATACCCTGGCACGAAGCCCTGCGCGAATGGGTGACCTATCACCCTGTCACCATGTGCCTGTTGTGGCGGAAGGCGTATGCCGAGGGGGCGGCGCTAGCGGGGCATTCCGGATATCTGCAGTTACGCTTCGAAGACCTCCTGGAGCGTCCGGCGGCGGGCGTGGCAGCGGTATGCGGGTTCCTCGGTACCGACTTCCACGCCACCATGCTGGAGGTGGAGCAGGTGGATTCTTCCCTGCGTGCGGCGGACGAAGGTGCCCGTGGCGTGCAGGCACGCGCGGCCGGTGAGTGGAAGGCCGTGCTCGACCCCGGCGAGGTGTTTCTGGTCGAGAAGTTGTTGGACAGGCCGATGCGCGAGCTGGGTTACCGGCCGGCAGGGCAGTCGGTGTACCCGGCCATGTTCTCGCTGGCATGGCATGGTGTGTGTTTTCCCTTTCACGTGCTGGCGACTCTGCTGGTCGCTCCCCGGCGTTTCCTCATCCAGCTGAAGGGCGTGCTGCGAGGTGCTTTCTGATGTCGCGCATCTCCGATGCCAGGGAAAGCAACTACGACCACCGATACCGTGGCCTGGCGCATGACCAGCGCCCCATGGCGGGTGCGCTGCTTTGCGGGGGGGAGGTGCCGGCGTGGTCCAGAGGCCGGGGAACAGGATGAAACTGCTCTATATCGCGGGTGACAATCGGTCGGGTTCGACCCTTCTGGACATGCTGATCGCCGGCCATTCGCGGGTGGTCACGCTTGGTGAGGCACACCAGCTGAAGGCCTATGTGCGTCGGGACACGCGCTATTATCGGCAGACGCCGGGAGACCTGGCGCACGAAATGCAGTGTTACTGCGGCAGCACGCTGGATGCCTGCAAATTCTGGCAGGCGGTGCAGGCGGCACTGGATGTGCCCCTGGATTCGCTGGAACTCAAGCTGCTCATCCATCGAACCGAGTTGCGGGGGATGCGGCACTGGTGGCGCAAGCTGTTGTGGCTGAGCCTGAATGCCATGCCGTCCCTGTACGAGTTCGGTCCCCTGTTGCGTGCCACCGGGGGCGAACAGGTCGCTCGCGACAGTGTCCGGCTGTACGAGGCGGTCGCCCGGGCCAGCGCTGCGGAGTACGTGCTCGATTCGTCCAAGGTGCCGCATCGCCTGTACGCCATTGCCCGGCGTATTCCCGAAGATACCCGCCTGATCCTGCTGTGTCGCGACTTCAAGGGCACGGTCTACTCCAAGGTGAAGCGTGGTATCCCCATGCTCAAGGCGGCCCTCCAGTGGAAGTGGACGGTGCGCCAGATGGAACGTTTCAGCCGGACGCTGCCCGCTGAACAGGTGCTGCGCGTGCGCTACGAGGACATCTGCCGGGATACGGTCTCCGAGATGCAGCGTATCTGCCGCTTTCTCGACCTGCCATACGAAGAGCGCATGGTCACGGGTGAGCGCAGCGATCTGCATCACCTGGGCGGCAGTCCGTCGAAGTACACGGGATTCCAGGATATCCGGCTGGACACTGGCCATGAAGCCGCGTTTTCTCCCTGGCACAGGCAGGTGCTGTATGCCCTGGTCAGGCGAGAGGCGGCGCAGTGGGGGTATGGTGTATGACGCCGTGGCCTGGGGCCTCGACATGATGGGGGGAGCATGTTTTCCCAGCGATTCCTGATGCCAGCGTGGCTCAGAAAGTCAGCGAAAGGCCTGGCTTTGGCATACAGGCGAGTGACCTCGCGTGATCGCGCCTTGCCGGATTTCATTATCGTGGGCGCTCAGAAGGCCGGCACATCGAGCCTGTTCCACTATTTGTGCCAGCATCCCCAGCTGGTGCCGCCTTTCACGAAAGAAGTGCATTTCTTCGATGGGGGACTGCATCCAGGGGTCGATCCTTTCGAGAAAGGGCCGGCCTGGTACCGCGCCCATTTCCCGCCGAAAGGCACGCTGGGCGAGTGCCGCCAGACATTCGAGGCATCGCCGCTTTACCTGTTCAACCCGCTCGTTCCGGAACGCATCCACGACCTTGTTCCCACAGTGAAGCTCATTGCCCTGCTCAGGAACCCGACGGAGCGGGCCATCTCCCACTATTTTCACGAGAGACGGGCAGGGCACGAGACCTTGCCTGTGATGGAGGCGCTCCTGGCAGAAGAGCAGCGGTTGGCGCCCGTGATGGCCAGTGGGGACTACCAGAGCGATACCTTCATGAATTTCTCGTACAAGCAGCGGGGTCTTTACAAGGAGCAGCTGGAGCGTTTCGCCGCGTACTTTCCCTGGTCGCAGATCCTGGTTCTGAGCAGTGAAGAATTCTTCCGCGAGCCGGGGCAGACATTGCGCAGGGTGTTCGAGTTCGTGGGGATCGATGCGGAGTTCAGGGTGGGTGACCTGAAGCCTCGTAACGTGGGTCGCGACAAGGCCAAGGTGGGTCCCGAGGTATACAGTTATCTGGACGACTATTTCGCGCCGCACAATCAGGCACTTTATCGTCTGATCGGGCAAGGTTTCGACTGGTGAGGGCCGTCCTGGGGCGGTCTGCTTGCGGGTTCAATGCTCGGTGCGCAAACCGATGAAGCGACCGGTCTTGCCGAGCGAGGTGATCGAGGCTCGGGTGTCGATGCCGACCCGGGTTCGGCAGTAGTGCCACATCAGGAGGTTCTGGCAGATCGTACCACCCGCGGCGCCCAGGGCAACCCCGTCGATGCCCATTGCCCTGACCAGTACCAAGCTTATTGAGATGCCGGTCACGCTGGCGATGACCCCCGTTCTGAACAACAGGTTTTGATGGTCGGTCATCGCCAGCAATACGCCGGGGAATCCCATGGCGCTGGAAATGAGGTGGCCGCTGACCAGGCTCATCAGGACGAACCCGCCATCGGTATAGCTTGCGCCGAAGACCAGCCCGAGGATATCGCGGGCGGCCAGGAAGATCACGATCGCACCGATCAGGGTGGGGATGACAGAGAGGGTGGCGGCGATCTGCAGCACCTCCTGGATCTGTCGTTTCTTCTGCAAGGCGGAGAGTTCGGCGATCGACGAGGGGATGATGCCGGCGAGAATGATCTGCGGCATCTGGATGAACTTGCCGAGCCGGCTGGCAGCTCCGTAGATCGCGATGTCGGCATGGGCCACGAAGGTACTGGCAATCCAGATGTGTGCCTCGCTGGCACCGACGCTGGCGAGCGCCAGGGCCGCCAGCGGCAGGCCGATGCGCAGGGGTTCCGAGAACCTGATACCGGGTGTCCCGCGAGCGCCGTCGCCTTGTCGGCGCAGTATGCCGAGCGCCAGCAGGATGCTGCAGACCAGGGCGCTGGAGACCAGCAGCAAGACCTCGCGCACCTCCACGGGGGTCGAACGCAGATACAGTGCGAGCAGCGCCAGCGCAAGCAGCAGGGCCGTGATGGCCCCGTCGAAAAAGGCCGCCAGACCCACCCGGTGAAAGCCGCGCAGCAGAAAGGCGACGAAGGTCTGTGTGGCACGCAGGCCGAACCAGAGCGCGGTAAGGCCGGCGAGTTCGCCGATCAGCGGTGAATGAAACACGCGCGCGCCCAGCCAGGGACCGAGCCACAGGGCATAGCCCAGCCCAAAGACCAGGCCGAAGCCGGCGAGCAGCAGGACACTGCCGCGGATCAGGGGGGCGAGGGGGGCTGCGGTGGCCCTGCGCGCCGCGATCAGGCGCATCGCTGCCTGGTTCAGTCCGCCCAGGACCAGCAGTTCACCGACCAGCACGACGCTGGCGATCAGATAGAAGGCCCCCACCTCCTGCTCGCTGAGCAGGCGGGTGAGCAGGGCGTTCCAGGCAAGGGTGGCCAGTATGAAAGTGGCATTGCCTGTCAATGCCCAGATGCCGCCCCGGCGCAGGCGTCGGCGCAGCCCTGCCGCGACAGGATCGCGCCCCGCGTTCACGGCTGTCGATCTCCCGTGATCGCATAGACCTGGCTGGTGGCTTCTGCTATCCGCCCCCAGTCGTAATGGGTCTTCAACAGGGAGGTGTGATCGACGTGCGTGTCGTGTGCAAGGCAGGCGTAGAGGGCATCGATCAGCACCCGAACGTCACCCACCGGGAAATAACAGCCCCTTGCCAGCGGCACCTCGAGATTGGCCGGGATGTCGCTGACCAGTGCCGGCAGGCCATAGCTCATTGCCTCGAGCAGGGCGATGGGCAGGCCCTCGTGGTAGGACGGCATCACGAACAGTCGGGCGTGTGAGTACACCTGGGCCAGGTCCTCGCCCTTGATGAAGCCGGTGAGTATCACGCCCGCGTCCCGTGCCGACTGTTTCAGGCGTTGGCTGTAGCGGGTTTCATGATCGGCGTCGCCCACCAGCACCAGGCGGTAATCGGGGTGTTGCAGTCGTTGCCAGGCCGTGATCAGGTCGTGAAAGCCCTTCTCCTCGACAAAGCGGCCGACGGCGATCACATAACGCCCGGGCTGCAGCCCCAGTGCCGCGATCCGATCGGTTGCGATACGTCGCACCGGCAGGATCACACCGTTGGGAATGAGGTGGGTGTCCGTTCTCCCATGGCGTTCCGCCACCTGTTCGGCGATGTGGCGAGAGATGACGATCAGTGCATCGGCATGGTATGCCGCTGCGCGCTCACCGAGGCGCAGCATGGCGCGGGCCGGGCGTCCCCATTTCTGCCGTTCGTAGTCCGGGCCGTGATGGGTGACCACGGTACGCATGCCCAGCAGGCGGGCGAGGGGGGTGAGCAGGGCAGGTCCGATGGCATGGATATGCACGAGATCGGCGCCCTGCCGGCGGGCCTGCAGGATGGCCAGCGTGGTATGTGCGCTGGCTTCCAGCGAGCGGCTCCGCGGCGCATACAGGGATTGCAGATGGACACCAAGGTACTGGTCGCGCCGGTCTTCCGGTGCGATATAGGGTGATCGGGTCATCAGCGTGATGTCGTGCCCCAGGGCGGCCAGGCGAGGGTAGAGGTGTTCGCAATGGCTCTCCACGCCGCCCTGCACGTCCGGGATACCCCGGGTTCCGACGACCACGATCTTCATGCGCGCATCAGAAGGGTTTGCGGTTGATTTCGATGCTCACCGGAACACCGAGTGGTGCGCGCAGGTCGCCCTGGCGCGGGTCCTGACCGACATCGTATTGCGGTATGTCATCGATGCAGATGGAACGACCCAGCAGGCTCTTGAGCTTGTTCTTGAGTACCCAGACGGCGGGGTGGCGCAGGTGTTTCTTCATGACCGGCGCGGCGGTGCCGACCATCCAGCAGTTCTTGGGGCAGGTCCGCACCTTTTCGCGCACATGCTCGGCCTGTTCACTGAACCAGAGTTCCTCGAAGCGGGAGACCTCGTGGATATTGCCCATGCTCTCCTTCCAGTACCGTTCCTCCAGGCCGTTGCAGGGGTACACATCCCCGTAGGGCTCGATGAAGAAGTTGGCCGTGCCGGCCTGGCAGGGCAGCATGCGCTGTCCGCCGCGGATGTAGTTGATCAGGCCGAGGTTGAAAAAGGCGCGAAACCAGCTCTTGGGGCTGTTCTCCTTCATCAAGCGTTCGATCAGCTCGTGGAAGTCGCCGATCACCTCGTCCTGGTTGGTGATCTCGTTGTCATCCTTGTGGAAGTAATAGGAATTGTGAAAGGCCGCGGTGGCGAATTCCATCTTCAGGCGCTTGGACAGCTCGTAGAGCTGCAACATGTCGGCGGAGTTGCGGTTCGACACGGTGATGCCGAAGCCGATGTCCTTGATTCCCATGCTCTGCAGGGTGAGCAGGCTCTTGAGGCCACGATCGAATCCCCCGGGGCGTCCACGCAGCTCGTCGTTCTTCTGGGACAGTCCCTCGATACTCACGCGGATGCCGATGTTCGGGAAGCGTTCGGCCATCTCCGCGATGCGCTCGACATGCCAGCCGGAGGTGGAGATGACGACGCGCGGTGCCTTGGAGAAGGCCACTTCGACGATCTCGGGCAGGTCGCGTCGCAGGAAGGGCTCGCCACCGGTGACGTTCACGAACTTGAGTGTCGGCAGGATCTCCAGATCGCGTGCCGTGATTTCACGTTGGCGGTCGCTCGGGTTTTCCCAGATGTTGCACATCTTGCAGCGCATCTGGCAACGGTAGGTGGTGATGATCGACACGTCGGTCGGCATCAGTGAAGGGTCGTGGTGTTCCATGTGGGGTGCCTGCGCGTTGAAGCGCTTCTAGGGGTGGGTGTCGCCTGGTGCAAAATCGGTCTCGGACAATCGGATACCGCCATCGGCGTCCAGCCGTTGCGCGCGGATGCGTCGTTCGACGATCTGTTCGACCACCTGGCGACAGGTCATGAAGGCGAACAGCGGGTCGCTGTATTCCGCCTCGAAATGGTCGTAAAGGATCTGGTAGGGCACGCTGCAGGAGATATTGCGGCCATCCACCACGGCCTCGAATTCGATCGCCTCCCTGTCCGGGTTCTCCGTTTCTGTCGGTGGAAAAAGGATCTTTGTCATCGGGCTTTCCATGGCGGTCAGGTCCCTTGTCGTTTGTGTGCTGGCGTCAGCGCGGCATACAGCGCCTGGAGCTGTGCATAGTGCTGCTCCGCCGTGAAGTGGGCGCGGATCTTTTCCGCCCCGGCACGCCCCATGGCCAGACGCTGTTCCCGCGAGGTCCACAGGCGGCGCATGCGCTCGGCCAGGGCATCGGCGTCACCTGGCGGGAAGTGAAAGCCATCCTTGCCGTGTGCGATGAGTTCCGGGATGCCGCCCGAGTCCGCACCGATGACCGGGGTACCTGTCGACAGTGATTCCAGTACCGACATCGGGCAGTTCTCGTACCATTCCGAAGGCACTACCGAAAAGCTCGCCGCCGACAACAATGCCGTCAGCTCCTTGCCTGTCTTATAGCCGCAGAACGTGATTTGCGCCAACCGGCGTCGTTCGGCCTCTGCTTTCAGCGCTTGCTCCATTGGCCCGGTGCCCACGATCCTGAGGGGGATCTCCGGCACCTTTTCACAGGCCTCGAGCAGGGTCTTCAGGCCCTTCTCGGCAGCGAGGCGGCCAATATAGATGCCGTAACCCGCATCCTTGCCGGCAAAGGCGAAGCGCTGCGGGTCCACGAAATTGGGGATACAGGTGATCTGCGATTCCGGAAAACCGTATTCGATCATCTTGTCCCGGTAGAAACGGCTGACCGCAATATAGCGGTCCACCTGTTGGTAATAACCGAGTGCATGGTGAAGATACATCTCCACCATGTTGATCAGGCTGCCGGCGAGCGAGCCCTTGGTGCAGCGGTAACGTACACAATTGTAGAAACGTCGATTCTTGCAGGCTTCGCACACCCGTCCCTGGGTGTACATCAGATAATTCGGGCACAAGGGCTTCAGGTCGTGCAGTGTCAGCACCAGCGGGATGCCGGCCTGGCGCAGCGGTCCGAACACCGAAGGCGAGATCTGGTGCTGAAAGATGTGGAAGTGGGCGATGTCGATCGTCTGTTCCCGCAGCAGCCGGGCCATGCGCCGGCGTGCCTCCAGCGAATAGAGGATGCGTCCCGCCGCGCGCAGCTTCTGAAGGGTGCCAGCTCGTTCGTAGTCGATGTGACTCACGAAATATCGGGAATAGTCGCTGGGCAGGTTGCGTGGGTCCTGCATGGAAAAGGGGAGTACCCGGTGTCCACGTGACTTCAGTAAGGCCATTTCGTCGAAATAGACCGCCTCGCTGCCCCCCTTGCGCCAGAAGAACTTGTTGATGAACAACAGATTCACGAAGCGTTGCCCATCCCCGGGGGTGTCTGCTGTCGGCAGATGCAGCGGGCGGCGCTGAACCGTACGGGCTGCTTGTGTCCTGTGGGTGTCGTGAGGGGAGGGTGGCTGTAGGACGAAGTCTGTGGCATGTGATACAGACTAAGCGTATTCGGTGGTTTTTACAATCACATTCGGTCGATTTTGAAATTTGGATGTCGTGCGGGGCGTTGAAAATAATGAAATATAGAGGAATCGCCTTCGTTCTCTACAGCGTATTGATTCACACAGCAGGAGGGGTGTGGTGTAACATGGCATGAAATATCAAATGACTTTTGGAGAACTTGTGAAACACGATCTTTCTTCCCCGTACAGACCCGGAAGTCCATCCCCGGCGTGGTGCCATGGCTCGCCGCTCGGCGGTTCCTTGGTAGCGGGGGTTGCGCACCATGTATGAAGCATTCTACGGGCTGAGCGAGCGGCCTTTCTCGATCCTGCCCGACCCGGCCTTTCTGTATCTGGGCAAGCGTCATGCCCTGGCCTATACCATGCTCGAGTATGGTATCGCCCATGGCGCCGGCTTCACGGTGATCACCGGGGGGGTCGGTTGTGGCAAGACCACCCTGGTCCAACATCTGCTGGACAACCTGGGCGAGGGGGTCACCGTCGGCCTGATCTCCAATATCTACAAGGAGATCGGTGATCTGCTCAAGTGGGTGCTGCTCGCCTTCGGCCAGCCCTATGACGGGGATGACAAGGTAGCCCTGTTCGATCGCCTGCAACGTTTCCTCATCGACCAGTACGCCCAGGGCCAGCGCACGGTGCTGATCATCGATGAGGCACAGAACCTGGACGGCGAGACACTCGAAGAGCTGCGCATGCTCTCCAACATCAATTCCGGAAAGGACCTGCTGCTGCATCTGGTGTTGGTGGGGCAGCCTCAGCTGCAGGCCCTGTTGCGCCAGCCCGAGTTCGAGCAGTTCGTACAACGGGTGTCGTCCGATTTTCACCTCAGCCCGCTGGAGTGGGACGAGGTGGCCGGGTACATCGCTCGTCGCCTGAAGGTGGCCGGGCGCGAGGCCCCCTTGTTCGAGGAGAATGCCGAGTTCGCCATCTTCGAGGCATCGGGCGGGGTGCCGCGGCGGATCAATGTGCTCTGCGATACCGCGCTGGTCTACGGCTTTTCCCGGGAGTCGGCGCGTATTTCCGCGTGCATCGTGCAGGAGATGTTACGGGACAAGGCGGAATACGGGGTGTTCGAGCCGGTGAGCAAGGGCGCTTCGTTGCTTGCCGGCGGCTCTCGCGGGTCTGGTGACAGGGCTGTGCCTCGCTCTGTCGATGCGGGACAGGACCCGCGGTTGCGCCGGAAGTAGGGTCCGCGGCGCTCCGGCTGTTAGAATCGCCGACATGCTGGAGCAGATTCGCATCGTGCTGGTCGAGACCTCGCACCCGGGCAACATCGGGGCGGTGGCGCGCGCCATGAAGAACATGGGGCTGTCGCGGCTGGTGCTGGTGCGCCCCAGGATCTTTCCCTCGCCCGAGGCCGATGCACGTGCCTCCGGCGCCCAGGACCTGCTGGCCGCGGCCCGTGTGGTGGATGACCTGGAAGCCGCGGTGGGCGACTGCCCGGTGGTGATCGGTGCCAGTGCGCGCAAGCGCTCCACCCTGTGGACCGCCATGGACCCGCGCGAGATGGCGGCGCTGGCCCTTGGACAGGTCGCGCACGGCACGGTGGCGCTGGTGTTCGGGCGCGAGCGCACCGGCCTGACCTCCGCCGAGCTCGACCGCTGCAGCCACCTGGTACATATCCCGGCCAATCCCGATTATTCCTCGCTCAACATCGCCATGGCGGTGCAGGTGCTCAGCTATGAACTGCGCATGGCGGCGCTCGCGGAACAGCCGACGTCCGCGACTGTCGCCGAGTCCGACCCACCGGCCACCGCGGCGCAGATGGAGGGACTGTTCGCCCACCTCGAGCAGGCCCTGCACGACATCGGCTTTCTGCAGCCCGGGCGCGAGGGGCGCATCATGCAGCGCCTGCGGCGGCTGTTTCATCGCGCACGGCCCGACCAGCGCGAGGTCAACATCCTGCGCGGCATCCTCAGCGCAGCGCAGGGTGGCAAGTCCATGCGAACCCCGGAGGTCGATGCGTCCGCGCATTCCGGGGTTGCCAGCGATGCTGGCGAACCACATGCTTCCCGCTAGCCGATCCTGGAATCTTCGTCGATGTTCGAGAACCTGAAAGAAGACCTGAGCGTCGTATTCGACCGCGATCCCGCGGCGCGCAATACCTTCGAGATCCTCACGACCTACCCGGGGGTGCATGCCCTGCTGTTCCACCGCCTGGCGCATGCACTCTGGAACCTGGGGGCCAAATGGCTGGCGCGCCTGGTTTCCTATCTGGCGCGCTGGCTCACCGGCATCGAGATCCACCCCGCGGCACGCATCGGTCGGCGTTTCTTCATCGATCATGGCATGGGTGTGGTGATCGGCGAGACCGCGGTGATCGGCGACGACTGCACCCTGTATCACGGGGTCACGCTGGGGGGGACGAGCTGGGAGAAGGGCAAGCGCCACCCGACACTGGGCAATGGCGTGGTGGTGGGCGCCGGGGCCAAGGTGCTGGGGCCGATCGAGATCGGTGACGGCGCGCGCATCGGCTCCAATGCGGTGGTGGTCAAGGCCGTGCCGGCGGGCGCTACCGTGGTCGGGGTGCCCGGCAGGCTGATCGAGCGCAAGCCCGAGGACATCGACACCAGCCATCGCCAGAAGCTGGCGAGCAAGATGGGCTTCGACGCCTACGGGGCCACCCGTGATGCCCCCGACCCGGTGGCACACGCGGTCAACTGCATGCTCGATCATCTACACGTACTGGAGACGCGCATGAAGCAGATGTGCGAGGCCCTGCGCGCTGCCGGTTTCGAGCCGCCCGAAGGCGCCGAGGACATCCCCGAACTGCCTGCCTGCGAGATCATCTCCACCGTCGAGGAGCTGCGGCGCATGGACCTCGGCGAGGCACAGACGAAAGAGGCCCCGAAGGAGGAGGATCCGCGACCCTGAAAACCCGGCATTCCGTGCGCCTGGAATTCTTGACTAATTTACTCGGTAATGTATAGTTCACCGCAGTTGAATTCTGGAGTACCGGGCTGTGAGATTGACCACCAAGGGCCGTTATGCGGTGACTGCCATGCTGGATCTGGCGCTGCACCATGGCGAGGGGCCCATTACACTGGCCGACATCGCTCAGCGCCAGGGTATTTCGCTCTCCTATCTGGAGCAGCTGTTTTCGCGTCTGCGCAAGCGTCAGCTGGTGAGCAGCGTGCGCGGGCCGGGCGGAGGCTACACCCTGGGGCGTGGCGCGGCCGAGATCTCGGTGGCCGAGGTGATCACCGCGGTCGACGAGAACGTCGATACCACCCGCTGTGGTGGTGCGCACAACTGCCAGGACAATCAAAAGTGCCTCACCCATGAGCTGTGGCACGACCTGAGCGACCGCATTCACGACTACCTCAGTCAGATCAGTCTGGACGACCTGATGCGGCGGCGTGGCGTTCAGGAAGTGGCGCGCCGCCAGGAAGACGTGGCTCCCACGGTGTCGCCGGAAACCATCAAGACGGGCAGCGCGTGAGCCCAGTAGCATCCTAGAGGTCATTACAAGATGAAAATGCCGATCTATCTCGATTATTCCGCCACCACACCCTGCGATCCGCGGGTGGCCGAAAAGATGTGCGGATGCCTGACGCCCGACGGTGTGTTCGGTAACCCGGCCTCGCGCTCGCATGCCTACGGCTGGGCGGCCGAGAAGCTGGTCGAAGAGGCGCGCGAACAGGTGGCCGAGCTGGTGAACGCCAATCCCAAGGAGATCGTCTGGACCTCCGGTGCCACCGAGTCGGACAATCTGGCGATCAAGGGTGCGGCGCATTTCTATCACAAGAAGGGCAAGCACATCATCACCGTCAAGACCGAGCACAAGGCGGTGCTGGACACCTGCCGCCAGCTCGAGCGCGAGGGTTTCGAGGTCACCTATCTGGACGTGCAGGAGAACGGCCTGCTCGATCTCGACGTCTTCCGCGAGGCCATTCGCGAAGACACCATCCTGGCCTCGGTGATGCACGTGAACAACGAGATCGGCGTGATCCAGGACATCGAGGCGATCGGTAATATCTGCCGCGAGCACAAGGTGATCTTCCATGTCGATGCCGCGCAGAGCGCCGGCAAGGTGCCCATCGATCTGGCCAGCCTGCCGGTCGACCTGATGAGTTTCTCGGCGCACAAGATCTATGGCCCCAAGGGTATCGGGGCACTGTATGTCCGCCGCAAGCCGCGGGTGCGCATCGAGGCGCAGATGCACGGTGGCGGCCATGAGCGCGGCATGCGCTCGGGTACCCTGGCCATCCATCAGATCGTCGGCATGGGCGAGGCCTTCCGCATCGCGAAAGAGGAGATGGCCGAGGAGAACGCCCGCCTGTTGCGTCTGCGCAACAAACTCTACGAGGGCTTCAAGGACATGGAAGAGGTCTACGTCAATGGCGACCTCGAGCGCCGTGTGGCCGGCAATCTGAACATCAGCTTCAACTTTGTCGAGGGCGAGAGCCTGATGATGGCACTCAAGGACATTGCCGTGTCCTCGGGCAGTGCCTGCACCTCGGCCAGCCTGGAGCCCAGCTATGTGCTGCGTGCCCTGGGACGCAGCGACGAACTGGCACACAGCTCCTTGCGTTTCACCCTCGGTCGTTTCACCACCGAGGAAGAGGTCGACTACGTGATCGAGCAGGTGCGTCGTCAGGTCGAGCGCCTGCGCGAACTCAGCCCCCTGTGGGACATGTACAAGGAAGGCATCGACCTGAACTCGGTGCAGTGGGCCGCGCACTGAGTCTGGCGCCGAAAGGCCGGTGACAGCCTGCGGATTGGGGTATCATCCCCGGTCTGGAAAATTGCAGGCACTGGCCTGCCAGCGTGGTCACAGACGTTCTTCGGGCATCTCGGGTGCCGGACTGTAACGAGCCTGTCATTTCGCTGACGACAGAATCGGCTCCACCGTCAGGGTGGGGCGATCCACGATCCGATGGGTGACTTGGTCGGATCGCGGAGTTGGAGAATGACAAGGCACGGTTAATTGAGAAAAGTCCGATGAAGAATATCTATGTAGGCAACCTGGCATACAGCGTCTCCGACGACGAACTCCGCGAGGCATTCGCGGCCTATGGCGAGGTGGCGCGCGCCAAGGTGATCATGGACCGCGACACCGGTCGCTCCAAGGGGTTCGGTTTCGTGGAGATGCCCAACGACAGCGAGGCCCAGGCCGCGATCGACGGCCTGAACGAGCAACCGATCAACGGTCGCAACGTGCGGGTCAACGAGGCGCGTCCGCGCACCTGATCCTTCGCACATGCCGGGCTCTCTGCCCGGCATGTCGAAACGATTTCGATTTACAGCCTGGATTTGGGAGGCAGCATTCATGGCGTACAGTGACAAGGTGATCGACCACTACGAGAATCCGCGCAACGTGGGCACCCTGGACAAGGATGCGCCGAACGTGGGGACCGGCATGGTGGGCGCGCCGGCGTGCGGTGATGTGATGCGCCTGCAGATCCAGGTGAACGAGGACGGCGTGATCGAGGACGCCAAGTTCAAGACCTACGGTTGTGGTTCGGCGATCGCCTCGAGTTCGCTGCTCACCGAGTGGGTGAAGGGCAAGACGCTGGAAGAGGCGCGCCAGATCAAGAACACCGATATTGCCGAGGAGCTGGCGTTGCCGCCGGTGAAGGTGCATTGCTCGGTGCTGGCCGAGGATGCCATCAAGGCGGCCATCGAGGACCTGCAGAAGAAGCAGGGCAACTGAAGTTTTATCACGGAGGTTCGGACATGGCGATCACCCTGAGCGATGCAGCGGCCGAACGGGTCCAGCGTTTTCTCGATAACCGGGGGTCCGGGATCGGGGTGCGTCTGGGCGTCAAGACCTCCGGCTGTTCCGGCATGGCCTATGTCATGGAGTTCGTCGACGAACTCAACGAGGACGACGTGGTCTTCGAGGACAAGGGCGTCAAGGTCATCGTCGATCAGAAGAGCCTGGTCTACCTGGACGGTACTGAGCTCGACTACGCCAAGGAAGGACTCAACGAAGGCTTCGTGTTCAACAACCCCAACGTCAAGGACCAGTGCGGTTGCGGGGAGAGTTTCACCGTCTGAACGACGGTCTGGCTCGTCCTCCGCACGCCCGCGCCCGCGGGCGTTGTCGGTGGAGAGAGGACCCATGATCAATCTGTCCAGCAACCATTTCGAACTGTTCGGCCTGCCGGTGGGTTTCGTGCTCGACAGCCAGGCGCTGGCCGAGCGCTACCGCGAGCTGCAACGGGCGGTGCACCCCGATCGCTTCGCCAGTGCCTCCGACCAGGAGCAGCGCCTGGCCTTGCAACAGGCGACCCGGGTCAACGAGGCCTACGAAACCCTGCGTGATCCGCTGCGCCGCGCCCAGTACCTGTTGCAGTTGCACGGTATCGACAGCGCCGGCGAGACGGCCACCACGCGCGATGCCGGCTTCCTGATGCGGCAGATGGAACTGCGCGAGGCGCTGGCCGGGGTGCGTGATGCGGCAGATCCCGAGGCCGAACTCGATACGTTGATGCGCGAGATCCGGCGGATGATCGACAAGGAGGTGGCGCAGCTGGCGGTACAGTTCGAGGCGGCCACGCCCGACGCGCTGAACGAGGCGCGCGAGACCGTCTCGCGCATGCAGTTTCTGAACAAGTTGTACAACGAGGCCGAGGCGCTCGAGGCCGAAATGGAAGAATCCTACTGATGGCATTTCTGCAAATCGCCGAACCCGGCCAGTCGACCGCCCCGCACGAACACCGGCTGGCGGCGGGCATCGATCTGGGTACCACCAATTCGCTGGTCGCCACGGTGCGCAGTGGTGTGGCCGAGACCCTGCCCGACGAGCAGGGCCGTCACCTGTTGCCCTCGGTGGTGCGCTATACCCCGCAAGGAGTGATCGTCGGCGAGGCGGCGCGCGCTGCGGCGGCCGAGGACCCGCACAACATCATCGCCTCGGTGAAGCGCCTGATCGGTCGCGGCATCGAGGACGTCAAGACCCTGGCCGACCGCTTGCCCTACGAGTTCGTCGATACCGACAGTGCGGTGCCGCGCATCCGCACCGTGGCCGGCGACGTGAGCCCGGTCGAGGTCTCGGCCGAGATCCTCAAGGTGTTGGCAAGGCGCGCCGAGGCGACCCTGGGCGGTCCGCTGAGCGGGGTGGTGATCACGGTCCCGGCCTATTTCGACGACGCCCAGCGCCAGGCCACCAAGGATGCGGCGAAGCTGGCCGGATTGCACGTCTTCCGCCTGCTCAACGAGCCGACCGCCGCGGCCGTGGCCTACGGTCTGGACCGTGGCGCCGAAGGGGTGCACGCCATCTACGACCTGGGCGGTGGCACCTTCGATATCTCCATTCTGCGGCTCAACAAGGGGGTGTTCGAGGTGCTGGCCACCGGCGGCGACTCCGCCCTGGGCGGCGATGACTTCGACCGCGCCATCGCCGAGTGGATGCTCGAACAGGCCGGCATCGGGCGCGAGGCTTCCGCCGGTCTGCTGCGCGGACTGATGGACAAGGCGCGCGCGGCCAAGGAGGCGCTGTCCGAACAGGAATCGGTCGAGATCGAAGTGGCCCGGCCCGACGGTAGCCGCTGGACAGGTCGGCTCGACCGCGACACTTTCAACCAGCTGGTCGATCCACTGATCCGCAAGACCATCACCGCCTGCCGCCGCGCCCTGCGCGACGCCGGGGTGCGCCCCGAGGACATCGAAGACGTGGTCATGGTCGGCGGCTCCACCCGCGCCTTGCGCGTGCGCGAGAAGGTCGGCGAGTTCTTCGGCACCGAGCCGCTGGTGGACATCGACCCCGACAAGGTGGTGGCCATCGGCGCGGCCCTGCAGGCCGATGTGCTGGCGGGCAACAAGCCCGAGGACGAGATGCTGCTGCTGGATGTGATCCCGCTGTCGCTGGGCATCGAGACCATGGGTGGCCTGGTGGAGAAGATCATCCCGCGCAACACCACCATCCCGGTGGCGCGTGCCCAGGAATTCACCACCTTCAAGGACGGCCAGACCGCGATGGCCATCCACGTGGTGCAGGGCGAGCGCGAGCTGGTGGCCGACAACCGCTCCCTGGCGCGCTTCGAGTTGCGCGGCATCCCGCCCATGGTGGCCGGCGCGGCGCGTATCCGCGTCACCTTCTCGGTGGATGCCGACGGCCTGCTGCACGTCGAGGCGGAGGAGCTCAGCCAGGGCGTGAAGGCCAGTGTCGAGGTCAAGCCCTCCTACGGCCTGACCGACGAGGAGATCGCCGGCATGCTCAAGGCGTCCATCGAACACGCCGGCGAGGACATGGTGGCCCGTGCGCTGGCCGAGCAGCGGGTCGAGGCCGCACGCGTGATCGAGGCCCTGCAGGCCGCCCTGGCGACCGACGGCGACGAGCTGCTCGACGACGCGGAACGCCAAAGGATAGAGCAGGTACTGGCGTCGCTGCGGCATATCGCGGAGACGGCCACCGATGCCGATGCCATCAAACAGGCCATCGAGGAGCTGGAGAAGACCTGCGAGTTCTATGTCGAGAGACGGATGAACAGCAATATTCGCAAGGTCATGGCCGGCCACAAGGTCGACGAATTCGAGTGAGCCGCGAGGCGGCCGACAGGAAATCCAATCATGCCGAAGATCATCTTTCTGCCGCACGAGGAAATCTGTCCCGAGGGTGCCGTCATCGAGGTCGAGCCAGGCACCACCATCTGCGAGGCAGCGCTGGCCAACGACATCGAGATCGAGCACGCCTGCGAGATGTCCTGTGCCTGCACCACCTGCCACGTCATCGTGCGCGAGGGCTACGATTCGCTCAATGAACTGAGCGAGGAAGAGGAAGACCTGCTGGACAAGGCCTGGGGACTGGAGCCCGAGTCGCGCCTGTCCTGCCAGGCGGTGGTGGACGACGAGGACCTGATCGTCGAGATTCCCAAGTACACCATCAACTACGCCAAGGAAAACTGAGGAGCATAGCGCCATGGGCCTGAAATGGACCGATATCTCGGACATTGCCATCGAACTGGACGAGGCGCACCCCGACGTGGACCCCAGGACGGTCAATTTCGTCAACCTGATGCAATGGGTGCTCGCGCTGCCGGAGTTCGAGGACAGCCAGGAGCGCTGCGGCGAGAAGATCCTCGAGGCCATCCAAATGGCCTGGATCGAGGAGCGGGAAGACTGAACCTGCCCCCTTGGTCTCGCTGAACACCCAACTTCCCCTCGAGGGCGTTCCGGGCGACGACGACATCGCGCGCTGGCTGGAGGGGGTGGCCGAACGCCGTTCGCGTGACGAGGTCGCTCGCCTGCGCGCGGCCGTCGAGGCGGCGCGCCGGGCGCATGCCGGCCAGCGGTTTGTCGATGGCACCGACATGTTGCTCGGTCTGCTGCACACCGCGGATATCCTCGACCGGCTCAAGCTGGATACGGACACCCTGATCGCCGCCATGCTCTCCGAGTGGCCGGGTGAGCCCGGTTATGACCCGGCGCAGGTGTGCGAGCGCTTCGGCGAGCCGGTGCAGCGCATGGTCGAGCAGGTGGGGCGCATCCGCGAACTGTCTGCCACCAGCGCCCATCACGATCCCGACAATGTCGAGAAACTGCGTCGTCTGCTGCTCGACCTGGCCGACGATGTGCGTTCCCTGCTGGTGCTGCTGGCCAAGCGCCTGCGCCTGATGCGCGGGCTCAAGCGGCTCGCTCCCGAACTGCAACGCCTGATCGCCCTGGAGACACGGCGGGTGCACGCACCGCTGGCCAATCGCCTGGGGGTGTGGCAGCTCAAGTGGGAACTCGAGGATCTCTGTCTGCGTTACCTGGAACCCGCCGAATACAAGGACCTGGCGGCGCGGCTGGAGGGCAAGCGCAGCGAACGCGAGGCCTTCATCCGCGACGTGGTCGAGCGCATCGAGCGCCTGTGCCGCGAGCAGGGCATCGACGCCGAGGTGATGGGGCGGCCCAAGCACATCTACAGCATCTGGAACAAGATGCGCCAGAAGCACCTCGATTTCGAGCAGGTGATGGACGTGCGCGCGGTGCGCGTGCTGGTCGAGACCGTACCGCAGTGCTACGAGGTGCTGGGCATGGTGCATGGCCAGTGGCGGCCCATCCCCGGCGAGTTCGACGACTACATCGCCCACCCCAAGGCCAACGGCTATCAGTCCCTGCATACCGCGGTGGTAGGCGATGACGGCCGCCCACTGGAGGTACAGGTGCGCACCCGGCAGATGCACGAGCTGGCCGAGCGCGGTGTGGCCGCGCACTGGCGCTACAAGGAGAACAATCGTGCGGATGCCGAGCTGGAGCGGCGCGTCGCCTGGATGCGCGCCTGGCTGGAGCAGCAGGAGGGCAATGGTGGCGCCGGGCTGCCGGTGGACGAGGAATACGAGGCGCGGCGCATCTATGTGCTCACCCCCAACGGCAAGGTGATCGAGCTGCCGCGTGGTGCCACCCCGGTGGACTTCGCCTATGTCATCCATACCGACGTCGGTCACCGTTGCCGTGGTGCCAAGGTCAATGGTCGCATGGTGCCGCTCAACCGCCCCCTGGAAAGCGGCGACCGGGTGGAGATCCTCACCGCACGGGAAGGCGGCCCCAGTCGCGACTGGCTGGATCCGCGCGGTGGGTACGTGGTCACCACGCGGGCACGTTCGCGCATCCGTCAGTGGTTCAAGCAGCAGGATCACGAGCAACACCTGAGCATGGGCCGGCAGGCACTGGAGCGCGAGTTCCAGCGTCTGGGGCTGCCCCGGCCCGACCTGGAGAAGCTGGCGCGGCGTTTCCATTTTCACGAGGTGGACGAGTTGCTGGCCGCGGTGGGGCGGGGTGATCTCTCGGCCATCCAGGCGGCCAACAGCCAGGTCGTGGAACAGCCGAAGGATGCCGACGCGGAGGCCGAAGCAGCGATCATCGAGCGGGTGCGTGCGCGCCGGCCCTCTGCGGGGACGGCCGCGGGCACCGTGGTGGTGCAGGGCGTGGGCGATCTCATGACCCATATGGCGGGCTGTTGCAAGCCGGTGCCTCCGGACCCTATCGTCGGCTATGTCACGCGGGGGCGCGGCATCACCATCCACCGCCAGGACTGTCGGGTGGTGCAGAAGATGGACGAGGAGAATCGCCGCCGCTTGTTGCCCGCGGTCTGGGCCGAGGGCCAGCAGGGCTCGCAATTCGTCGCCGATATCCATCTCTACGCCGGCGACCGCAAGGGCCTGTTGCGTGACATCACCTCGGTGTTCGCCAATGCTGACATCCGGGTGCTGGGGGTCAACAGCCAGTCGGATCGCCGCGGGGAGACGGCCAGCATGCGCATCACCGTAGAGGTGGACGACATGGCCCAGCTCGCGCGGGTGATGGGGCAGTTGGCGCAGATCCCCGACGTGATCGAGGTACGCCGCCAGGTCTGATCGTCGATGGGTCCCGGGGCGCTGTCCGTCGCGGGCTTCGGTCTCGATGGGCCTCGTTTCTTCCGGGTGGCGGGATTCTGTGAGCCGCTGCCGAAATCGTTACCTGAATTGGCGGGTCCTGCTTGGAGCAGTTACAATAACCGGCCGATTTCACAAGAAAAACAATATCGGCAAGCGAGCGGGGAAGCAGCGCCTGTCAGCGCTGTTTCCTGCGTGAGCGGGCAGGGTGGAGGACTCCCCCGGGATGCTCTCGGAAACTCATCGTTACTTATCCTCAACTTGTTGAATTATCAGGAAATCAAAATGGCAATCGAACGCACCCTGTCCATCATCAAACCCGACGCCGTGGCCAAGAACGTGATCGGCGACATCTACAACCGCTTCGAGCGCGCGGGTCTGCGCATCGTTGCCGCGAAGATGGTGCACCTCACCGAGGAGCAGGCCGCCGCCTTCTATGCGGTGCACAAGGAGCGTCCCTTCTTCAAGGACCTGGTGGCCTTCATGACCTCCGGGCCGGTAATGGTCCAGGTGCTCGAAGGCGAGAACGCCATTGCGAAGAACCGCGAGCTGATGGGCGCGACCAACCCGCAGGAGGCAGCGCCCGGCACCATCCGTGCCGATCACGCGCAGACCGTGGACGAGAACGCGGTGCATGGCTCCGATGCCCCCGAGACCGCTGCGGTCGAGATCGACTTCTTCTTCCCCGAGGGGGTGTGCGAGCGCACGCGCTGAAGCGTCATGGGCGAGGTCGAACGCACCAATCTGCTGGATCTTGACCGCCCGGGCATGGAAGCCCTGGTTGCGGACATGGGCTTCAAGCCGTTCCATGGCCGCAACCTGTTGAAATGGATCCACAAGCACGGGGTCACCGATTTCGCGCAGATGACCGACCTGCCCAAGGTGTTGCGCGAGCGGCTTGCCGCGGAGGTCCGGATCGGCCTGCCCGAGATCGTCTTCGAGCAACCCTCGCTGGATGGCACCACCAAGTGGGTGCTGGAACTGGACGACGGCCAGCGCATCGAGACGGTCTACATCCCGGACGGTGACCGCAGCACCATCTGTGTGTCCTCGCAGGTGGGCTGTGCGCTCGACTGCTCCTTCTGCTCCACGGCCCGCCAGGGCTTCAACCGCAACCTCAGCACCGCCGAGATCATCGGCCAGGTGTGGGCGGCGACCCGCGAGCTGGGACAGCCACCGAGCAATGTGGTGTTGATGGGCATGGGCGAGCCGCTGGCCAATTTCGACAATGTGGTGCGGGCCATGCGGCTCATGACCGAGGATCTGGCCTACATGATCGCCAAGACGCGGGTGACGTTGAGTACCTCCGGTATCGTGCCGGCATTGCGTCGGCTGCGCGAGGCAAGCAACGTCAGCCTGGCGGTCTCCCTGCACGCGCCCGACAATGCACTGCGCGACGAGCTGGTGCCGATCAACCGCAAGTATCCCCTGGAAGAACTCATCCCCGCCTGTCGTGACTACATCGCCGGCGAGAAGCGGCGCAAGATCACCTGGGAATACGTCATGCTCGACGGGGTCAACGACAGCATTGCCCATGCCAAGGCGCTGATCCGCCTGTTGCAGGGCATTCCCTCCAAGGTCAATCTGATCCCGTTCAATCCCTTTCCCGGCACCGATTACCGTACGTCACCGCCGGAGCGTATCGATGCCTTCCGCCAGCGTCTGATTCGTGCCGGCATCATCACCATCACCCGCAAGACCCGGGGCGATGACATCGACGCCGCCTGCGGGCAACTGGTCGGCAGGGTACGTGACCGCAGTCGTCGGCAGTTGCGCGAGGGGGGCACTGCGGTCGGAGGAGGGGCATGAGGCAGGTGGCAGCGATTCGCGGTGCGGCGGCGCTGTTCCTGGTATTCCTGCTGGCGGCTTGCCAGACCCTGGAGGTGGCCCCCGATGGAGGCGCCAGCGGAGACAACACGGGTGACCTGGGGACCCCGCTCAGGCGTCCCAGCCCGGCGGATGTCTACGTGGAGCTGGGGGGTGCCTATCTGGCCGAAGGCAAGGTCGGCGAGGCCCTCAAGAATGCACGCAAGGCCGTACTGGCGGACCCCAGGCATGCTGGTGCCTATACCCTGCTGGGGGTGGTGCATCAGCGCCTGGGGCAGATGGCACCGGCCGGCGAGGCCTTCAAGAAGGCCGTGACACTGGCTCCCCACGATCCCTATGCATTGAACGCCATGGGTTCGTGGTTGTGTGCGCAGCAACGCTATGACGAGGCCGATTCCTATTTTCGGCGGGCATTGAAGAACCCGCTCTACCCCACGCCCTGGATCGCCTCGTACAACGCCGGTTCCTGCGCCGAGAAAAGGGGGGATGTGGCGCAGGCCGAGAAAGACTATCGTGCTGCCCTGAGCGCCAATCCGCGTTTTGCGCCCGCACTGTTGCGCATGGCCTTCATCACCTTCGAACAGGAACGATTCCTGTCCTCACGCGCCTATCTGCAACGCTATGCCGCCGTGGCACCCCATACCGCCGAATCACTGTGGCTTGGCGTGCGCACCGAGAAACGGCTCGGAGACAAGGACCAGATGGCCAGCTATGCCATGAAGTTGCGGGCACGTTTCCCCGATTCCGAACAGGCCCGCTTCCTGGAGACATTACAATGAATGCTGTTATGGCAAAGCATGAGGAGAACAAGGGGGAGATCCAGCTGGCGGTTCCGGGGCTGGGTGAACGTCTCAGATCGGCCCGCATGGCCTGCAATCTCGACATGGCCAAGCTGGCGGCACGCATTCATCTCACCTCCGACGTGGTCGAGGCGCTCGAGCGCGACGACTATTCGGACATGCCGGCGCGCGTCTTCGTGCGTGGCTATGTGCGCAACTATGCCCGGGCGGTGAATCTGCCGTCCGAATCGGTGCTGGCCCAGTTCGATCGCCAGTGGCCGGAAGAGGACTACCAGGTCCACTTCGACGAGAGCCCGCGACTGGCGGCCGATCCGCATCCCCAGCGGCGCTGGCCCGGTCTGGTCACCTGGCTGGTGGTGATGGCGGTCGTGGGCTTGACGCTGATGTGGTGGCGGGGTTATCTGGATCGTTATCTCACCCAGTGGCAGGAGGGCAGCGTGACGACGCAGGCAACCGCACCCTCCGAGCAGCCGGCGGGCACGCCTGCGGGTGAGCCGGCCGAATCGGCTGTCTCGCTGACACGGAATGGTGAGCCGGCGATGCCGGCATCCGACGATAGCCATACCCTGGCGTTGCCGCTGCCGCCGGTGGAGACCGCGGCGAGTGAACCGGCATCCCCACCCGCTGCGAGCAGTGAAACGGCCGCCGGGCCGTCGGCGGACGAGACGCCTGTCCAGCAGGCCGCCAGTACGCCGCCGGCAGAGCCGGTCCAGACCGAGCCAGCGGTGCCGGCCGCCACACCGGAGACGAGCACGACGCCCCCCGAACCGGCGGACGCATCGCCGCGGGTGGTGATACGTTTTGCCGATGACAGCTGGGTGGAGATCCGTGACAGCCGCCGTGAATACAAGCTCATCGGTATCATGAAGCGTGGCACCGAACACCGCCTCGGCGGCACGCCACCCTATACCGTGGTGCTGGGCAACGCCCACGCCGTGGAGCTGCGCGTGAACGGCGAGCCCTACGATCTGACACGACATACCCGGCGCAACGTGGCGCGCTTCACCCTCGAACCCTGAACTCCATCATGCAGTCGCCCGCGTCCGCCGCGGGCAGGATCCATCGACGATATGGCGAAGAACATCCAGGCAATCCGGGGCATGCACGATGTGCTGCCCGACCAGACGCCACACTGGCAGTATCTCGAAGCGTGCGTGCGTGACGTCCTGGGCCGTTACGGCTACCAGGAGATGCGCATGCCCATCGTGGAGTCCACCGAGCTGTTCAAGCGTTCCATTGGCGAGGTCACCGACATCGTCGAGAAGGAGATGTACACCTTCGAGGATCGCAACGGTGACAGCCTGACTTTGCGTCCGGAGGGCACGGCCGGTTGCGTGCGTGCCGCGCTGGAACATGGTCTGCTGCACAACCAGACCCAACGGCTCTGGTACCAGGGACCCATGTTCCGCCACGAGCGCCCGCAGAAGGGGCGTTACCGGCAGTTCCACCAGATCGGTGTGGAGGCCTTCGGCATGGCCGGCCCCGACATCGACGCCGAGCTGATCCTGATCACCGCGCGCCTGTGGAAGGCGCTGGGTATCGATGGCCTGGAGTTGCAACTCAACTCGCTGGGTACCGCCGAGGAGCGGGCTGCCTATCGTCAGGAGCTGGTGGCCTATTTCGAGCGCCACCACGATGCACTCGACGAGGACAGCCGGCGCCGCCTGCACAGCAACCCCCTGCGCATCCTCGATACCAAGAACCCGGATATGGCGGAACTGGTTGCCGGGGCGCCGGTGCTCACCGAGCATCTCGGCGAAGATTCGCGGCGGCATTTCGAGCAGTTGCAGGCACTGCTGGCGGCGGCCGACGTGAACTTCGTGCTCAACCCCCGTCTGGTGCGCGGTCTGGATTACTATTCGCTGACCGTGTTCGAATGGGTGACCGACCGGCTCGGCGCCCAGGGCACGGTCTGCGCCGGCGGTCGCTACGATGGTCTGGTGGCTCAGCTCGGGGGGCGGTCGACCCCCGCGGTCGGCTTCGCCATGGGCGTGGAGCGCCTGATCGCCCTGCTCGAAGAAGATGGCGGACTGCCCGAGGTGGCGCGTGCCGATATCTATCTGGTACAGATGGGCGAGGTGGCACGGCGCGAGGCGCTGGTGCTCGCCGAGCGCTTGCGCGACGCACTGCCGCAGCTGCGCCTGCTGACGCATTGCGGCGAGGGTGGCTTCAAGGCACAGTTCAAGCGGGCCGATCGCAGCGGCGCGCGCATCGCCCTGGTACTGGGCGAGGACGAACTGGCGCGCGGCGAGATCGGCATCAAGCACCTGCGCGACGAACTGCCGCAGGAGGCGGTGCCCCTGGATCGCCTGGCCGGGCGCCTGGGCGAGATTTTCGACAAGTCATGACATCGAGGAGCGGCAGATGAGTGCGTATCTGGACGAAGAAGAACAGGTCGAGGCCCTCAAGCGCTGGTGGAAGGAGAACGGCCGCTCGGTCATCGCCGGGGTGGTGCTGGGTCTGGGGGCCATCTTCGGCTGGCAGGGCTGGCAGGGCTGGCAACGCGGGCAGGCCGAGGCGGCCTCGGTGCTCTACGAACAGATGCTCGAGCGTTTGCGGGCCGACGACATGGCCGCGGCGCAGAACACCGGCAAGCGCCTGCTCGGTGAGTTTCCCGATTCGATCTATGCCAGTTTCGCCGCGATGCAGCTCGCCGGGGACGCCTACGAGAAAGGCAAGGCGGATGCCGCGGTGGAGAACCTGCAATGGGTGGCCACGCACGCCCCCGATCCGTTGATCGGCGATCTGGCCCGGGTGCGCCTGGTGCGGGTGTTGCTCGATAGCGGTCAGCAGGAGCGTGCCGAACGCATGCTGACAGAAGTGCAGAAGGACTTCATGCCGGCCGTGGTGGCCGAGCTGCGTGGTGACATCGCCCGGGCGAAGGGCGACACCGCGGCGGCGCGCCAGGCCTACGAGGCGGCCATGCGCGCCGGTGCCTCCAACGAACTGGTACGCATGAAGCACCAGGCACTGGGCAAGGGAGGTGAGGCGTCGTGAACGTTTCCCGCGTGATGCGCCATGCCCTGCTGCTGGGAGCCTGGTTGCTCCTGGGCGGGTGTTCCTCGATCAGCGACTGGCTCGCGCCCGCCGAGATCGACCCGCCCGCCGAGTTGCAGGACATCGCCGAGAAAGTGCGGCTCGAGGCACGCTGGCAGACCGACATCGGCAGCGGTGCCGGCGATCTTCGCCTGCACCTGGTGCCGCATTATGCGAATGGTCGGCTCTATGTGGCCGATGCCGACGGACGGGTGATGGCACTGGATGCCGATACCGGGCGCATCCTCTGGTCGGTCGATCTGGAAGCGCCCTTGTCCGGTGGACCCGGTGCCGCCGAGGGGCTGGTGGTGGTCGGTACCCTGGATGCCGAGGTCATCGCCCTGTCGGCCGCCGATGGCAGCCTGAAGTGGCGGACAAGCGTCAGCAGCGAGGTGCTGTCCACGCCCGTCGTGGCCCTGGACCGGGTGGTGGTGCGCACCATCGACGGCAAGGTGCAGGGGCTGGATGCGCTCACCGGCGAGGAACGCTGGCGCTACGAGCGCGAGATCCCGGTACTGACCCTGCGCGGGACTGCGGACCCGGTGGTCAGTGGCGACCATGTGCTCTGCGGCATGGCCGGTGGCAAGTTGGTGAACCTGGATATCGGCACGGGGGATGTGCGCTGGGAGGTGACCGTCACGGTACCGCGTGGCAGGTCCGAACTCGAGCGCCTGGCGGACATCGACGGCAACCCGCTGGTGATCGACGGCCTGGTCTACGTGGCGACCTATCAGGGCGAGGTGGCGGCCATCGAGGAGTCCTCGGGCAGCGTGCTCTGGCGGCGCAAGTTCTCTTCGTACAGTGGCATGGCGGCCGACCGTTACAAGGTCTATGCCAGTGACGCCAGTGGCTTCGTCTGGGCGCTGGATGCCGACAACGGCGCGGCGCGCTGGCGCCAGGAGGCGCTGAAGAACCGTCAGCTGTCCGACGTGGCCGTGCTGGGCGACGTGGTGATCGTCGGTGACTTCGAAGGCTATGTGCACCTGTTGTCCACCGAAGACGGCGCCCTGGTGGGACGGGGCCGCGTCGGCAGCGACCCCATCACGCGCGGCGTGCTGGTGGCCGACGGCAAGCTCTTCGTGATGGGCGACGGTGGCGAGCTGGCCGCCCTGCAACTGGTGCCGGTGCCCTGAGCCATGTTGCCCGTCATCGCCCTGGTCGGGCGCCCCAATGTCGGCAAGTCCACCCTGTTCAACCGGCTCACCCGCAGCCGGGACGCGCTGGTGGCCGATCAGCCCGGATTGACCCGCGACCGCCAGTACGGTGTCGGCAAGCTGGGTGATCGCCCCTACCTGGTGGTCGATACCGGCGGCATCAGTGGTGACCGCGACGGTATCGACGGGCTCATGGAGCAACAGGTGCAGGCGGCCATCGGCGAGGCCGATCACCTGATCTTCCTGGTCGATGCGCGCGATGGCCTGACCGCAGGCGACGAACTCATCGTCCAGCGCCTGCGCCGCATCGGCAAGCCGGTGACGCTCGCCGTGAACAAGATCGATGGCCTGGACCAGAACACCGTGGCCAGTGAGTTCCATGCCCTGGGGCTGGGCGAGCCGCAACCTGTGGCCGCGGCGCACGGCCGGGGCGTGCGTTCACTGATCAACGGGGTGTTGCGCACCCTGCCGGAGGCTGTGGAAGGCACGGCCGACGACGAACCCTTGCCGGGGCAGCGGGCCGGCGTGCAGATCGCCGTGGTGGGCCGGCCGAATGTCGGCAAGTCTACCCTGATCAACCGCCTGCTCGGCGAGGAGCGGGTCGTCGCCTTCGACCGGCCGGGTACCACGCGCGACGCTATCTTCATCCCTTTCGAGCAAGACGGCCGACCCTACACCCTGATCGACACCGCCGGTGTGCGGCGCCGTGCACGCATCGACGAGGCCATCGAGAAATTCAGTGTCATCAAGACGCTCCAGGCCATCGAGCAGGCCAATGTGGTACTGCTGGTGCTCGATGCCCACCAGGGCATCGCCGAACAGGACGCCACGCTCGCCGGTCACGTGCTCGATTCGGGACGCGCCCTGGTGGTGGTGATCAACAAGTGGGACGGTCTCGAGCCGGATCAGCGCGAACGCATCAAGGCCGACATGCAGCGTCGGCTGCCGTTTCTCGGCTTTGCCGACTGGCGTTTCGTCTCGGCGTTGCATGGCAGCGGGGTGGGGCACCTGATGGAGGCGGTCGATGCCGCCTACCGCGCGGCCATCCGCGACCTGCCGACCCCGGAGCTGACCCGGGTGCTGGAAGAGGCCGTGAGCGAACACCAGCCGCCGCTGGTGCGCGGGCGACGCATCAAGCTGCGCTATGCCCACCAGGGCGGCAAGAACCCGCCGATCATCGTGGTCCACGGCAATCAGGTGGACAAGGTGCCGGCGGCCTACCGGCGCTACCTGGTCAACCGCTTCCGCGAGGCCTTCGACCTGCACGGCACGCCCTTGCGCATCGAGTTCAAGGCCGGCAAGAACCCCTACGAGGGCAAGCGCAACAAGCTCACCGCGCGCCAGGTCAGCAAACGCCGACGCCTGATGAAACACGTCAAGCGTCGTTGATCGCGAGGTTGTAGTTCGGATTGTAGGTCGGGCTTCAACCCGACACCCCTCATTCCTCTGCCATTCGTTCCGTGACCCGCGCCCGCAGGTGTCCGCGGGCGAGGTGGATCTCCAGTTCCTCGCCTTCGGCAAGCTGATGCGCTTCGGTGACCAGGCGGCCGTCGGCGGCGCGCAGCACGATGCTGTAACCGCGTTCCAGGGTGGCCAACGGGCTGACGGCCTGCAGCTGGCGCGCCAGGGCGGCCAGGTGCTGGCTGCGCGCGTCGAGGTGATGTCGCATGCCGGTATGCAGGCGTCGTTGCAGCGAGGCCAGGTGTTCGCGCTGCCGGGACAGGGCGCGTCCCGGATTCAGGATGCGCAGGCGGCCGGCGCGTTGTTGCAGGCGTTCGTGCTGCCGTTGCAGATGGCGTTGCATGGCGCCTTGCAGGCGCCATTGCAGTTCGTCCAGGCGTTGCTGCTGTTGTTGCAGGCGTGTCCCGGGGTGATTGCGTGACAGGCGCTCTTCGAGCAGGCGCAACCGTTCTTGCGCCTCGCGCCGGTTGCGGTGCATCGCCTGTTTCAGGCGTTGCGCCAGGCGTTGGCATTGCGCGCGCAGGACCTGGCCGTCGGGCGTCACCCGTTCGGCCGCCGCCGAGGGCGTGGGGGCGCGTCGGTCGGCCACGAAGTCGGCGATGGTGAAATCGGTTTCGTGGCCCACGGCGGAGACGATGGGGATGGCGGCTGCCGCGATGTCCCGTGCCAGTCCCTCGTCGTTGAACGCGGCCAGGTCTTCTTCGGCGCCGCCACCGCGCGCCAGGATCAGTACATCCACCTCGGCGCGGGTCAGCGCAATGGCCAGTGCCTGGCGCAGTTCCGCCACTGCATCGGCCCCTTGCACCGCGCTGGGGTAGAGGATCACCTCGGCCACCGGGTAACGCCGCTTCAGCACGTGCAGGATATCGCGCAGCGCCGCCCCCGAGGGCGAAGTGATCACGCCGATACGCTGCGGCCAGGCGGGCAGGGGGCGCTTGCGCGCGCTATCGAACAGGCCCTCGGCCTGGAGTTTGGCCTTCAGTGCCTCGAAGGCTGCGCGCAGGGAGCCGGCTCCGGCCGGTTCCAGGTGTTCGATGACGAGCTGGCAGTCACCGCGTGGCTCGTACAGGGTGACGCGGGCGCGCGCCAGTACCTGTTCACCGTCGCGTGGCGTGAAGCGTAACAGGTTGCGCCGGTTGCGGAACAGGGCGCAACGGATCTGTGCCTGGCTGTCCTTGAGGCTGAAATACAGGTGGCCCGAGCGCGGGGTGCTGAGGTTGGAGATCTCGCCCTGTACCCAGATCAGCGGAAAGCTGCCCTCGAGTACATGCCGCAGCTCGCTGTTGAGACGGCCGATGGTATAGATGTCGCGTTGGGAGGGATCGGGGCCTGGCATGGCCCGATTATCGCAGAAGACGGGGGCCGGACCACTAGCGGATCCGGCCCCGGCCTGTGCCAATCAGTACAGATAGGAAGGGTTGCCGGCATTGGCATTGTCCCGGGCCTGCTGGACTGCCAGCCGCCCCTGTTCCTCGGCCTTGTTGGCCAGCTTGATGGCGGTGGCATAGTCGCCCTTGGCCGCGGCCTTCTCGGCGGCCTTGATGATCTTGGCGGTATCACGCCATTCGTTCTTCAGCGCGGCGGCGGCCTTGTTGGCCTTCTTGGCGGCGGCCAGGGCCTTCTGGAAGGCGGCGGCCTGCGGTGCCATGGCGGTCTCGGGCGCGGCTGCCTCTTTCGTTTCGGCCGTCTGACAACCGGTGAGTGCGATGGCAGGCAGCAGGGCCATGGCGAGCATCAGGGAACGCGTCTTCATGATCTTGGGGTTCTCCTCGAATCGGGGTTATTGTCGCTTTGGTGGACGTCCGGGCGCAGGCCCGGGACTCAGACAGGACGCAGGGACAACAGAAATATTCCCTGCGTCGGTGTTTTCCTTCTCATTCCGTCAGGGCAGGACGGATCGTTCTCCGGAACGGCGGCGGGGGGCATCAGGGAATGAGCCAGGGCATTCATTCTTCTTCGATACCGCCAAACACCTGGATCCATGCCGGAATGAACTGCGACAGTTCGCCGGCCATCAAGGCGAAATCCGCGTCGAAGCGGGCTGCGGCATCGTCGGCGGCAATGTCGGCTGCCTCGTCCATGACGAGATCGGTGAAGCGCAGACGCCGGATGGTCAAGTCGTCACCGATCACGCACTGCACCCGCTCCGCCCACTCTATGGCCAGGCGGGTGACCTGCATGCCGGCATCGAGATGTATACGCACCTCTTCGCCTGACAGGTCCAGCCGGCGCACGCGGATCACCGCTCCGTTCTCTGCCGGTTCACGCAGTTCGCATTCGTCACCCGCGGTGAAGTGTTCGGGCAGGCCCTCTTCCAGCCAGCGGGTCATCGACAGGGCAGGGGAGTGGTTGACCGTCAGCGGGCGTACCTTCAGTGAACCAAGACTTTCACGCAACAGGTTCAGAAAGGCCTCGGCACGCTTCGGCGTGGCGGTGTCGATGACGATCCAGCTGGCCGCGGGGTCGATGTAACCAAAGGTGAGTTGCGAACGGGTGAAGGCGCGCGGGAGCAGATCGATCACGATCTCGTCGCGTAGCCTGGTGCGCTCCTTGCGTCCCACCGGGCGTGCCTCGGCGGTTTCGATCTGTTCCACCTTCTCGTCGAGCGCCTCGCGGACCACGGCCGCCGGCAGAATGCGCTCCTCGCGCCGAAGGCACAGCATCAGCCGCCCGTTGGCCGCATGCACCAGCTGCTCGCCCTGTTTGCCGAGGGGGGCCGTCCAGCCCTCGCGATAGGTGTCCAGCCCGCCGCAGGGCTGGAAGGCTTGTGCCTGCAGCTGTTCGTGCAGGCGGACAGGGTCGGAGTCGAATTCACTACCGAGGCGGTAGAGCGAAAGATTGCGGAACCACATGTGTTGTACCTGCCGGGAGAAAGGGCGGCGATTATGCCATGCCTGGCGGGGCGGACAATGTCTGGGCGGCGACTTCGAATGCCTGTCATGTGACGGTGTGTGCAGGGGCTCGAAGCGCTTTCTCCCCTTCGGCCGGGATTCGGTGAAGTGTCTGGACGATTGGACGGCGGAAACGGCTACAATGCGTGCCCTTTGACCGAGGAGTTGCAAGTGCTGCCCGGACAACGCTGGCTGAGCGAGGCCGAGCCCGACCTGGGGCTGGGGATGGTGATCGAGGCGGATGCCCGCCGGGTGCGGGTGTTGTTCCCGGCCACGGGCGAGGAGCGGGTGTATGCGCGCGAGAGTGCGCCGCTGGCGCGGGTGCGCCTTGCCGAGGGCGAGGCCCTGGTGACCGGCGAGGGCAACCGGCTGGGCATTGTGGCGGTGAGCGAGCGTGGGGGCTTGCTGGTGTACCGCTGCGAGGACGAGGCCGGGCAGGTGCAGGAGATTCCGGAACAGCAGATCGATGCGCGCATGCGCCTGAACCGGCCTCAGGATCGCCTGTTGTCCGGGCGTCTGGATGCGGATACCTGGTTCGACCTGCGTCGGCGCACCTGGGAACGGATGGAGGCAGCCTGGCGCTCGCCGGTGTTCGGGCTGGTCGGTCCCCGGGTGGCGCCGATCCCGCATCAGTTGTATATCGCGCACGAGGTCGCCGGCCGTCCCGCACCGCGCGTGTTGTTGGCCGATGAGGTCGGACTGGGCAAGACCATCGAGGCCGGCTTGATCCTGCATCGCCTGCTGCTGGGCGGACGCGCACAGCGGGTGCTGGTAGTAGTGCCCGAGGCCCTGTTGCATCAGTGGCTGGTGGAGATGCTGCGGCGCTTCAACCTGCGTTTCGCCTTGTTCGATGGTGAGCGCTTTGCCGCCGCCGATGGCGCCAATCCCTTTCTCGACGAGCAGCGGGTGCTGTGCAGCCTGGAGTTTCTGGTGAGCGCGCCCGAGGTGGCGCGCGCCGCCCTGGGCGGCGAATGGGACCTGCTGGTGGTGGACGAGGCCCATCACCTGCACTGGTCGCCCGAGGAGAGCAGCCTGGAGTACGAACTGGTCGAGGCGCTGGCCGGCCACACGCCGGGCGTGCTGCTGCTCACCGCCACGCCCGAGCAACTGGGCCGGGCTGGGCATTTTGCGCGCCTGCGGCTGCTCGATCCACAGCGGTTTCATGATTACCACGCCTTTCTCGAAGAGGAACGCCGTTATGCCCCGGTGGCGCGGCTGGCGGCGCGTCTGCTCGATGGCGAGGCGCTGGATGCGGCGGACCGCGCGCTGCTGGCCGAGACGCTGGGGGAGGTCGATGACCTGGAGCCCGAGGTGCTGGTACGCCGTCTGCTCGACCGCCACGGCACCGGCCGGGTGTTGTTCCGCAATACCCGGCAGGCGATCCGCGGTTTTCCGGCGCGGCAGCCCCGGGGCTATCCGCTGCCGTTGCCGGCGGACTACCGCCAGGTGGCGCACGAGCCGGCGCCCGAGGTGCATTTCCCGCGCAAGTGGCCGCGCATCGACCCGCGCGTCGATTGGCTGGTGGCGCTGTTACGCGAACTCAAGCCCGAGAAGGTGCTGGTGATCTGTGCGCAGGCCGCCACCGTGGTGCGGCTGCGCGACTGGCTGTTCGAGACCGAGGGCCTGCACGTGGCAGTGTTCCACGAGGGCATGGAGATCGTCGAGCGTGACCGCGCGGCGGCCTGGTTCGCCGACCCGGAGGAGGGATGCCAGGCGCTGGTCTGCTCGGAGATCGGCTCGGAAGGGCGCAACTTCCAGTTCGCGCATCACCTGGTGTTGTTCGACCTGCCACTGGAGGCCGAGCTGCTGGAGCAGCGTATCGGTCGCCTGGATCGTATCGGCCAGGCCGAGACCATCCGTATTCACGTGCCTTACATGGAAGGTTCAGCGGGTGAAGTGCTGTACCGCTGGTATCACCAGGGGCTGGGGGCGCTGGAGGCGACCTGTCCGGCCGCCGGCGCGGTGCAGGAGGCACTGGCGGCACCCTTGCGCGAGGCATTGTACGAGCCGTCGCGGACCGATGCCCTGGTGCGTGAGGCGCAGGTCCTGGTCGAGCGTCTCAGCCGTGAACTCGAGGCCGGGCGTGACCGCTTGCTGGAGCTGCATTCGCATCGTCCCGAGGTCTCGGCGGCGTTGGTCGAGGCGGTGCGCGCACAGGACGGTGATCCGGATCTGCCGGCCTGGTTGCACGACTTCTGGGATGCCTGGGGCGTCGAGCATACCCCGGGGCGCGGCCTGTCCGAGGTGGTGCGACCGGGTGCCCACATGCGCCAGGAACACTTTCCCGGGTTGCCGTCGTCGGGGATGACGGTCACCTATGCGCGTGACGATGCGCTGGCGCACGAGGATCGTGCCTTTCTCACCTGGGAGCACCCCATGGTGCGCGGGGCCATGGAGATGCTGACCAGCAGCGAGCTGGGCAGCGCGGCACTCTTGTTGTGCCGACACCCGAACTATCGTACCGGTACGGTGTTTCTCGAGCTGCTGTACGTGATCGAGTGCCTGGCACCGCGCGACCTGGAGGCCGACCGTTACCTGCCGCTTGGGCCGTTGCGCTTGCTGCTCGATGCACAGGGTGAAGACCGCGCCGCCGAGCTGCCGCCGGAGCAGTTGCGGGGACAGGACCTGGCACAGAACCGCAAACTGGTGGAGACGGTGTTGCGCTCCCAGGGCAAGCGCTTGCGCGCCCTGTTTCAGCTGGGAGAGGAACTGGCCGGTCGGCGGTCACGCGAACGGGTGGACGAGGCGCTCTCGCGCATGCGCCGCGAGCTGGACGCCGAACTGGAACGTCTGTCCGCGCTGGCGGAGGTCAATGCCAATGTGCGGGAGGATGAACTCGAACAGCTGCGCACACGGCGCGAGCATCTGGTGACTCACCTGGGCGACGCCCGGCTGCGCCTGGACGCCGCCCGCCTGGTGGTGATGGGCT
>CAYMWJ010000013.1:0-44105 GCA_964394235.1 uncultured Sedimenticola sp. | reverse complement strand
AGCCACCCACATCTGGAGACTCGGAAAATGACCGACCTGTTCTCACCCATCACCATCGGACCGCATACCCTGCCGAACCGTATCTTCATGGCCCCCCTGACCCGCAACCGGGCCCCCGACACCGTTCCCAACCCGCTCATGGTGACCTATTACGCCCAGCGGGCCGAGGCCGGCCTGATCATCAGCGAGGGATCGCAGATCTCGCCCCAGGGCATCGGCTATCCGGCCACGCCCGGCATCCACACCGATGAACAGGTGGCAGGGTGGAAGACCGTCATCGATGCCGTGCACGAACGTGGCGGCCACATGTTCTGCCAGCTCTGGCATTGTGGCCGGATATCGCATCCGGATTTTCATGGCGGCGAGTTACCGGTCGCGCCCTCGGCCATCCGCCCGGAGGGCCAGGCTGTCACCTACGAGGGGATGAAGGACTTCGTCACCCCGCGCGCACTCGACATCGACGAGATCCCCGGCATCGTTGCCGACTATGCCCATGCGGCCGATTGCGCCCGCCGCGCCGGTTTCGATGGCGTGGAGATCCATGCCGCCAATGGCTACCTCATCGACCAGTTCCTGCGCGATGGCAGCAACCAGCGCACCGATGACTATGGCGGCGCCATCGAGAACCGGGCCCGCTTCCTGCTGGAAGTCACCGAGGCCGTGTGCGATACGCTGGGCGCCGACCGGGTGGGCGTGCGGCTGTCGCCGCTGCAGCCGTTCAACGACATGCGTGACAGCAACCCGCAGGCCACCTTCACGTATGCCGTACAGGCATTGAACCGCTTCGGACTGGCTTATCTGCACGTGACAGAGATGGGCAGCGAGGCACCGGGAGTCGCCGGGCCGGCTTTCGACCTGCAGGAGCTGCGTCGCCTGTGGAACGGGATCTACATCACCAACGCAGGATATGACAAGGAAAAGGCCAACCGGGCCATCGGCGCGGGCGAGGCCGATGCGGTGGCCTTCGGCGTGTCCTTTATCGCCAATCCCGATCTGGTCACCCGCTTCCGTCAAGACGCGCCGCTCAACACGCCGGATCCCGACACCTTCTATGGTGGCGATGCCCACGGCTACACCGACTACCCGACGCTGGAGCAGACTTGAGCAAGGCCGTCGCCTCCAGCGCAGAGCGTCCACCCGTGGTACGGCGTTACCTGACGGTCGTCACCGCACTGCTGTCGATGGTGGGTCCGTTCACCATCGACACCTATCTGCCGTCCTTTCCGGCTATCGAGGCCGACTTTGGCGTCGATCGCGTCATGCTGTCACACAGCCTGAGCGTCTATCTGGCGGCCTTTGCGGTCTCGACACTGTTCTGGGGACCACTGGCCGACCGTCTGGGACGCCGCCGGGTCATCCTGGCCAGCCTGTCGACCTATACCCTCGCCGCGATCGGCTGTGCCATGGCCACCCAGATGACGTCGTTTCTGTGGTTTCGCACCGTGCAGGGGCTGGCCGCCAGCGGCGGCTTCATCGCCGGGCGCGCCATGATTCGCGATGCCCACGAGCCGCAGGCGGCACACCGTGCCATGTCGCAGGTCACCCTGCTGTTTGCCGTGGCACCGGCCATCGCGCCGGTACTGGGCGGCTGGCTGCACGACCAGTTGGGCTGGCGTAGCGTGTTCTGGTTCCTGACGGGCTTCGGCATCCTGCTGATCGGGCTGGTCGCCTGCATCGAAGAGACCCTGGCACCGGCACAGCGCCAGTCCCTTCAGCCAAGCGCGGTGCTGCAGGTCTATGCACGCACCCTTCGGCAGCGGCGATTTCTCGGGCTGGTGCTGTGCCTGGCCCTTGCCTTTGCCGGACTGTTCCTCTACATCGCCGGCGCGCCCACGGTCATCTACGATTTCCTCGGTCTGGGAAGCGAGGACTTCGGTGTACAGTTCATCCCCATGGTGGGCGGCATGATGCTGGGCGCCTTTCTCTCGAGCCGCCTGGCACACCGCTGGCCCGTGCAACACACCGTCCTCGGCGGACTCGGACTGGTGACCCTGGCGGTGCTGCTCAATCTCTTGCTGGCGCTGTTGTTCGAGCCCGGTATCCTTACGGTCATCGGACCGCTGGTCATGTATGCCTTCGGTCTGGCCGTCGCCATGCCCGCGATCACCCTCCTGGCCCTGGACTGCTTCCCACGGCACCGGGGGACGGCGGCATCGATGCAGGGCTTCCTGCAGATGCTGATCAACGCCGGCGTCGCCAGTGTTGCCGTTCCGCTGTTGCACACGCAGTGGTTGCACTTCGTGCTCGGACAGCTCGCGTTTCTGCTGCTGGCCCTGCTGTCCTGGTCGTCCATCCGCCAGGACAAACCGCCGGGAGGGGCGTTCGATTGAAGAGGCCGACCGTTGCATGACCACCACTTGACCATAACGACCCCGTGAACCCTTGTCCGAGCTCCTTCAGGAACCTGTCTGCCATGCCCAAGAAAATCGCCCTCCTCTCGCTCCTCCTGTCGATACTGGCGGCCTGTCAAAACGACACCCCCAGCTCCGAGGCGAAAAGGCCGACGCCCTGGGTCAAGACGGTCACGCTGCAAGCCGGGGGCGAAACCACGCTGGTGCTGTCAGGCATCCTGCGGGCGCGTCATGCAACACCGGTGGCCTTTCAGGTGGGTGGACGCATACTCGCCCGTTACGTCGATACCGGTCAGCGCGTCACCGCCGGGCAGAAGCTGTTCAGTCTCGATCCACGCGATCTGGATGCGGCGGCACAGGCGGTCGAGGCGCAACTGGCAGCCACCGAGGCCGCGCTCGCCACGGCGCGAAGCGAACTCGAGCGGCAGCGCAAACTGGTCGCCAAAAAGTTCGTCAGCCGGCAGACCCTGGATCAGTTCGAACTCAAGGCGCGCGATGCCGCCAGCCAGGTAAAGGCAGCGCGCGCCCGACTGGCCCAGGCCCGCAATGCGCGCAGCTATGCCGAACTGCGTGCCGAACACGCCGGGGTGCTGATCGACGTCAGCGGCGAGCCGGGCCAGGTGGTCGGTGTCGGACAGACCGTGGCCGTGCTGGCCCAGGCAGGAGAGCGTGAAGTCGAGGTCTCTCTCAGCGACGGCACCCATGCGCCGCGCAGCGGCCGCGTGTACCTTCCCGATGGCCGACGCTTCCCGGTCCGCCTGCGCGAGGTCGCCGGCGCCGCCGACCCGCAGAGCCGCACCTGGCGGGCACGCTACCGCCTGGAAGGCACGGCCGCTGATCTGCCGCTGGGCGCCGTGGTCCAGGTGCGATTGCATAAACCAGCGGCCGGCGGGCAAACCTGGCGCGTGCCCCTCGGGGCATTGGATGAACGCGCCGATGGCCCCCGCATCTGGCAGGTGATCAATGGCCATGCACAGCCCATACCGGTAGAGGTGGTATCACTCGACAGCGAGACCGCCCGCATCCGCGTGGACCTGCCGCCGACTACCCACATCATTGCCCTGGGCACCCATCTGCTGACACCGGGCATGGCGGTACGGGAGCGCAAGTGATGAGTTTCCCGAACCTTTCTGCGCTTGCGGTGCGCGAGCGCTCGGTGACGCTGTTCTTCATTCTGCTGTCGGTATTCGCCGGACTCTATGCGTTTCTATCGCTCGGACGGGCAGAAGACCCCGCTTTTACGGTGCGGGTCATGGTGGTCTCGGCGATCTGGCCTGGCGCCACACCCGAGGAACTCCAGCAACAGGTGGTCGACCGCCTGGAGAAGCGCATCCAGGAAGTGGAATACCTCTATCGCATCGAGACTACCATCCGACCCGGTCGTGCCGATTTGCAGGTCGAATTCGAGGACTACACGCCCAGCGAAAAGATTCCCGACCTTTTTTACGAGGTGCGCAAACGTATGCGTGACGAGGCGCCTCGCCTGCCCAAGGGGGTGATCGGCCCAGTCGTCAACGACGATTTTTCCGATGTCTATTTCTCGCTCATAGCACTGAGCGCGCCCGGCCTGCCGATGCGCGAACTGACGCGTGAGGCGGAATCCCTGCGCGACCGCCTGCAACGGATCGATGGGGTACACAAGGCGCTGTTGCTGGGGGAGCGCAGCGAACGCATGTTCGTCGAATTCGACATGGCGAAACTCACCAACCTCGGCATCGCCCCGCAGGCCATCTTCGATGCGATCGATGCCAACAACCAACTGGTACCGGCCGGATTCATGGACCTCGCAGGGCCTCGGGTCTATCTGCGCATCGACGCCGACCTGTCGGACCCCGAGCGCCTGGCCTCGGTACCCATTCGGGTCGGAGATCACCTGCTGCGCCTCTCCGATCTGGCAACCATCCGCCGGGGCTACGAAGATCCACCCAGTTATCTGGTGCGTGCGCGCGGACAGGATGCCGTGTTGCTCGGCGTGGTCATGAACAAGGGGGAAAACGGACTCGAGTTCGGTCGGCGCCTGGCGGACTTCGTCGCCCGCGAGCAAGGCCGCCTGCCGCTGGGCATGACGCTTTCGGTATTGACCAACCAGACCGATGCCATCAAGCAGGCGGTCAACCTGTTTCAGATCAAGTTCCTGGTGGCGGTCGCCGTGGTGATGGGGGTGAGCATCCTCGCCATCGGCCTGCGGGCCGGCCTGGTGGTCGGAATCGCCGTCCCCATCACCCTGGGGCTGACCTTCCTGTTGATGAAGATGACCGGCGTCAATCTGGACCGTATCACCCTGGGCGCACTGATCATTGCCTTGGGCCTGCTGGTGGATGACGCCATTATCGCCATCGAAATGATGCTGGTGAAAATGGAGGACGGCTGGGACAAGATTCGCGCCGCCAGTCATGCCTGGAACGTCACCGCCGCGCCCATGCTGTTCGGCACCCTGGTGACCGCAGCGGGCTTCGTGCCCATCGGCTTTGCCCAGTCGGGCGTGGGCGAATACGCCGGCAACATCTTCTGGGTGCTGGCCTATGCGCTGATCGTCTCCTGGCTGGTGGCGGTCGTGTTCACCCCTTACCTTGGAGTGAAGCTGCTGCCCGACTTCAAGGGACATGCCGAATCGGAAGATTCACTGTACCAGCGGCCGATCTACCGCCGGCTTCGCGCCCTGATCACCGCCTGTGTGCGCTACCGCAAGAGCGTCGTGCTGCTGACCGTCAGCCTGCTGGTACTGGCGATCGTCGGCATGGCCACCAAGGTCCAGAAACAGTTCTTTCCCAGTTCCGACCGACCAGAGGTCCTGATCGGGGTCTATCTGCCGCAGGGCAGCGCCATCGAGCAGACCGACGCCACCGCCAGACGCATCGAGAAGATCCTGGCCGAAATGCCCGAGGTCAGAAGCCTGTCGACCTATGTCGGCGCGGGCGCGCCCCGCTTCTTCATCTCAGCCAACCCCGAGCTGCCGGATCCGGCGTTTGCCAAGATCGTCGCCATCGGCAAGGATGCACTCGCACGCGATCGCATCATGGCGGCCATGCAGAAACACATCGACGCCGGCGAGTTCCCCGAGGCCAGGGTCCGCGTCACCCGGCTGTTCTTCGGCCCACCGGTGGTATGGCCGGTGAGCTTCCGCGTGATTGGCCCGGACCCGGAAAAGCTGCGGGAGATCGCACACCAGGTACGTGCCGTCATGGCTGCCAATCCGCATACCGTGGATCCGCACCTGGAATGGGATGAACGCGCCCCGGTCCTGCACCTGACCATGGACAACGAACGCCTGCGTCTGCTGGGATTGACGCCCAGGGATGTCGCCCAACAATTGCAGTTTCAGCTCAACGGCATGTCCGTCACCCGGGTGCGTCAGGATATCCGTACCGTGGAGGTCATCGCCCGCGGCCAGCGAACGGACAGGCGCATGCCGCAGGACCTGGAGATCAAGACGGAAGATGGGCGCAAGATACCGCTCACGCATCTGGGCCTGTTGGAGGTGCGCTACGAGGAACCGGTGATCAAACGCTACAACAGAGAACGCTTCCTTGCCGTCCATGCCGATGTTCAGGGAGCCCAGCCCCCCGATGTCACCATGGCGATCTGGAAGCAGCTGACCGAGCTGCGCAAACGACTGCCCGAGGACTATCGCATCGACATCGGTGGCTCGGTGGAACAGTCCGGCAAGGCGGATGCCTCCATCCAGAAGCTGCAGCCGCTGATGGTGGCGCTGATGCTGATCTTCATCATGCTGCAGATGCGCACCTTCTCCGGCACCTTCATGGTGGTGGCCACCGCGCCGCTTGGCCTGATCGGGGCGGTCGCGGCGCTGCTGCTGTTCAACCAGCCGTTCGGCTTTGTCGCCCTGCTCGGGTTGATCGGCCTGGCCGGCATCCTCATGCGAAACACCATGATCCTCACCCAGCAGGTTCAGGACAATCTGGAAGAAGGCATGGATGCATGGCCTGCGGTGATCGAGGCGGCCGTACGACGTGCCCGCCCCGTCCTGCTGACCGCCCTGGCGGCCATGCTGGCGTTCATTCCGCTGACCCGCGACAGTTTCTGGGGGCCGCTGGCCTATGTGCTGATCGGCGGCGTGCTCGCAGGCACCGTCATCACCCTGCTGTTCGTGCCGGCCCTGTAT
Organism: uncultured Sedimenticola sp.; assembly: GCA_964394235.1. Classification (GTDB taxonomy): domain Bacteria; phylum Pseudomonadota; class Gammaproteobacteria; order Chromatiales; family Chromatiaceae; genus MONJU. The sequence goes on along the minus strand of CAYMWJ010000013.1, from coordinate 37,631 downwards.
GCCCTGTGGTTCCGGCTGGGCACGAACGACACACCGGCCACCGAGTAGCACCGGCCGACTTCATCCACCACCATCACGTACCGACATGCTGCAAATCGTCAACATTGTTTTCCCCATCTTCGCGATCGTGCTGGTCGGCTATCTGTATGCCCGGCGGCATGGGCCCGACATGGCTTCGGCAAACCGTCTCAACGTGGAAATTTTCACGCCGGCACTGATTTTTCACGTGCTCACGCAGGAGGGCTTCGATCTCTCCGCCTACGGCGATCTGGCGCTTGCCGCGGCAGTCGTGGTACTGGGCTCCGGCGTGATCGCCTGGCCGATAGGCCGATTTCTCGGCTACCCCTTCAAGGTCTTCGTGCCCCCGATGATGTTCAACAACTCCGGGAACATGGGGCTACCCCTGGCGCTTTTCGCCTTTGGCGAACAGGCACTGCCTGCAGCGATGATCCTGTTTTTGGTGGAGAACACCCTGCATTTCAGTGTCGGCGGGGCCATGCTGACAGGGCATATCAACCCGTTGAGATTGTTGCTCAACCCCATGCTCGCCTCGACCCTCCTTGGCATTGCCGTGGCGCTGGGCGGCGTCCCTATCCCCGCCCCGCTGGCAGAGACCGTCAAACTCCTCGGGCAGATCGCCATCCCCCTGATGCTGTTTGCCCTGGGGGTGCGCTTGACCAGCGTCGATTTCACCAACTGGCGTATCGGCGTCGTTGGCGCGCTGGTCGCCCCCCTCAGTGGCCTGATCTGCGCCATTCCCGCCCTGAAGCTCATATCGCTGGATACGCCCCAAGCCGAACAACTGCTGGTTTTTTCGATACTTCCGCCCGCCGTCCTGAACTACATGCTGGCCGAGCGCTATAACCTGTATCCACAGCAGATGGCGGCCATCGTCCTGATCGGCAATCTGGCCAGCCTGGTGACCATCCCTGCCGCACTGTACTGGGTGCTGTGACCTTGCAACCATGAAAAGCTGCACCCAGCCCATCATCGTCTACTGCACCATCATCGCCTTTGCGATCCTGTATGAGCATCAACCCCTGCTTCCGCTGCTCGCAGAGCATTGGGGACGCTCCATCAGTGATACTGCGTTGCTGACCACCGTCACGCTGTTTCCCCTGGCCATGGCGCCGCTGCTGTATGGCTACATCCTCGAGCGCTTTTCCTCCCGTACCCTGCTGCTCATCGGCTTTGCCATCCTGTTCATCAGTCAGGCCATACTCTCGACCGCACCCGACTACGCACTGTTCCTCTCCCTGCGAGCCATCGAGGGACTGATGCTGCCCGCGATCTTCACATCGTTGATGACTTACACATCGTCCCTGGGCGACAAGGCCCTTGCGCGCCGCAATCTGAGTATCTATATCGCCTCGACCATTGCGGGAGGCTTCATGGGACGCACGGTGACGGGCCTGGTCACCGAACTGAGCGACTGGCAAAGCGCATTCTGGATGTGGTCCGGCCTGGCGCTGATTGCGGTCATCAGCCTGTTCGGACTCGATTCGGATCCGCGCAACCGGTTGCAGCGGATTCAGCCACACGACATTGTGACCCTGTTGAAACGTCCCCTCATCCGCATGGGACTGTTCACAGCATTTCTGCTGTTCTTTGTCTTTGCCGCCATGCTCAACTTCCTGCCCTTCCGCATGCGGGAGGTCCATCCCGACATCGGGACAGCTGCCATCGCCCTGGTCTATACCGGCTATCTGATGGGCATCGTGGTCTCGCTGGGATCCCCCCGGCTGATCCGGCGATATGGCGGCGAATCCAGGGTGCTGATGGGCGGTGCCTTTATCTACCTGCTGGGCACCCTGTCGTTCCTGCTTCCCAGCCTGGATGCGCTTTATGTGGCCATGTTCGTTTTTGCCGCCGGCATGTTCGCCCTGCACAGCGTGTTGTCCGGCTACATGAATCGCCTTTCCGAGAGAAAGGGACTGATCAGCGGCCTGTACATCAGTGCCTACTACAGCGGCGGGGCATTCGGCTCCTTTCTCCCCGGCCTCTTCTATCCTTGGACGGGATGGACGGGATTCGTGCTCTGGCTCGTGTCCATGGTGCTGATGCTCGTGGGGATGGTCTGGCGCATGTCGGTGGCCGAAGAACCGGTTCGGCCTGTCTGACCGAGCACGGACCATCTCGACGCTGCCACTGATCACGTTGTCATCGGCCGGGTCAGAAAGCCTGCTTGTTTACAGAAGCTCTCTCAGCTCCCCGCTTCATCCATCACGCGCCGCTTCCACTACCCGCTCCCAGACGTAGTCCCAACCGATCCGTTCCTGCTCCAGGCGTACGCCGGCACGCCAGTATCCGGCCTGCAAGCGTCCGTAGAGCGCCTGTTCTTCCGGGGTCAGATGATCGAGCCGGTGTGCGGCAGCGGGCCTGTCCTCGCGACTCCACAGCTCGCGGTGAGCCAGCAGGGTGGCCTCGTCCATGAGCAGGGAGCGGGCCTCGGGAAGATGGTGACGCAGACGGTCGAGGATCTGGAAGCCGTGGGTATCGATGTCACCCCAGTAGTGGACCGGACGATCCCGCAGCCAGGGAATGCCGCCATAGGCATCCACCGCATAGCCCTGGGCCATGAAGACCACGGCCCCGGGCAGCGTCTGGAAGGCCAGGCCGGTGCGCAGGTTCTCGACGATGAAGACGACCCTTGGGCGAATCGGCAGTCGCGCGATCTCGTCTGCCGGGGCGCTGACATCGCCCAGACCTCCGACCCGGGCGCACAGCTCGGGATCGAGCAGGCGCAGGCGCAGCAGGGCCGGCTCACGACGTAGACCGGCCAGTTTCCAGAAGTCGCCCTCCTGCGCGCCACGCAGCGCGCGCAGCAGGCTGGTCAGGCGCCGGCCCTGGGCTTCGGCCCATTTGCTGTCCAGGCCGGCGATGGGCAACTGGCGCAGATAGAGGCCGCTGTCGGGGTGATCGACCAGCCAGTGGAGCAGCGCGCGCAGGCGCTGGAAGTCCGCGTCGGTGGCACCGGCGAGCCACTCGTAGTGCCGGCCCAGCGCCGCGCTCAGTGCCGGAAAGTCGCGACACAGCGCGGCGTGGCGTTGCCGGGCCTGCCGCCAGGCCGGGCCTTCTCCCAGCCAGTCCGCGACCTGTTGCGGGCCCTCGAGGACCAGCCGTCCCGGCAGGCACTGGACGCCGACCCGGGGCCAGCGGCGCTCGAGCCAACGCAGCTCTCCGGGTCCCTCCCAGGTTCGCCAGGCCTCGGCCCAGTGACGCACCGCCTCCAGATTGGCCAGGGCGGTCTTTTCGGTGGGCACCCCCAGGGGGATTTCCCAGGGCCAGTCACCCTGCCCCCTCAGCCAGTCCCCGCGCTGACGCCCGAAGCGCCGGCGCAGACGTTCGCGCACCGCCTCGATGTCAAGCAGTTGCGCCATGCCCGGGCAGATCCAGACGCTGCTGTTCGTGGTCGTAGGCAATCGGCAAGGTGGCGGAGTGCTTGCGATCGGCGATGTCCACGAAGCAGGCACCGCCGATGAAGGGCTCCAGGGTCATGACCGACTTCAGCGGGGTGGCGACGATCATCTGGAAACCGAACTTGCGGAAGATGTTCATGGCCAGCTCGGTGAACTCGTTGTCGGCCTTGCCGAAGGCCTCGTCCAGCACGACCGGGGCGTAGACCGGCGGTTCGTCCTCGCTGCCGCCGAGCTGATAGCGCAAGGCAGCGGCCAGGCAGGTAGTGGCCAGCTTCTCGCGCTGCCCGCCGGACTTGCCGGCGCCGGAGCGGTAGACCTCCACCTCGCGTCCTTCCGCATCCAGCTCACGACCGATGAATTCCACGTGCTGGCGCACATCCAGGACCTGGTTGCGCCAGCGCTGCTGTTCCGCGTCACGGCCGCTGAGGCGGTGCACCAGTTCGCGCAGCACCTGGAAGCGGGCCTCGGCCTGCTCGCGATCCGCGGCCCAGGCGTGCTGCAGGACCTCGCGCACCTGCTCACGGAATTCCCGCACGTCCTCCAGGTGGCGGTCGGCCACCTCGATCTGCAGGTGGGTGCCGACATTGAACTCGGCCTCGGCCAAGCCGGCATTGACCAGTTCCATGCGCTCGTAGATCTCCTTGCGCGCCTGGTTGAGGTGGGCGTTGAGGGCGGCGAGATTCTCGCTGCTCTGTTCCTTGAGCAGATCGAAGAAACGTTGCTCGTGTTGCGGCAGGCCATCCTGTTCGATGCGCGCGAGCAGGCGCAGGTAGTCCGGGGCCGAGGCAGCGGACTCATCCATGTCCCCCGCCTCCACCGGCCATTCGCGTTTGAAGTCGCGGAAGCACCGCTCCATGAGGTTCTTCTGATCGGCCAGCTCCGCGGCCAGGGCCTGTTGCTCCTGGTGGATGGCCCGCTCCACCTTGTTGCGCTGGGTGTCCAGATTGGCCAGTGTCGTGCGCTGCCCCAGCTGCTCCAGGCGCTGGTCCAGGGCCGCCTTCAGCGCCGGGTCGAGCGGGGTGTCATCAACCCGGGCGTCCAGTTCGGCCAGTTCCTTCTGGTATTCGTTCTGCCGCATGGCATTGGCCTGGCGTTGTGCCCGCAGCGCGTTCAGGTCGGCGGTGGCCCGATCCAGCTCATCCTTCTTCGCCTGCAGACGCTCGCCCAGTTCGCGCAGGGCCTGATTGCCCTCGCGCAACTCGTGCAACTGGCGGTCCAGGGAGTGGAGACGTTCCAGCACCGAGGCCAGGTCGATCTCGCGCCATTCCAGGTTGGCCAGGGTCTGGCAGTGCAGCAGGCGCTGGGCGCGCGCCTCGCGCTCGACCTGCAGTCGCCGCAGTTCCTGATCCAGCTCGCTGATGCGCTTGCCCAGTTCCGCGGCCTGCTGCTGGAACAACGCCAGCTTCTCGCGGTTGTCGAAGCCCAGCACCCAGCGACGGCGATCGTCGATGCGGTGACGGTCGTCCTTCTCGTGGCGCCAGCGGTTGTGCTTGACCTGGCCCTCGAGGGTGATGGCCCGCTCCGCCTCGCGGAAGGCGCGCAGGTTGTCCACGCAAGCGTAGTCGAAACGCCGTGTCAACTCCTCGCGCAGCCAGGCGGCGAAGGGACCGGGCTGGATCTCCAGCTTGGCCGGCAGAGACTGGGGATGCAGCGTGCGCCGGGTGGCGCGCTCGTGTTCTGTGACCCGGTAATAGACCAGCCGCCGGCCCAGGGCATGGGTGTTGACGTACTGGCTGAGCGCCGGGTAGTGCGGCTCGGCCACCAGCAGGGACAGACCGAAGCCGTGCAGGACCCGCTCGATGGCCCCGCGCCAGGCGGCCTGCTCCTCGCGCACCTGGAGCAGCTCGCCGACGAAGGGCAGCTCGGCTTCCTCCAGGCCCAGGGCCGCGGCGATGTGGGCGCGCAGCTCCAGCATGTCGGCGTCGATGTTGGAGGGCTGGCGCTCCAGGGCCTCGATCTCGCGGCGGATGGCGGTGAACTCCTGTTCCACCTGGCGCTTCTCGTCACGCAGGGCGTCGCGCCTGGCCTCGGCCTCCTGCTCGGCCTGGCGGCGGTTCTCCAGCTCCTGGCGTGCACGTGCGGTCAGCTCCGCGCAGGCCTCCGGGCCTTGCGGCAGTGCAGCCCCCAGTGCCCGACAAGCCGGCTCCACCTGGGTGCGCTTGGCCTCGCAACGGACGCGCTCGGTGTGTGCCTGCCCCCGTTCGGCCTCCAGTTGCTCGATGCGTGCCCCGCCCTGCTGGCGATGCTGGTCACGCAGGGTGTCCACCTCTTCGTGCAGACGCGCGCAGCGCGCCTCGGCCTCGGTCTCGCGACCGGCCAGCGCCGCGTCCTTCTCGGCCAGTTCCGCGCTCGCCGCCTCGAGCAGGGCGATGCGACGGTGGTCACGCCAGCTGTCCATGGCCGCGCTCTGCGCCTGGAGGGCGGACAGAGCCTCGTCCAGCTCCTGCTGGCGCTGGTAGGCGACACGGGCCGGGGTCAGGGTCTCCACCTGGCGGCGCGCGGTGACCACGGCCTGGTGGGCGCCGTCCAGCTCGGCGAACTCCTCCACCAGACGATCGGCCACCTCGAAGCTGCGCGGCGGCTCCAGCATGAATTCGCGCAAGAAGGCGTTGAGATCACCCAGGTTCTTGGCCGACTGGGTCTTGTGCAGCAGCTTCAGCGCCAGTTCCGAGTCGATGGACAGCATGCGCCGGAAGCGCTCCCCGTAGGGGCTGAACTTGTCGAAGTGGTGCACATCGTCCAGGCGGCGTTTCAGCGCCCGCTTGTCCAGATCGAAATCGGCCAGTTCCGAGGCAATGGAGAAGGCGCGCTCGGCGATCATGAAGTGCCTGCCCACCTGGGCGTTCTGGCTGGCCGAGCCGCGCAGCCAGAACAGCTGCACCAGGGTCACGGTGCGGCCCTGGCCATTGCGAAACTCCAGGGCCAGGGCAGACCAGGTGGTGCCTGCGCGCAGGTAGTGGGTGGCGATCTCGCCGGAGGCCTCGTCCTTGCGGTCGGCCCAGGCACCACGCACATAGGAGACGAGGTTGCGGTCATAGCGTCCACCGTCCCCCTCGCGGGCGGCGGTGTTGAAGGACAGCCAGCGGGGCGGCACCAGCAGGGTGGCGATGGCATCCAGCAGGGTGGACTTGCCGGAGCCGGAGCGGCCCACGAACAGGAAGCCCTCCTCGGCCATGGCGATATCGTGCAGCCCGGAGAAGGTGCCCCAGTTGTAGACCTGCAGACGGCGCATGCGCATCTGCCGGGCGCGGGCCAGCTCCAGGCTGTCCTGGAACAGATCGGCAGAGATCACGATGTCTCCTCCTCGTCATCCCGGCGTTCATGCGACCGGTACAGACTCGCCAACGCCGCCACCTCCTCGGCCCCGAACATCAGCTTCAGCGAGGGCGAGACCAGGTAGCGGTCCTCGCTGCCGCGGATCAGACTGAGGATGCTGTTCTTCTTGGCCTTCTCGATGGCCGCTTTCGCGCGCTTGTCGAAGCCCGCACGGTCGGTGTTGAGCTGGTGCTGATACAGCCGCAGCTGTTCCAGCATGTCGTCGGCCGAGACCACCGCCCGCTCGCCGCGCGCATCGGCGGCCGAGAGCTGGGCACGCAGGTAGAGCAGCAGCACCGAGTCGATGAAGGTCAGGGGCGAACGGCGCAGCAGGATGGGGCTGTCCAGCTCGCCGGTATCCGCCTGACGGGTGAAGGCGATGCCCCGCTCGGCGTCCAGGATCAGCTCCAGGAACAGCTCCGACAGGCGTGAGCGGATGGCCTGCTCGTGCTGCAACAGCCCGGGCCAGAGCCGGGGATGACGCTCGCGCTCCAGCGAGGGGCCGATCAGCAACTGCACCAGCACCCGCCGCGCGACCTCGGGCAGCTCGCCGGTGTCGCCGGGATAGAGGGGTTCGGGGGCGGTATCGGCGGCAGCTGCGGGCGTGAGATCGGAATCGGACATGGTCGGTGGTGGTGTCATTTCTGGTAGCTCGTGCGTCGACGTCTGGTCACTTTCGGTCCGCCATGGACGATGTAACAGCCCCATTTTGCCAGACCTGCCCCCAAGGCAGCTCTGAACCCGGTTCCTTCCCGGCTCCCTGCCGCCCCCCATGGCATGGAGGAGGAGAAGTGCAGTTTTTCGGCTTTTCCCTGGATTCCACTGCACTTCATCCAGGCTATGCCCGGCCTCGTTCCCGCACGAAGAACACCTTCGGTATCCAGGCGCTGCGCTCCACCCCGTCCAGCCCCCGCCATTGCACCCGCTCGCGCTGGTCCGAGAGCACGCCGTCACGGACGCCCAGGGCCAGATAACCGACCACGCTGCCCAGTCCCTGTTCGGCCGGGAAGCGCTCCAGCAGTTCGCCGATGGAGATCGGGTCCACCTCCTCCAGGGCGGTGTGGACGTGATCCTCGAGGGTGCGGAAGTCGATCTCGGAATGGGTCACCAGTTCACGGATGCTGTCCAGGGAGATTTCCGCTTCGGCGGCCTGGCGGATACCCCCTTCGACCCTGTCCAGGCTGGGGTCGTGCAACTGGAACTGGGACAGGGAGCGGATGGCGGCACTGGTCAGGTGCAGTTCGCGGCCCAGGTCGGTCTGGGGCCTGATCGCGTCCTTGATGGCCAGGGCGCGGCGCTGAGCCAGCTTGAGCAGGCGGTTGATGCGACGCTGTTCGCGGAATTCCTGGCTCTGCACGAACTGGCGCAGGCCGCGGGCGAAGCGTTGCGAGACCTCGTGCACCTCGCCGCCGCGCTCCAGCAGGTCGCGTAACAGACCGAGCAGGAAGCGGCGTTCGCGCCGCTCGAGGTGGCGGCTGAAGTCACGTTCCATGATCTGTTCCAGGGCCTCGTCCAGGCTGGCGCTCTGCTCCGGGTCGGTGAGCAGGCGCCAGAAGGCCTTGAAACTGCGCCCGGCCTCGCTCTCGGCGATCAGGTCCACACCGGCGAACAGGGCCTCGAGCACCTCGCCACGGTGTTCGTCGTTGTCCACGATGCGCTCGCGCAGATCGTGGTTGAGGCGCTGGAACTGATCGCGCACGCGGCGGAAGTCGGCACCCAGTTCATCGGCCAGGGCGATGATCTCGCGGGTACGCTCCACCGCCTGTTCGTCGCTCAAGGGACGCAGGCGGCCTTCCCGCACGGCCTGGATCTGGGCGTCGATGCGCTCGCGTTCACGCAGCAGGGCGTCGATGCGGCGCTGCGGATCGGTCTCGGTCTGCTCGGCCAGTTGCCGCATCTGCTGCAGCACCATCGACAGGCGGCTCTCGGTGGCCACCGCACGCTCCTGTTCCAGGCCCTGGACAAAGCGGATCGCCTGCACGGCGGCGGTGCTCAGTTCGTATTCTTCCTCGCCGGCGCCCTCGGGATAGCTGCGCTCCAGATAACCGCTGTTCAGCCACTGCGCCAGATAGGCCTGGGCCGGCTGGGGCATGTCGATGCCCTCCAGGCGCAAGGCCACCAGGTCCTGCTCCAGGCGTTCGACGAGGATGGAAACCGGCAGACGGCGTTCCCCATCGAACAGGTGGGTCTGCAGCAGCCCCAGGGCGATGGGGGCATTGTCCAGGACCAGCAAGCGCCATGGCCCCCTGGCGCGCAGTCGCTGATATGCCAGGGTCCGTCGTATCGCTTTCATCGTCTTCGGTGTGTGGGGATTGCAGATCACGCAGCGGCCCGGGGGATCCCGCGCATCCCCGGGCTTCGAGCGGCCGCGGCAGCCTTCAGGTACAGGCCGCGCCCTCTCCCGGCCGCAGCAGCAGCACCGAACAGTGCGCGCGCTCGACCACCTTCTGTGCGCAGGAGCCGACCAGCACGCTCTCGGCCCAGCCCTTGTCGCAGTGCGGCATGATCACCAGATCCACCGCATCCTCCCGGGCCACGCGCAGGATGCGCTTCCAGTGCGTGCCCTGCTCCACCCGGGTCTTCACCGGACGGGAAAAGACACCGCTGGCAAAGCCGGCGAGCTGGCGCTCGACCTCGCGCCGCGCCTTCTGCTCGGCATCCGGGGGGAAATAGCTGGCCACGATCGCCATGCCAAAGCCGGGCATCACGGTCATCACCTGGATCTCGGCATCGAAGGTCTCGGCGAGGTGCTCGACATCGGCGGCAAAACCGGCGGCGAACTCGGCATGGACCAGATCGACGGGATAGAGGATCTTCTTGAACATGGCGCGATACTCCCTCAAGCGGTGGCCGGCACCTGCCGGCGCGCACGTGCCTTCTGCAGGAAGACGATCAGGCCCAGCAACAACAGGGCCGGCACGAACATCCATTGCTTGGCCGGTCGTCCCGTCGGCATCTGCACATTGACGATCTCCTGGTCGAAGTCCAGCCCGGTCTTCTCGGCCGGGCTGCCGAAGACCACGTTGTCGATCAGGGCCCTGCCATTTTCCTCGCGCAGCTCGATACCGGCCGCCAGCAGGCGCTCCTTGCCATCCTGTCCCTCGCCCAGCGGCAGGATCACCGTCTTGCGGAAGGGCTTGCCGCTGTCCTTCTCGCCGGCAACGGTCAGGCGCAGGCGGCTGCCGGGCGGTTGCGTGGCGGCCAGCTGCACGACCTCGCTGCCCGGATGCTCGTCGAAGGGCGGATAGATCTGGTCCCACCAGAAACCGGGCCGGAACAATGTGAAGGTGATCAGCAACAGCGCCAGGGTCTCCCACAGGCGGTTGCGGGTGAAGAACCAGCCCTGGGTGGCTGCCGCAAACGTCAACATGCCGATCACCGCTCCCAGGATCACCACCAACGCGTGTATCGGATCTTCCACGCCGATCATCAGCAACTCGGTGTTGAAGATGAACATGAACGGCAGGATGGCGGTGCGGATGTCATAGGTGAAACCCTGGATGCCGGTGCGAATGGGATCCCCTTGTGATATGGCCGCCGCGGCAAAGGCCGCCAGCCCCACCGGCGGGGTGTCGTCGGCGAGGATGCCGAAATAGAACACGAACAGGTGCACCGCCACCAGTGGCACGATCAACCCCTGCTCCGCCCCCAGGGTGACGATCACCGGGGCCATCAGCGTAGAGACCACGATGTAGTTGGCGGTGGTCGGCAGCCCCATGCCCAGGATCAGGCTGATCATGGCGGTGAACAGCAGGATCAGCGGCAGATTGCCTCCGGAGATGAACTCCACGAACTCGGTCATCACCAGGCCGATGCCGGTGAGTGTCACCGTGCCCACCACGATGCCGGCCGCCGCGGTCGCCACGCCGATCCCGATCATGTTGCGCGCCCCGTCCGACAGGCCGTGCAGCACATCGTCGAAGCCGTCACGCAGGGTATGGCCCTTCCCCCACTGGCCGCGGAAGAAGGCCTTGATCGGACGCTGGGTGAGCAGCACGAACATCATGAACACCGTGGCCCAGAAGGCCGACAGGCCGGGAGACAAGCGCTCCACGGTGAGCGACCAGATCAGCACCACCACCGGCAGCAGGAAGTAATAGCCGGCGGTGGCCGTCTCCTTCAGATCGGGCAATTCGTTGATCTCGTGGCTGGTGTCCAGTTCGGGCACGGTACAGGCCAGCTTGACCAGGCCGATGTACACAGCCACCAGCAGTACCGAGGCCACCCAGGGCGTGGCCTCGCCAGCCACGCTCTTGATCCACCCCAGGCCGTAGTAGACCACGGCGGTGAGCACCATGAGCACCAGGACCGTGAACAGGAAGGTGGTCAGGGCGCGCAGCAGATTGCTGGGCTTGCGACGCGGCAGCCCCTTGAGGTTCAGCTTGCAGGCCTCGAGGTGCACGATATAGACCAGCGCGATGTAGGAGATCAACGCCGGCAGGAAGGCGTGCTTGATGACCTCGAGGTAGGAAATCCCGACATATTCCACCATCAGGAAGGCCGCCGCGCCCATGATGGGCGGTGTGAGCTGGCCGTTGGTGGACGAGGCCACCTCGACCGCGCCCGCCTTCTCGGCACTGAAACCCACGCGGCGCATCAGGGGAATGGTGAAGGTGCCGGTGGTGACCACGTTGGCGATCGACGAGCCCGACACCATGCCGGTCAGCGCCGAAGACACTACCGCCGCCTTGGCCGGCCCGCCGCGCATGTGCCCCATGGCGGCGAAGGCGACGCGGATGAAATAGTTGCCTGCACCGGCGCGCTCGAGCAGCGAGCCGAACAGCACGAACATGAACACCATGCTGGTCGAGACACCCAGCGCGATGCCGAACACGCCCTCGGTGGACAGCCAGTAATGGCCCATGCCCTTGGTCAGGCTGGCCCCCTTGTGCGCGATCACGTCCGGCATCCAGGGACCGGCAAAGGCATAGAGCATGAACACGCCGGCGACCACCATCAGCGGCGGACCCAGGGCACGGCGCGTGGCCTCGAGAAGCACCGCCATGCCGGTCACCGCCACCACCAGGTCGAGGGTGGTCGGGTTGCCGGGCCGATCGGCCAGCTCGGCATAGAAGATGTACAGATAAGCGGCGCAGAAGGCACCGACCAGGCCCACGATCCAGTCCTGCACGGGGATGTAGTCACGCGGCGAGGAGCGGAAGGTGGGATAGGCAATGAACGCCAGCAGGATGGAAAACGCCAGATGGATGGCGCGGGCCTCCGTGTCGTTCAGGATGAAGAAATTGAAGGTGAACGGCAGTGGAGATGAGTACCACAACTGGAACAGTGACCAGACCAGCGGAATGCCGAACAGCAGGGCCTTCGGCAGTTTCCCCCTGGGCGCCCTGGCCCCGGCGTCGGCCTCGGCGATGATCGCCTCGGCGGCCTGAAGATCGGGCGCGGCGTGCTTGTCGTCCTGGGCCATGGACGGTCTCCCCTCGTTGGACAGCCTCGTGTGCGAGATCTTTGTTATCGCAAAGACGAACCGGGGCATCTGGCCCCGGTTCGTCAGACGGTCACATCAGACCGGCTTCCTTGTAGTACTTGATCGCGCCCGGATGCAGCGGGGCGGACAGGCCGTCCTTGATCATCTCTTCCTTCTTCAGGTTCTTGAAGGCGGGATGCAGCTTGCGGAAGGTGTCGAAGTTCTCGAACACCGCCTTCACCAGGTTGTAGACGACCTCGTCGGGCACCTTGGCCGAGGTCACCAGGGTGGCGCCCACGCCGAAGGTCTGCACGTCGTCGGGATTGCCGCGATACATGCCCCCGGGGATGGTGGCCTTGCGATAGTAATCGTTCTTGGCAACCAGCTTGTCGATCGCCGGACCGGTGACGTTCACCAGCACCGCATCACAGGAGGTGGTGGCCTCCTTGATCGAGCCGGAGGGGTGACCGACGGTGAACACCATGGCGTCGATCTTGTTGTCGCACAGCGCCTTGGACTGCTCGGAAGACTTCAGCTCGGAGGCCAGCTTGAAGTCCTTCATGGTCCAGCCCTTGGCCTTCATCACCACTTCCATGGTACCGCGCTGACCGGAACCCGGGTTACCCACGTTGACGCGCTTGCCCTTCAGGTCGTCGAAGTTCTTGATGCCGGCATCGGCACGCGCCACCACGGTGAACGGCTCGGGATGAATGGAGAACACCGCGCGCAGATCCTTGTTGGGACCGGCACTCTTGAACTTGCTGGTACCGTGATAGGCATGATACTGCCAGTCGGACTGGGCCACACCGAAGTCCAGCTCGCCGTTGCGGATGGCGTTGAGGTTGTAGATCGAGCCACCGGTGCTCTCCACCGAGCAGCGAATACCGTGCTGCTTGCGGCTCTTGTTGAGCAGACGGCAGATGGCGCCGCCAGTCGGATAGTACACACCGGTCACACCACCGGTACCGATGGTGACGAAGCGCTGCTCGGCGGCCTGTGCGCTACCGAGCAGACCCGCGCCCAGGACGAGCCCGGCGCTCAGCAGCAGACTGCCCATGCGTTTCTTGTTGAACATGATAGAAGCTCCTTAGGCTGGTTGTTGTTGGAGAATGCCCCCGGCTCCGCACCGAAGGGACCAGCTGCGGACAGCAGGTCGTCGAAAGATAACGCCTATCCGCGTTTCGTGCCAGCACACAGGCCGCTCGAAGCCATGCGGGGCTGGCGCGACCACGGCGCAGGCATCATTCCGCCAGCGCCTCGACCTTGACCTGCGCATGCACCACCATGCCGGGCACGAGTCCCAGGCAATCGAGCGACTTGCGGGTGATACGCGCCAGCAACGGCGTGCCCTGTACATCCAGACGCAACAGGACCTGCGCCGCATCGACTGGTCTGATCGCCTCGATGCGTGCGGCGAAACCGTTGAGGAGACTGGTATCGCGCGGCGGTTGCAGGGCGATACTCACATCGCACGCCCGTACCACCACGCGCACCGGCGTGCCCACCTCGGCCTCCACCAGGGGGAGCGTGAAACACCCACCGGAAAATTCGATCTGGCTGAGATGGTAGGCCGCATCGTGCGCCGCCACGACACCATCGACCACCACCTCGGCCTCGTCGCCCGCGCCCCCTGCCACATCCAGGCGCGCCAGCACCTCGCCCACCGGTCCGACAGCTCGCACCCGACCGGCCTCCATGATCGCCAGGTGATCGGCAAGGCATGCCACCTCGTCCATGGCATGCGTGACATACAGCACCGGGATGGCCAGCTCACGATGCAGACGCTCCAGGTACGGCAGGATCTCCCGCTTGCGTGCGCGATCGAGCGCCGCCAGGGGCTCGTCGAGCAACAACAGCCTGGGATCGAGCACCAGCGCCCGCGCGATGGCCACGCGCTGTCGCTCGCCCCCCGAGAGTGCCTGGGGACGCCGTTGGCGCAGCGCATCGATATCGAGCAGTGCCATGACCTGCTCCAGTCGCTGCTCGTCGGCCGTGCGCAGGCGCCGCAGGCCGAAGCGGAGATTGCCCTCCACCGTCAGGTGCGGGAACAGGCTGGCCTCCTGAAAGACATAACCCAGTGGCCGGCGATGCACCGGCAGGCGATACCCCGCCTCCTGCCAGGTCTCGCCGTTGATACGCACGAGACCGGAGGCCTCGGGCTCCAGGCCGGCGATGCAACGCAACAGGGTGGTCTTGCCACAGCCCGAGGGACCGAACAGGGCGGTCACCCCCGTTCCCGGCAGGCACAGATCCACCGCCAGCGAAAAGCTCGGTCGCTGCAGCTGCAGATGGATGCGCAACTCGCCGGGTTCAGACACGAGCCCCCCGCCCCGGCCGCACGATATGCACCAGCAACAGCACCGTGAACGAGAACCCCAGCAACACCACCGACAAGCGGTTGGCATCCGCATAGGCCAGTGCCTCGACGTGATCGAACACCCGTAGCGAGGCAACCTGGGTCTCACCGGGCAGATTGCCGCCGATCATCATCACCACGCCGAACTCACCCACCGTGTGCGCAAAGGTCAGGACCATGGCGGTGAGGTAACCGGGCCAGGCCAGGGGCACGACCACATGAAAGAAGGCATCCAATGGCGAGGCACGCAGGGTCGCGGCCACCTCCAGAGGACGCCGCCCGACGGCCTCGAAGGCGTTCTGCAAGGGTTGCACCATGAAAGGCAGGGAATACACCACCGATGCGACCACCAGGCCTTCGAAGGTGAACACCAGTGGCGGCAGGCCCAGCGCCGCCGCGAACTGTCCGAGCGGCCCGTCCGGGCCCATGGCCACCAGCAGATAGAAACCCAGCACCGAGGGCGGCAATACCAGGGGCAAGGCCACCACGGCATCCAGCGGGGCCTTCCACCAGCCCTTGCCGCGCGCCAGCCACCAGGCCAGTGGGGTACCGATCAGCACCAGGATGACAGTGACCACACTCGCCAGCTGCAAGGTCAACCACAGCGCCTGCCAGTCAGCCGCGGCCAGCATGACTCACCCCCCCTCCGGTGGCGGTTCGAAACCGAAGCGCCGCAGGATGGCGCGTGCTGCCTCGCTCTGTACATAAGCGGCAAAGGCCTGTGCCAGCGGCTTGCCCGCACCGTGTCGGGTGACGATGAACCCCTGGATCAGCGGGGAATGCAGCTCGGCCGGCAGGCGCACATGGCTGCCTTGCGAGGTCAAGGTGGGACTGAGTGCCAGCGACAGCGCAATCACCCCCACCTGTGCATTGCCGCTCGACGCCAGTTGTGCGGTCTGCGCGATGTTCTCACCCATTACCAGACGCGGCCGCAGCCGTTCCCACAGACCGGCGGCACGCAGCGCCTCTTCGGCGCGACGGCCATAAGGCGCATGCTGCGGATTGGCAATGGCGATACGCGTGATGCTCGGATCGAGCAGATCGTCCAGGGTGAAGCCCTGCATGTCACGGTTGCGACTCCAGAGCACCAGGTGTCCCAGGGCATAAGGGCGTGCCGGCCCCGCCGACAAACCCTGCGCCACCAGCTGGCGCGGATAACGGATATCCGCAGAAAAATACAGATCGAAGGGCGCCCCCTGCCGGATCTGCGCATGGAAGCGCCCCGAAGAGCCATATACCACCTCGATACGGTCCCGCGGGCGATCGCGCAGAAAATCCGTCACCAGCTCGTGCATGGCGAACTGCATGTCGGAAGCGGCAGCGATCACGATGGTATCGGCCAGGGTCGCGACCGGTGCCAGACACAGCAGCAGGCAGAGAATGCGGAGCATCGTCTTCATGCGGATTCGAAGATCGCGGAAACTGGGCATTATGCCCCACTCCTGCCGCTGGTAATCCCCGCTGAACCCAGCGGAAACGCAGACGGGCCCACGCACTCAGCCCCCCTGCGGGGCGAGCGGTGAGTACCTGTTTCGGTGATCGTCCACGACCACATCAGGTCGTAGACGACGAAACAGACGATGAATCGGCCAAAGCCGCTTCGAGCCGGGCACGCGCCGCTTGCGACAGATGCGAGATCCCCAGCCTGTGCGCCAGCTCGATGACGTCACCTTTCCGTCCGAGGACCCTGTCGATCGCCTGAATCTCTTCAACACAAAGGTAATCGACATTGCGCATTTCTTCGTCGCGTTCCAGATACCGGGCCGGGACCTGGCTCACCTTCGTGATCCCCTTGGGCCAGAAGAACACACCGACCTGCTCACGCTTCCGGGGACGTCGACGCCTGGCCAGATTGCAGACGACCTCGTGGATCGGCTGCCCGACCTGTTGGAAGCCGTGGTGCTGGGCAATCCGACGCACCAGGACGTCCTCGTGTATCGGGCCCTCGGTATCGATCACACGCTCGATCATCCTCGCCAGGCGGGGGGCATATTCCGGCGCATGGAACTGCTCGGGATCGGGCATGAGATCTTCCCCCCGCAGATCTGCCTTCACGTAGGCATGCGGCCGCCTTGCGGACTCTCCATCCTCCTGTGACAGGTCTGCCGAAGACTGCCTGGCGAGGTGCGTCTCTGCTGCTGCATCCTGGCTCGCCTGCGGGACAGGCTCTCTTTCATCGGTAGCCAGCGCCTTCTCTT
The DNA here is from genome assembly GCA_964394235.1 of uncultured Sedimenticola sp. Taxonomy (GTDB): domain Bacteria; phylum Pseudomonadota; class Gammaproteobacteria; order Chromatiales; family Chromatiaceae; genus MONJU. Next base: position 20,918 of record CAYMWJ010000013.1, on the reverse strand, counting down.
CCCCGTCCCGTTGCTGCCGCACCTCCCTTGCCGCGGCCTCCTTGCGTCGCGCCCGGTCGCTCTCCAGGCAGGTGCGCAGCGCCTGATCCAGCTTTTCGGTGGCCGCGGCGGCATTGGTCCACCAGTCGGTCGACCAGATCCGGAACAAGGTCCAGCCCAGCCCTTCCAGCACCTGCTGGCGGATCTTGTCCCGCTCTCTCGCATAGGCCGAGCTGTGATAGGTGGCGCCATCGCACTCGACCCCGGCGAGGTACACACCGGGCCTGTCCGGGTGTACCACGCCGAGATCGATGCGGTAGGCCGACACCCCGATCTGGGGATGCACGTCCCACCCCCGGTCGCGCAGGGCACGGGCAACCGCCGCCTCGAACGGTGATTCGAAATCCCCGAGAGAGCCGTGCACCGCTTCCCCGAGGGCGGAAGGCCCGCGCTCGGCGTACTCGAGAAAATGCTTCAGGTCGGCAACCGCCCGCGCCTGGGTCCTGGACAGATCGATCTGGTCCGGGCTCAGGGTCGAGAACACCAGCATTTCACGACGCGCCCGGGTCATGGCCACATTGAGCCGTCGCTCCCCGCCCTGGCGGTTCAGCGGCCCGAAGTTCATGGTCACATGTCCCGTCTGATCCGGGCCGTAGGTGATGCTGAACAGGATCACGTCACGTTCATCACCCTGTACGGTTTCGAGGTTCTTCACGAAGACGGGCTCGAGCACGGTGTCGCTGGAGAAGGCCCACTCGATTTCCGGATTGGACGCACGCGCCGCATCGAGCAGGTTCTCGATCAGGGACTGCTGCTCGGAATTGAAGGTCACCACCCCGATGGAGCATTGACGCACCGCCGGGTCCTCGTGGGTGAGGCGACGCAGGATCTCCGCCACGATGGCCTTGGCCTCGCCCTGGTTATGGCGTGCCTTGCCGCGTGCATAGAAACCTTCCGGGCGGATCAGGCGCACGCCATGGTCCGGGTAGACCGGTGCCGGGAAGGTGACCAGGCTGTTGTCGTAATAACGGCTGTTGGAGAAGGCGATGAGACTCTCCCGCCGTGAACGGTAGTGCAGATTGAGGGTCTTCTGCGGGATCCCCGCCCCCAGCATCTCGTCGAGAATGCTCTCGAGATCGGCCTCTACACCGATTGCCCCGTCGGAATCGTCTTCGGAACGAGCAAAGAAATTGGTCGGCGGCATCTGCTTGGGATCGCCGGCCACGATCACCTGGCGACCGCGCGCCAGGGAGCCGACCGCATCCCATACGGTGATCTGGGAGGCCTCGTCGAAGATCACCACATCGTACAGCTCCTGCTCCACCGGCAGGTATTGCGCCACCGACAGGGGCGACATCATCAGACAGGGTGCCAGGGTGGTCAGCACCTCCGGGATCTCCTGGATGAGCTGCCGCACCGGTTTGTGTCGGGTCTTCTTCTGCAACTCCCGCCTGAGGCTGCCCCAGCTGGAACTCCTGGAAACATTCTCGGCATCGGGCAGTTGTCCGCTCAATCTGGCGGCGATGTACGAGGCCGTCAGTTTCTGGAATCGGTCGTCGATGTCCCGAAACTTCTCGATGGTTGCATTGTGCTCGGGTGTGGAAAAGGTACGCAGCACCTCGTCTTCGCCGATCACGGCCGCCGACCACCAGGCACAGTAGGCCGCCTCGAAGGTCTGTTCGATCTCGTCGATCGGCACCCGCCCCTGCTCTATCGCCTCCACCAGGGGCCTCAGATCCAGCGCCAGCGCATCCGCCCGGCGACGGCGCCAGCCGCACCAGTCACGCAATTCCGCATGGCGCGAGGCGATCCCGTCGGCCGTCTCCCGGGCGACCTCGAGCGTCCGTTCCGTCTCTGCAAAGACGCGCCGCACCGATTCGCCCGCAATGTCCTCGAAGGCCTCGCAGGCCTCGCGAAACCGCTCGAACCCTGTCAGGAACTGTCGGGCCGCCCGCCCAACAGGTGCCTCCGGGGCCAGCAGATCATTGGCGTCGTACAACAGTGTCCGAATGCGGGCACGCACCGCTGCCAGCGCCTGGGGGTCATCCGCCAGCCTGCCCGCCGCCGCCCTGATCCGGCTCGCCAGCGCCTGCAGCACACCCGCCGCCTCGGGATCGGTGTCGTGCCCTGCCCACACCCCGAGCGAGGACAGTGTCCTGTGCAGGCGATCGATGGCCTCACCTTCCACACGCAGCCTCGCAAGGAGGGGGGCATCCTGCGCGGGATCGGGTTTGCCCAGGGCGCCCCCGGCCCGCATCTCCTTGAGAATCTTCCGGCAGGCAAACAGGCGCTTCGGCCACCAGCTTTCCGAGGCCTCCTTCCAGCGTCGGGCAAGCTGTTCCCCGTCCAGGGTGCGCCAGGCCATGGGTTCATAGGCACAGCTGAGCGCCGACTGGGCCTGTGCATAGGCCCGCAGACGGTTCACGGCCTCTTCCAGGGCCTCGATGCGATCCATCCCGTCCGGCTCCAGGGCAAAGGCGGCCTGCTTGCGATAGGCCTCCAGCAGCGCGCCCGCCAGCTCGGCAACGGCTTCGAGACGCGCCATGCCCCGGTCGGGTATGCCGATGCCGATGGCTTGCAGAAGGGCATCGCAGGCCTTCTCGGTCGACGCCGCGGCCGCCGACAACCGGCCGGCGCGTTCGACCACCTGCGCCTCCCACTGCGGTGACCAATCTCCCCGATCCACCACATGAAAGGGCGTGCCCACCACGTCGCCCACGGCCTGCAACTGAATACGCAGCTTCTCCACGGCCTCGCGCATCTTCTGCAATTGCTCACGGTCATGCTGGTTCGCCGAAGGCCAGGAAAAGCGCACCCGGGCAGCCAGGGCCTCGTCCCTGACCTTGATCCCCATGGCATAGTGAGCCGTCAGGCCATTGCGCCAGGGGGTATGCAGGCGGTCGACCACCTGGTTCAGCTGGTCGCGCAACCGGCGCAAGCGCTCCGCTTCCGCCTCCCACTGCCCCGGATCATTGTCCTGTGCCGACTCCCAGGCGGTACGCAGCTTGGCCAGCACATCCGCCTTGCGGGCCTTGTTCGAGTGCAGGGGCAGACAGAAACGCCCCAACCCGACCTCCTGCAGACGCCTGTAGACCACGTCGAGCGCCGCCGTTTTCTCCGACACGAACAACACGGTCTTGCCCTTGCCCAGCATGTGCGCGATCAGGTTGCTGATGGTCTGGCTCTTTCCGGTACCGGGCGGGCCGATGAGGATGAAGTCCTTGCCGCGGTCGGCCGTGGCAATCGCCGCCATCTGCGAGGCATCCGCCGGCAGGGGCGTGAGCAGGTCCGAGGGCTTGTATTTCCGGTCCACCTCTTCGTTGCCGACGAAGGTGATTTCGCTCGGGTACGGGTCCCGTGGGCTGTCGATCAGGTGCCTGACCACCCGGTTGTTGCGCAGGGCATCGGTACGGTCGACCAGATCCTTCCACATCAGGTACTTGGCAAAGGAGAAATGGCCCAGCACCACATCCTCGACCACCTCGAAACCCGGCACGTCCTTCACGGCCTTGCGCACCCGGTTCCAGATACCGGCCACATCGATGCCACTCTGGTCCTGCGGCAAGGCGCCATCCAGCCCTCGAATGTCGATGGCAAAGTCCTTGCGCAGCATCGCCAGCAGAGTGGTGTTGAAGCGCGGTTCGTCATCATGAGCCGTCAGTCTCACGCCGCTACGCACCGACTTGCGCTCCAGGGCCACCGGCAGCAGGATCAGCGGTGCACGGAAACGCCGTTCGTCCTTTTCGTCCCGCTTCCACAACAGAAAACCGAGCGCCAGGTACAGGGTATTGGCCCCACCCTCCTGCAAGGCCGTCTGGGCCTTGCGGTAGATCTCCACGGCCCGGCGCGCCAGCTCCTCGTTCGGCAGATCGACGAGCACCTGCTTCCTCTCGAGCGCATCCCGGGCATATTCCTCGATGATCGACTTGCCCGTTCGCTGCCGATGCAATGCCTCGTCCTGCTGCTGAGCACTCGTCTTGGGCAGCGGCTGGATGGCGATCTTCGCGCCTTCGGCCAGGCGATCTTCCAGCAGACCGGGGTCGGGACACAGGATCCGCAGGCTGCTCCTGGAGGAGCGGTGATTCAGCAGCGGGTTGCGGGCCGAGAGATCGAGCAGCTTGCGTTGCCAGCGTTCCAGCCGACCCGCCGGCGTTTCCGGCGTGGCCTCATCCTCGCCCCCTTCGTCGAAATCGGGTAGCGGCGGGGCCTCCTCCAGTGGCTGATCGACCTCCATGCCCTCCGGGGTCTCACTGCCTCCGCTACCGTCACCGCTCTTCAACCCCAGGGGAGGGATCTGCAAGGCGCGCGCCCGGCGGATATCCACCGCCGCACCGAAGGTATCGTCCTTGTCCGGATCGATGGCCTGGGCAGCGGCCTTCACGGCCCGGCTGAAAGGCGGCGAGGGATGCTGGGTGATGTAGGTCGTCTCGATCAGGATCAGCTCGTCGAGCTGAATGCGCTTGCGCAGGGTTTCCGCCTCGTCGATAACGATGCTGGCCAGCTCCTCCGGCTGCAACCAGACGCCAACCAGTGCATGGCCCTCGGGCAGCACCACGATGGGGTTCAGACCGGCCTGCTCCAGGGCCGAGGCAAACAGCATGCTGGAGTCCAGGCAGGTGGCAACCCGGTTCTCGATGATCTGACCGGGCAGGCGGATCTTCTGTCCATCGCGCTCGAAGCTGGCCGGCGGCACCGCGTAGCTGATGTCCAGGTTGGCGAGCGCACTGTAGATGGCCGCGGCGATCTCCCAGACCCGCCGGCGGCTTCTTGCCTGATAGCCATCGATACCGTCCGGTCGGCCGGCCTTTCTGAGGATCAGGCTGGCATCGTGGAGGATGCGATCCACCGCCGGGTCGTTGGGCATCGAAAAGGCCGCCAGCAGCTCCGGCATGTAGCCGGCCCCGCCCCACTCGTTGCGGGCCAGCAGCTCGACCGGCCTGGTGCATTGCGCAAGGACTTCGCCCTGCCGTTCGGCCGTGATGATGAGAGTACCCCGCACCGCATCGGCCAGGTTCAACAGGAAGTCACCGCGTAGCTGAATGTCCCGATCGCGGACCGGCACCCTGCCGCCGGGAGCGATCCGGTCCAACCGCCACGATCTGGGTTCGAGGAACGCCGGATCGGCCCTCAGGGTAAGGAGTACATCCTCCAGAGGGGCTTCTTCATCCCGGTTCTCGATGGCCAGAGCGCGCAAGGCCGCAAACGCACTCTGGTGACAGGCAAAGTTGAGCTTGTTCGCAAACTCGCAGTGAATGGCGACGGATGCACCCGCTTCATGACCCATTGGCGAGCACCCCCCAGGCTTCTCGTATTCCCCGCGATACCATACCGCCGCACCCGGCAGACAACACAACTCCGGCCAATCCAGCCACTCTACTGCCCTCCAGCACCACGCCTCTCTTTCCCACTGCAAACCGGCTCAGACACTTTGCCTGACACCCTTGATCCTCGAAATCAGCGCCGGAGAAGAAGATGCGCGGCATTGCTGATATCCAACGACCACCTGCCCGACCAGGTCAGGAACACGATGATTCAAGCCTACCCCTTGCCGATCTCACCCAGCAAGCCAGGACCGGCGCTTCCACCCGGTGGCCTGCCTCCTGAATAAACGGGACACGCATTCGGTTGCAGAGTGAAAGCAACAGGAGGTATCCATAAGCGAGGAGAAGTTGCCGAAACGTTGATCAGCCAAGCGCAGACAGGAAAGGGATCCTGCGACCGCTCAGAGGCGAGAGCCTGGATGCATTGAGCCGGGACACGGGGCAACCTGCATCCGAGCTGTCCCCGCTGGCAGGATGAATTTCTCGAGGACAGTATAGCGGCGCAGAAGCGTCGCACCAAAGCCCCCCAAGGTAGCTCGTACTGGAACAGCAGCTCAAGCGCGCCAGGCGACAGGTGGCGATCTGCTGATGGACAAGGCGCCGTGTCGAGAGGCGTATCGTCCGCTTCGAGGCGGCGCTGTTACACGACTGCCGAGCCGTAGCCCTTGCTCCAGGGGACTGGGCCGGAGAGCGCCAGCACGTCGCCCGGTTCCAGCCGCCGCTCCGTCTCGATCCCGTCGTCGTCCATGATGTTGCGGCCGTTGAGCAGCACCACATGGATCTCGTGAGCCGGGATCTTCAGCTGCGCCAGAACGTCGCCCACCCGGCTGCCCTCGGCGATCTCCAGCTTTCTGGGTCCATATTTGCGCAAGCTGTTGAACAGGCGTACCTCGATTTCCATCATCTTGCAGATCGAAAAGCGATTTGCCTGCCAGTCTCCACGCTCGGCGCGCGTCCTGCATTGACCGGAATCAACCACCGCCGCGCTGATAATGGCGGTCGAAACGCTGCATAAAGCGGATGCGTGCCTCCGTATCCAGCGCACCGAAATCGAACGCTACGCGGGTAATCGGAAGGGTCAAGGCGGCAAGGCGCCTTGGAGGCAATGGCGTCAGTTGGATGTGGATCTCTGCACTGGCACAGCGAATCATCACCCTGTGCCCATCGACATGATGGGCACAGGGCGCGACCGCTGCGGGAAGCGTGCGCAGAAACTCCTTGACGGTGAGCCCCATCTCCCGGCTGAACACCGGGGGAATCATCCCCTCTTCAGCCACCGGCCACAGCCGGCCAGACCGCCAGCGTGTCGCCCGCCTCGAGTGGACGGTGCCGCTGCGAAGGCGGGAGGAAAACGCCGTTGACCAGGAGCAGATGGACATCCGCCAAAGGCACGCCGTAGCGCTCCAGCAACTGGATGGGCGTGGTGCCCTCCGGTACCTCCAGCGTCACCGCATGACCCTTCGCTTCCGGCGGCAGATACGCCATCAGCGAGGCGTAGAGCTTGAACGTCACCGGCATGGACATGCTCAGGGCACCGTGGAGACCCAGGCCTCCATGAAGCGCGTGGGATTCTCCATCAGGCGCTTTTTCCACACGCCCAGGTGCCTGCGGCTCTGGATCAGGCCACGCAGCGCCCCCACATGCTCGGTGATGCCCAGGGTGATGCCACCGATGAGACGGTCGCCGTCGAACTGGAGCTTCACATAACGGCCGCTCCGTTCATCCAGCTGGCTGGCGGAATCGCCACCCTCGACTCCCATCCACTGGCCGTATGAGACCGAGATGAGCCCCAGGGTGTCGAGCACATTCATGTCGAGGCTGCCCACATGGGTCGCCTCCCGCCCCACCATGTTCAGGGCAGCCACCCGCGCCGTCTCCACCGCCATCGGCTGGATGGCGTGGACGCCCCGGCCACCCTGCCAGCTCACCCCCTCGCATACATCACCCGCCGCATAGACATCGTCCACACTGCTGCGCTGGTGCGCGTCGACCCGGATGCCGTTGCCGATCTCCACGCCGCTCTCCTGCAGAAAGCCGACGTTGGGCCGCACGCCGGTGGCCACCACCACCAGATCGGCCTGCATGGGCTCGCCCGGCTCGCAATGCAGCCACAACCCACCGTCACCGGGTTCGATGCGGGTGACGCGGGTGGAGGTGCGCACCTCGATGCCCTGGTCGATGCACCACTGCTTGATGAGGTTGCCGGCCACCTGGTCCATCATCCGCGGCACCATGCGGTCGCCCGCCTCCACCACGGTCAGGCGCACGCCGCGCAGTTTCAGCGCCTCCATGATGATGCAGCCGATGAAACCGGCGCCCATCAGCACCACCCTGGAGCCGGCCTCGGCCGACTCCATGATGAGGTGGGCATCCTCCAGCGTCCAGCAGTGATGCACCCGTGGCAGATCCACCCCTTCGATGGGCGGATCGACCGGCGAGGAGCCGGTGGCCAACAACAGCCGGTCGTAATCGAGGGTGGTGCCATTGGCCAGAGCGAGGGTCTTGCTTTCGGCGTTCAGTGCCTCCACCCGGGTTTCCAGCTGCTCGATCCCCAGGCGCTCGAAGTGACCGGCATCGTGACGCAGCCAGGTCCCCTCCTCGTCGATCTGGCGTGCCAGAAGGTAGGGGATGGCCATACGGGAGTAGGCCGGGCCCGGCTCGTCGCCGACGAGCACCACCTCGCTCGCGCGGTCATGGGCACGCAGGGTCTCGGCCGCCACCACTCCGGCTGGCCCTCTGCCGACTATCACATGACGCATTCAGACAGCCTCCGCTTGAGCCTTCAAAGTCCAAGACGCTCGAGGGTCTCTTCCTTGGGCATCCCCTTCTCGTCCCAACCACGCAACTGGTAATACTCCGGCAGCATCTTGTCCAGCTGGTTCACCAGCCCCTTGGCCGGTCCGCTCTTTACCGGTTCGCTGACCAGCCGCTTGGGCAACCGGTCATCCTTGCCGGTGAAGCCGGCCGCGATGTTGAACTGCCGCTCCAGGTTCCAGATGCGCTCGCCCATCTCCAGCAGGCGCTCGAGGCTCCAGTCACCCTCGCAGGCGGCATCGATCTGCGGCTGGATGTCCTCCAGGCTCCAGGCGAAGGTGCTGAACAGACAGAGACCGGAAGAGTCCACCGCGGCGGTGACATCCTGAAACGCCTTGACCAACGCCGGCTTGCCGTCGGTCACCAGCGGATCGGTCTTTTCCGGTATGCCCAGCACCTCGGACGACACCGTGTAGCTGCGCAGGTGGCAGGCCCCGCGGTTGCTGGTGGCGTAGGTGAGACCCATGCCCTGGATGCCACGCGGATCGTAGGCGGGGAACTCCTGGCCCTTCACCGTCATGGACAGTTCAGGATGACCGTACTTTTCGCACAGCCGCTTGGAACCCAGCGCCAGTTCCCGGCCAAAGCCTTCGCCGTTGGCCACCTGCTGCACCATGGTGGTCAGCGCCTCCGCCGAACCGAACTTCAGCGCAACCCCGCCGGTATCCTCGTCGGTGATCACGCCCATTTCGTACAGCTCCATGGCGGCCGCCAGCGTGGCGCCGAAGGAGATGGGATCGAGCCCCTGCTCGTTACAGATGAAGTTGGCCCAGGTGAGGGCATCGAGATCATCCACGCCGCAGTCGGCCCCCAGCGACCAGGCATTCTCATACTCGAGCCCGCCGGAGGCGCCCCAGTACTCGGGCCGGTTCACCACAGTGTAGTGATCCTTGTCGACGCGGGAGATGCGGCCGCAAGCGATGGTGCAGCCGAAGCAGGCCTGGTTGGTCACCAGGTTGGGCTTCTGCTCGCGGCCCCGAGGCTCGTGCATCGCCTCGCCCGATATCTTGGAAGCACCCTCGAACTGCACATCCCGCGCATTGTGCGTCGGCAGCGCTCCCAGCTCGTTGATGACGTTCATCAACACCTGGGTGCCGTAGGTGGGCAACCCCTGGCCGGTGACGGCGTTCTCGGCCAACACCTGCTTCTTCTCCGCCACCACCTTCAGGAACCTTTCCGGATCGGCAACTCGCACCCCCTTGGTGCCGCGTACCGCCACGGCCTTGAGGTTTTTCGCCCCCATCACTGCGCCCACGCCGGAACGGCCGGCCGCGCGGTGCAGATCGTTCACGATACAGGCGTAGAGCACGCCGTTCTCCCCTGCCCGACCGATCGCGGAGACGCGCAGCTGCGGATCCTGGTGGACGCGATGCAGGATTTCATCGGTTTCCCACACGCTCTTGCCCCACAGATCCTCCGCCGGCAGCAGCTCGGCGTGGTCGTCGTTGATATAGAGGTAGACCGGCTTCTCGGCACGCCCCTCGAAAATGATCATGTCCCAGCCGGCAAACTTCAGCTCGGCGCCGAAATAACCGCCGGAGTTGGAGCAGGCGATGGCCCCGGTGAGCGCCCCCTTGGTGATGACCGAATAACGGGCACCGGTGGAAGCCGGCGTGCCGGTGAGCGGCCCGGTAGCGAAGATGAGCTTGTTCTCCGGCGAGAGCGGGTCCACCTTGGGATCCACCTCTTCCACCAGGTACTTGGTGGCCAGCCCCCGCTGCCCCAGGTACTCGTTGGCCCACTCCATGTTGAGAGGCTCGCTGGTGCAGCTGCCTTCAGTGAGGTTGACGCGCAGAATCTTTTTTTGCCATCCCATTGTGCCTCTCCTCTCAAGCGTGGGTTGCGTTGTCTGTCCGGGCGGCCCAGGTACGCATCTTTTCGTAGCCGGCCCAGTCGCCATCGACGTAGGTAATGGCCTGAGTGGGGCAGGCCCGTGCGCAGGCGGGATCGCCGCCACACAGATCGCACTTCAACACCTTGCCGCGGTCGTGGTTGTAATTGACGGTGCCGAAAGGACAGGCGATGGTGCACACCTTGCAGCCCACGCAGAGATTTTCCTTGATCTCCTTGGCGCCGGTTTCCGGGTCGATCTGGATGGCGTCCACGGGACAGGCGTTCAGGCACCAGGCGTCGGCGCACTGCGTGCAGGTATAGGGGACGAAGCGCCCTTCCTGATGAAAGGTGAACACCTTGATGCGTGAATGGGCAGGATTGAAGACACCTTCGTATTCGTAGGAGCAGGCCATCTCGCACTGGAGACAGCCAGTGCACTTGTCGGGGTCGATGCTGAGTGATCGATACATGGATTTCTCCTGGTTGGTTTAGCGTTTTTCTGCCGCACTGCCAATGCGAAAGGGCGCCCGGACACCCGGAGCACCCTGTTCTTCAAAGCTCCCGACAAAGTGAAGCGGCCTGCCGGCCCACGCCGGCGGCCGCACACCCTCAGGTGCTCTTTTCCACTGTCGGAGGGAGCGTGCCAACATCCCGTTCCACGGCGTCGCGGGGTATCACGTCGCCGGCTTCCTCCTGCTGTCTGGCCCACTCGCTGTGATGGGACCGTGCCCAGTTGAGCTCCACATAGCCGCTGGTCATTCCTGGCAGCGTCCCCTTCACTGCGAAAGCCATGTAAATGTGTCCGCTGACCGCCGCCAACAGCGCGACCGCTCCCAGTGTGTGCGCCAGATGCGCCCCTTCCAGGGCCAGTCGCTGCTGCACGAAATTGGGGAAGAGCAACATCAACCCCGACAGTGCGATGGTCAGCCCGAACAGGGCCACCGACCAGAAGAGGAGCTTCTCACCCATGTTGAAGAAACCGGCCCTGGGATGGGCACCGCCCACCAGTCCCCCTGCTGTCAGTAGCCAGTGCAAATCATACTTCTGAAAAAGGTTCCGCTTCCAGAAGCACAGCGTAAAAAATAGCACAGTCACCAGGAACAACGGACCCACCAGATCGTGCAGCTGTTTGCTGATGGTGGCGATGGTGGAAAAAATCTCCTTGCCGACCAGTGGAATCAGCAGCGGACGACCAAACAGCAGGAGCAGACCGGTGAGACCGAGCAAGAGAAAGGTCCCCGCCATCACCCAGTGCATGGTGCGCTCGTAACCGTTGAACCGGAGAAGCCGGCGGCCGGAATCCTCGGGCGCCTTGGCTCTTGCGCCGAACAGCAGGTAGAGCAGGAACAGCAGCGCCACGACACCTCCCAGCAGCCCCATGGCGCCGGGAACCAGCATCTCGACGCGATACCGGCGCCACTGCTCTCCCTTTTCGTTTATCAGCACGGCACTGTCGACCCCCCGCACCTGGGTCCTGACCTCACCCCGCTTCCCTGCCTTTTGCAGCGCTGCGATCTCGGCGGGCCGCTGACGCACATTGCGCCAGAGGTCAGTGCCGGGACTCTCCACCGTTCCGGCCGCTTTGTCGTGGGACGGCGCCGCGGCAAACAGCGCCTGCCCCATGAGCATCAGACCCAACAAGAGTGTTCCAAGGCGCAGTGCCTTGAAATTCATGACTGGCATAGCGTTTCTCCGCTGAGCGGCGCCTCCGCGCCGGCCGGGCCGGGGCGGAGGCGCGCTATCACAAACAAGGGTTACTCAAAGCATGCTCATCGCTTGAGACTGCTCTTGCCCGACATCCCCTGGGATGCGCGCAGAGAAGCGTTCTCATAGGAGACGCCCCAGTCGAGAACACTGGCGCCGCGCTTGATGACGCGTTCCCGGTAGATATCGGAGATCACCGCGGCGTCACCGGCCAGCAGTGCCTTGGTGGAGCACATCTCGGCGCAGATAGGCAGCTTGCCTTCCGCCAGCCGGTTGGAGCCGTACTTGCGATGCTCTTCCGGACTGCCGTCCGGCTCGGGCCCGCCGGCGCAGAAGGTGCACTTGTCCATCTTGCCCCGGGTACCGAAGGCACCGTCCTGCGGGAACTGGGGCGCACCGAAAGGACAGGCGTAGAAGCAGTAACCGCAGCCGATGCAGATGTCCTTGTCGTGGAGCACCACCCCATCGTCCGTGGTGTAGAAACAGTCCACGGGACAGACGGCCGCGCAGGGCGCGTCCGAGCAGTGCATGCAGGCCACCGACAGCGAGCGTTCGCCCGGCTCGCCGTCATTGATGGTCACCACCCTGCGCCGGTTGACCCCCCAGGGAACCTCGTTTTCGTTCTTGCACGCAGTGATGCAGGCGTTGCACTCGATGCAGCGTTCAGCATCACAGTAGAATTTCATTCTTGCCATGGTTGCTTTCCTCTTTACGATGCCTTGCTGATCTTGCACAGGGTGACCTTGGTCTCCTGCATCTGGGTGACCGAGTCGTAGCCGTAGGTCATGGCCGTGTTACAGGCCTCGCCCAGCACGTAGGGATCGGAGCCCGCGGGGTACTTGTCCCGCAGATCCCGCCCTTCGAAATGACCACCGAAGTGGAAAGGCATGAAGACCACCCCTGAGGCCACGCGGCGCGTCACCAGGGCTTTCACTTTGACGCGGCCCCCTTCGGGTCCCTCTACCCAGATGTCGTCGCCATCCCGAATGCCGGCATTGTTGGCATCCCGCGGATGAATTTCGGCGAACATCTCCGGCTGCAGTTCCGCCAGCCACGGGTTGGAACGGGTCTCGTCCCCGCCCCCCTCGTACTCCACCAGGCGGCCGGAGGTGAGGATGAGCGGATAGCCCTTGGAATAATCCTTGGCCTGGATCGAGGCGTACCGGGTCGGCAGGCGGTAGAAGGACTTGCGGTCCTCGTAGGTGCGGTACTTCTCCAGCAGATCGCGCCGGTTGGTATAGAGCGGCTCGCGGTGGATGGGAACCGGATCGGGGAAGGTCCAGACCACCGCCCTGGCCTTGGCGTTGCCGAAGGGCGCGCAACCGTGCTTGATGGCCACACGCTGAATGCCGCCGGACAGATCGGTCTTCCAGTTCTTTCCTTCGGCCAGTTTCTTCTCTTCGGGGGTCAGCTCGTTCCACCAGCCGAGCTTCTTGAGCAGCTTGTCGGTGAACTCGGGATAGCCGTCCTTGATCTCGCTACCCACCGGCCAGGAGTCTTCCGCCAGCAGGCTCACGCCATTGCGCTCGACACCGAAACGGGCGCGGAAGCAGAGTCCGCCCTTGGCCACCGGCTTGCTGGTGTCGTAGAGGTTGGGCGTACCGGGATGCTTCATGTCCGGCGTGCCCCAGCAGGGCCAGGGGAGCCCGTAATACTCCCCATCGCAGGGGCCACCCTCCGCCTGGAGGCTGGTGAAGTCGAAGGTACCCCAGCTCTGCTGCTGCTTTTTCAGCCGCTCCGGGCTCTGACCGGTGTAACCGATGGTCCACATCCCCTTGTTGAACTCACGGGTGATGTCCTCGATGAGCGGCTCGTCGTTGTTCACCTTGATGTGCTTGCAGAGCTGGTCGGCGAAGCCCAACTTCTTTGCCATCTTGTACATGATGGTGTGGTCGGGCAGCGACTCGAACAGCGGTTCGATCACCTTGTCCCGCCACTGGATCGAGCGGTTGGATGCAGTCACCGAGCCATAGGTCTCGAACTGGGTTGCCGCCGGCAGCAGGTAGACGCCGTCGGTGCGGTCGTGCATTACCGCCGACACCGTGGGATAGGGATCGATGACGACCATCAGATCCAGCTTCTCCATGGCGGCCTTCATCTCCTTGCCGCGGGTCTGGCTGTTGGGCGCATGGCCCCAGAAGATCATTGCCTTGATGTTGTCCTTCTGGGCGATGTTGGCCTTGTTCTCCAGCACCCCGTCGATCCAGCGCGAGACCGGAATCCCCTTGGTGTGCATGGGCGAGATGCCCTTGCTCCCCTTCTTTTCGTAGGGGGTCTGGTCGAAACGCCCCTTGACCCACTCGTAGTCGAGGTCCCAGACGCGCGACCAGTGCTTCCACGCGCCCTCCGAGAGCCCGTAATAACCGGGCAGGGAGTGCGAGAGCACGCACATGTCGGTGGCGCCTTGCACGTTGTCGTGGCCGCGGAAGATGTTGGTACCGCCGCCGGAAACGCCCATGTTGCCCAGTGCCAGCTGGAAGATGCAGTAGGCGCGGGTGTTGTTGTTGCCGATGGTGTGCTGGGTGCCCCCCATGCACCAGATGAAGGTGCCGGGACGGTGACGCGCCATGATCTTGGCCGCCTCATACACCTGATGCTCGGGCACGCCGGTGACCCGCTCCACTTCATCGGGCGTCCACTTGGCCACCTCCTTGCGCACCTCGTCCATGCCGTAGACCCGCTGGCGGATGAAGTTCTTGTCTTCCCAGCCGTTCTTGAAGATGTGCCACAACATGCCCCAGATGATGGGCACGTCGGTACCGGGACGGATGCGGATGTAGAGATCGGCATGCGCCGCGGTGCGGGTAAAGCGGGGGTCGATGACGATGATCGGTGCGTTGTTCTCCTCCTTGGCCTTGAAGATGTGCTGCAGCGCCACGGGGTGGGCCTCGGCCGGGTTGGAGCCGATCAGCAGGATCGCCTTGGAGTTGTGGATATCGTTGTAGGAGTTGGTCATCGCCCCGTAGCCCCAGGTGTTGGCAACACCGGCCACGGTGGTGGAGTGACAGATCCGCGCCTGGTGATCGACGTTGTTGGTGCCCCACAACGCCGCCATCTTGCGGAACAGGTAGGCCTGCTCATTGTTGTGCTTGGCCGAACCGAGCCAGTAGACCGAGTCGGGCCCCGACTGCTGGCGAATCTGCAGCAGCTTGTCGCCGATCTCGTTGATCGCCTGTTCCCACGAGATACGCTTCCACTTGCCGTTCACCAGCTTGGTGGGATACTTCAGGCGCCGCTCGCCGATGCCGTGCTCGCGCACCGACGCCCCCTTGGCGCAGTGGGAACCGCGGTTGAAGGGGTGGTCGAAAGCGGGTTCCTGGCCGACCCAGGTGCCGTTCTTCACTTCGGCGATGATGCCGCACCCGACCGAGCAGTGGGTGCAGACCGTCTTGACCTGCTTCACTTCGCCACGACCGCCCGCTTCGGCGGCCTCGGCCTTCTTCATCACGCCCGGCATGAACCCGGTCGCCAGCACCGCGCCGCCCGCGCTCAGACCCGATGCACGCAGAAAGTCACGGCGACTGATGGTCCGCTTTGCTGACCCTTTCCCTCCTCCGGAGGACGACTCCGCCGAATCGGAGAGCACCTGGTCGGAAACTTTTCTCAATTTCATCGTCATCCCCCTTTATCAACTCGCTGCGCTTTGGTAGTAGGCGAGAATGTGAGAGGTAAGCCGGTAACCCTTCCCGGTCGTCTGCTCCTGCTCCTGGTCTGCGGCCGCGGCCTGGCCCGGCACCATCGCCATCAGCGCCATGCTGGCGCCGGCCATCGCGCTGCCACGCAGGAACTCACGCCTGGCGGAGTCCACCATCTGCTTGCTTTTCGCTTGTTTCATTTGCCATTTCCCCATCATTGTGGAATTCATTGCATGAAGAGATAGTCCCGCTCGAACTCGGTGAACACCTTGCCCAGGCGCCCGACTGAACGGTAAAAGACCGCCGCCTTCGCGTTGCTCAGATCCTCGAAGAAGCGCACGATCCATCCCTCCATGTGGTCGCGAAAGAAGGTCGCCTGAACCTGCGGCGGACGCCCTTCCTGGATCAGCAGCGCCATCACTTCGCACAGTGCCGCCACATGGTCCTCCGGCTCCTTCACGTTCTCGCTGCGTTGGTACCCCAGCGCCGCCAGATCATCACGCAACACGCTGAGCGGTCTTTCCATGAGGAACCCTGTCTGATACCAGGAGCCGTAGGGAAGCAGCTCTCCCCTTCCCATGCCGATGAAGAGGTCGTGGAACTCATCATCCACCGCCTCCACCGAGGTGGTCGAAGCGGCCAGCCCGAGCACGGCCAGCGCGGCCTGCAGCTCCGGCCCCGAGCCGTCGATGTCGGACAAGGTAGCCACCTGCCGCAGCGTCTCCCGGTCGGGGACCCGCCACAGCAGGGTGGCGAGAAGGTTCCAGGTGCCGGCGCGGCACTGCTCCTCCTCGGCGACGGCTTCCACTCCGTCCGATGTCGGCGACCGTCGAAGCTCTTCAGCTTTTGCGAGCGATTCCTGGATCGTCATATCAGCGCGTTCCTCGTTATTTGTTGCCTGCAACCATCAGGCCAAAAATGACGGAAAAATAATGACCAATAGGGAAGAAAATGACCGACCCACGAGCCGTCACTGGTCCAATCGGACACCATCCGGCAACTCCATGGCCATGGGGTCCTGGACAATATCGACCACCCGACAGTCGTCGCACATCTTCAGCCTTTGCCTGGCCCGCTCGTTCTGGAACATCCAGTGGCCCTGCAATGCCCGATGCATGCGGTTCACCACCGACAGGGTGGCGAAGGGTTTGCCGCAGCGGACGCAGTGAAACGGCTCTTCCTTGTGCAGCAGGCGGACGGCATGGCGTTTTTCGCGGTCGAAAAGCAGCCGCGGCGAAATCGAGATGGCATCCTCGGGACAGGTGCGGGTACACATGCCGCACTGCAGACAGTTCGCCTCGAGAAAGCGCAGGCCCGGCTCGTCTTCTGCAGTCTGCAGCGCCTTTCCGGGACAGGCCCCCACGCAGGCACTGCAGAGGGTGCAGCGCTCGCCGTCGACGAACACCGTGCCGAAAGGCGCACCGACCTCCAGGGTGGCCAGCGGCCGCGGCCGCGAAGCCTGTTGGTAAAGATGATCCAGTGCGCTGAAAAACAGCTGCCGCTTTTCTCCAACCGGCGCGAACGAGGCGGGCGCGATCTCGGGCATGGCCTGCCCCACCCCGTCGTCGAGCGCCTCGGCGCTCACCATGCGCAGCGCGTCGGCGGGATAGCCCAGCACCGCCAATATCTGCCGCCCCAGCTCGATCTGCTGCCGCAGGGCTGAAGAGACACCCTCCGACAGCGCATCCGGCACCAGCACCACCACTTGTCTGGCGCCATAGCTCAGCGCGCCGAACCAGAACTCCAGCCCTCTGCTGGCCGGCTCCTCCACCTCGAAAGGCAGTGTGTTGGGTGGCAAGGCGTTCAGCACCGCCTTCTGCTGCTCCGTCACCAGGAGGAGCAGCGGGTCGCTCCCGCCCGCCTCGCGGTAACCTGCCAGCAGCCGTTTCACCTGCTCCAGCGCGGTTCCCACGTTCGGCCACCGGTAGCGGATGGCACCGGCGGGACAAACCGTGGCGCAGATGCCTCCCCCCTGGCAGCGGTTGGCATCCACCTCGATGGCTTCGGGGATGGAGCGGATCGCCTCCGCCGGACAGGCGTCGATGCAGCGGGTGCAGGCGGTCTTGCCGGCACGCTGGTGGGCGCAGAGGGCGGGGTCGTAATCGAAGAAGCGGGGCTTCTCGAAGGTGCCCACCAGCTCCTGGAGCTGTTCGGTCGCGGCCAGAAGCGACAGCTCGTCCAGTGCCGACCAGACATAACCGGGCGGCGGCATGGACTGGGTGAGCAGCGGCTTGGGGCTCAGGTCCAGAATCAGGTCCACCTGTATCTGCTCGAAATTGGGCTTGCCGGGCGTGCCCAGCTTCAGGATGAACTGCCCCAGGTGCCCTTCGATGACAATGGGGCGCCCGCCGAGCGGCACCACCGGCACCCCGGGTTCCTCGATTCCTTCGGTGAGAATCAGCAGGGGCTTGAGGTGACCATGGAGCCTGGGCGCGAACTCCAGGGCCTCCATGCCACCGATGACGGCCACGCGCCCCTCGGAGGTGTAGCGCAACATCGGGGCGGGATCGGCCTGAACCGCGGCCATGGCCTCCAACGCCTGTTCCCGCGCCCGCCGGTTGCGGGCGGCGGCAGCATCGTTCACCACTTCACTCATCATCCAACCTCTTCATCTTCGTTTTCGTCATCCGCAACATCCGCCACCGAGTCCTGCGCTTCCGCATCGCTCTGCGGCGCCGCCGCGACCGCTTGCGACTCCGACTCGAGCGCCTCGGCCATGTGCTCCATGCGGCGGCGCATCTCCTCTGTCACCAGATCGCCCAGCGCGGCGAAATTGCGGAAATCCTCGTCGTAATCATCCAGGCCATCGCACAGATTGAAGGCAGAACTGTGAAAGAGCTTGCGCAGCGCCGCCTTGCGCAAGGTCTCGCTCACGGAGGGCGAGAGAAAGCCGCTGTAGTCCGAATCCTCGGTCAGCGATTCGAGGGGCGGCATATCCTCGTCGGTGGGCAGCGACGCTTCCTGCGCTGTGGCAGCAACCGGGGCCGGCGGATCGGCATCCGCCTCGCTCTCGCGGCCGAGCTTGCGGCGCGACCAGCGGCTCAGAAAGGACTCCTGCTGCAGCTCCTGATCGGGGGAAGACAAGTGCGACCTCTTCATTCCGGACACCCTCCTTCCGGCGCCCAGCGTTTCAGCTTGCGCTTGTACTTGCGCTCGGGCACATAGCGCGCCAGCACGAAGGCCTCGCACCAGCGATAAATTTCGGGAGGAATGTCCACGGCATAGATGGTGTCCCCCGCCTCGAGATAGGCGTGGGCCTCATCGAAGCTCAGGCCGACCAGCAGGGGAACCGGCACTTCCTCCTCATCGGCACGGGCCACCACGTAACAGCGGGGCGTGGGCGTCATCAGATTGTGGTAGTAGCTCTCACACTCGTCTGCATACAGACGCAGCACGAACCCGCTGTAGAGATACTGAGTCGACTGATCGTCCTCGTGGATCTTCACCCGCCGGGCAGCATCGGACAGCGAGCCGGCTTCACCCGCCGTGATGCCGACCGCCTCCCACTGCTCGTCGATCCACGGATTGGAGGAGCGTCTGCGCTCCATGATTACCGAGACGGGATATTCGTCGGGAAGCGTCTGCGCCACTTCGCCGACCGTCACCTTCGACATCACATTACCTCCGCACAACCGTGTAGTGCCGAAGTAATGCAAGTTGCGCACCAACCCGGGCGCCACTCCTTCAAGGGAATCTCGAAAAATTGCAGGAAAAGCAATTTTTCGAGCCGGCAAGACAAAATTTCGATTTTGTCCCGCCTCCGAACTCAATGACTTGGCGTCATTGAGTTCGCCGCACCTCCCTGTGCGGAACAGGCACCTCGAATTTTTCGAGGCACCCTCGATGGAGCCGGGATGCGGCATAGGCAGGTGCGGCAAAAGCGCCCGGAAGGGAAAAATGGGACAAATTGTCCCTTGGATAACCCCGATAATGGGACAGATGGAAACAGGGTTACGCCCCTGTAGCGCTGTAATTCGTATTGGCCACCGCGGCCCCTTTCGTAGGATCGGTGTTGCATACATCAACCCGACGAAACTGCGGGTGCCCCGGTTCCGGGACGGGACGTTCTCGACGGAGATTTTCCAACGCTATCAGCGCTCCGAGCAGACGCGGGTAGCCGGCGCCGCGGTTTTCGGGCGTCAACGCCGAAGGCTACCGGAAGGCGCCGGGGCTCAAGATGGGCGACAGCGAGCCGGAAGGCTTCTGGCGGGACACGTTCGACGGGCTGAAGGGGCGGGAGTCGCCTTCGTGGTCTCGGACGAGCACAAGGAGCTGGTGGGCGCTGTCAGGCGCTGTTTCCAGGGAGCGGTCTGGCAACGGTGTCAGGTGCGCTTCGGGCGCAACGTGCTCGCGCACACGCCCTCCCGGCACAAGGCGGCCATGACGGGAGGGTTCAAGCAGGAGCGTCTGATCCGGGAGGTACGGCGTCGGAATCGGGTGATCCGGATCTTCCCCAGCGAGGAATCCGCGCATCGTCTCATCGGCACCCTGCTGGCCGAGATCCACGAGGAAGGGCACCGACGATACCTGGAGATGAGCGCGTTTGACGAATGGTGGAAGGCGCAACAACCTTCCGACCAAGAGGATGACAAGGTGGTCGGCATCGACCACTGAACCCGGAGCAACGCCGATCCTGCGGAGAAGAATTTACAGCAGAATTGGGACTTGACCAAGCGCCAACGGAGCGCAGCGTAGTTGGCGTCCTGTTGACCACCTTGTTGGGCGTCATTCCAACTATCCCACTATATCTCATCGACTTGAAAAGCGAGGAATAAGCAACCCAACCAAAGCAAAATCACACAAACCCGAAATATAGACTCAACGACTCCATCTACTTGAAGGAAGGTGATGATATAAACCGCTAACCCCCGGTAAGAGTTTTCGGCAAAAAAATACCCTAATATACCATCATATGAAGAAAGACATATAAAGGCTAGCGACCAATCAGCTAATTTTTTGCTATCGGCAGTCACCTTTTCAATATGCACTTCTGACTGAAGATAAATCCGTGCCAACCCAATAAGTTTGCGTAATGCAGGAAAAAATACGACCATTAAAAGTGAGTAAGATCCAGCGAACAGTAACAACGAAAAAACAGAAATCGAAAGTAATGATCCATAGCTATTTTTCAGTGACAGCGAAGTCAGATCCACACCATTCTTCAGCAACCAAATATCCACATAGAACGCAAAACACAAAAACAGCAATAGAAACCGTGCCTCTACAAGCATCTCCAGTATTGACGTAGCTGCCTTTATGACTGACGGCGAATGATCGGCTTCTTCGGACACTTGGCTCTCGTTTGTATTACGTATTTATACCACGCCCAACGATTAAACTCACCTGCCGCTATGGAGCACCACCGGAATACGCGGTCAGATGGAGCGCTTTTAGATTTTTAATACACACCTGCAATAATTATTGCCTCTTTCCCAAAAGGCACACCAAATATATTTTTTGTTTCATTAAATCCAAGCGGGTTTGACTCTGCCGCAAACTTAAACTCATCTTTAACTTTTTCATCAATTAGTTCTGTAAGAAATTCAATGAACCGCTCCGCTGATTTAGCACAAAACAATGCATCTTCTACTGATGGCAATTGATTATGTAAAGCCAGCGTGAAATTATGGAA
>CAYMWJ010000012.1:0-44275 GCA_964394235.1 uncultured Sedimenticola sp. | reverse complement strand
TCTTCGTCACCGCCGGCGTGGCGAAGATGCCGGTGCTGGGAGTGGTACGCGCGGCCCTGCCGTGGCTGGCGATCCTGTTCGTGTTCCTGATCCTGATCACCTATGTGCCCTGGTTGTCGACGGTGGTCCCCAATACCCTGATGGGACCGGAGATCGTGATCGACAACTGAGGGGGATCAGGAAGCGACCGACTCAGGCCATCCCCAGGATGTGATACCCCGAATCCACGTACAGCACGTCGCCGGTGATGCCCGAGGCCAGGTCGGAACAGAGGAAGGCGGTGGCGTTGCCAACCTGCTCGATGGTGACGTTGCGGCGCAGCGGGGTTTTCTTTTCGGCCTCGGCCAGCATGCTGCGGAAGTCGGAGATGCCGGAGGCGGCCAGGGTGCGGATGGGGCCGGCGGACACGGCGTTGACGCGAATCCCCTCGGGCCCCAGGCTGTCGGCCAGGTAACGCATGTTGGCCTCCAGCGAGGCCTTGGCCACGCCCATGACGTTGTAGTTCGGCACAGTGCGCACCGCGCCCAGGTAGGTCATGGTGACGATGCTCGCGTTACGGCCCTGCATCAGCGGGCGCGCCGCCTTGGCCAGGGCGGCCAGGCTGTAGGAGCTGATGTCATGGGCGATGCGGAAGCCTTCGCGGTTGACGGCGTCGATGTAGCTGCCCTCGAGCTGATCACGCGGGGCGAAACCGACCGAGTGGATCAGGCAGTCGAGCGCGCCCCAGCGTTCCTTCAGGGTGTCGAACACCGCGTCGATCTGTTCATCGCTGGTCACGTCCAGCGGCAGCACGATATCCGAGCCGAATTCCTCGGCGAAACCGCGTACCCGCTTTTCCAGTTTTTCACCCTGGTAGGTGAAGGCGAGCTCGGCGCCCTCGCGATGCATGGCGGCGGCCACGCCGTAGGCGATCGAACGGTTGCTGGCGACGCCCACGATGAGCGCTTTCTTGTCGGCGAGAAAACCCATGAATCCTTACCTGCTCTGGTCGATTGATCGGCGCTGGCGGTCGTGGGCGGAGAATGCGATGATCCACCCCGAATCGCCGTGTACGGAAGCCCGTAAATTACCTGAAAGCCGCACCTTGTTCAAAAGACCTGGCCACAATCCGTTCCGCCTGCTCCTGCTGCTGACCCTGTTGGTGCTGGGCGGCTGTGGCGATCCGCCATGGAACGATCCCTGGCCTTCGGAAGATGTGTCGGGGTCGGTGTTCTTCAGTTCCTTCGCAGAGCGGCCCAAGTACCTGGACCCGGCGCGCTCCTACAGCTCCAACGAATGGGCCTTCATCTCGCAGGTCTATGAACCCCCTCTGCAATATCATTACCTGAAGCGACCCTACGAGCTGGTGCCGCTGACTGCTGATGGCATGCCCGAGGTGCGGCACTACGACGCGGCGGGCCGACGGTTGCCGGCGGACGCACCGGCCGAGCAGGTGGCCACGACCGAGTACCTGATCCACATCCGCCCGGGCATCCGTTACCAGCCACACCCGGCGTTTGCGCGTACCGCGGACGGTGGTTATCGCTACTGGCCACTGAGCAAAGAGGATCTGGCCGAGCGCTACACTCTGGCCGATTTTCCCGAGACCGACACCCGCGAGCTGGTGG
Source organism: uncultured Sedimenticola sp. (assembly GCA_964394235.1). Taxonomy (GTDB): domain Bacteria; phylum Pseudomonadota; class Gammaproteobacteria; order Chromatiales; family Chromatiaceae; genus MONJU. The sequence goes on along the minus strand of CAYMWJ010000012.1, from coordinate 42,668 downwards.
CGGCGGACTACGCCTACCAGATCAAGCGCCTGGCCTTCCCGCCCAACCACTCGCCGCTGGCCGGCCTGCTGGCCGAGCATATCGAGGGTTTTGCGGCGTTTGCGAAGGCGGCGGCCGAGCAGGCGCGGCGGGATCGTGCCGCCGGACGCCTGTGGACCGACCTGCGCCCGCTGCAGATGGAGGGGGTGCGGGTGATCGACCGCTATACCTACAGCATCCGCCTGAAGGACAGCTACCCGCAGTTCATCTACTGGCTGGCGACCAATTTCTTCGCCCCCATGCCCTGGGAAGCGGAGCGCTTCCATGCTCAGCCCGGCATGGCCGAGCGCAACATCACCCTCAACTGGTACCCGGTGGGCACCGGCCCCTTCATGCTCACCGAGAACAATCCCAATCTGCGCATGGTGCTCGAGCGTAATCCCAATTTCCACGGTGAGCGCTATCCCACCGAGGGCAGCGAGGCCGACCGTGCACGCGGTCTGCTCGACGATGCCGGCAAGCCGATGCCGTTCATCGACAAGGCGGTCTATGCCCTGGAGAAGGAGGCCATCCCGCGCTGGAACAAGTTTCTCCAGGGCTATTACGACAGCTCGGGCATCGCCTCGGACAGCTTCGACCAGGCAGTGCAGCTCGCTGCCGACGGCGAGGCGCGCCTGACCCCGGAGATGCGCGAGAAAGGCATCGCCCTGGACACTGCCGTGGAGACCTCGATCTACTACCTGGGCTTCAACATGCGCGACCCGATGGTCGGTGGCGATCCCGCTGACCCGGCCGACCAGGAACGTGCGCGCAAGCTGCGTCAGGCGATCGCCATCGCGGTGGACTGGGAGGAGTTCATCGCCATCTTCAACAACGGGCGCGGCCTGCCGGCGCACGGGCCGCTGCCGCCGGGGATCTTCGGGTACCGCGAGGGCAGGGCGGGCATCAATCCCGTGGTTTATCGCTGGCAGGACGGCAAGCCGGTGCGGCGCTCCATCGAGGAGGCAAAGCGCCTGCTGGCCGAGGCGGGCTATGCCGATGGCATCGATCCGGCCACCGGCAATGCCCTGGTGTTGTACTACGACACCGCGCTCTCGGGGCCGGGCAGCAAGTCCATCCTGCAATGGTACGTCAACCAGTTCCGCAAGCTCGGGATCTCGTTGGTGGTGCGCGCCACCGACTACAACCGCTTCCAGGAAAAGATGCTCAAGGGCACCGCGCAGATCTTCAGCTGGGGCTGGAATGCCGACTATCCCGACCCCGAGAACTTCCTGTTCCTGCTCTATGGTCCCAACGGCAAGGTCGAGCACCACGGCGAGAATGCGGCCAACTTCGCCAATGCCGAGTTCGACGCCCTGTTCGAGCGCATGAAGAACCTGCCCAACGGCGCCGAGCGACAGCAGGTGATCGACCGCATGGTGGCCATCCTGCAGACCGAGTCGCCCTGGCTGTTCGGCTATTATCCCAAGGCGTTCAGCCTGCACCATGTCTGGTACCACAATGCCCTGCCGCATCTGATGGCCAACAACACCCTCAAGTACAAGCGCATCGACGGTGCCTTGCGCGCGCGCCGGCAGAAGGAATGGAACCAGCCGGTGACCTGGCCGCTGTGGACCCTGCTGGGCCTGCTGGTGCTGTCCGCGGTGCCCGCGATCCGCGACTATCGGGCACGTGAGAGGAGACGTGCGCGATGATGGCCTATATCGTCCGCCGCGTGCTCTATGCCATCCCTATCCTGGTCGGGGTGAACCTGCTCACCTTCGTGCTGTTCTTCGTGGTCAACTCGCCCGACGACATGGCGCGCATGCACCTGGGGGTCAAGCGGGTCAGTGACCAGGCGATCGCCGAGTGGAAGGCGGAACGCGGCTACGACAAGCCGTTGGTGTGGAACGCCGAGGCCGAGGGGCTGGCCAAGCTCACCGACACCATCTTCTTCGACAAGTCGGTGCGCCTGTTCGCCTTCGACTTCGGCCAGTCCGACAGCGGACGCAACATCGGGCACGACATCGCGCAGCGCATGTGGCCCAGCCTGGCGATCGCGGTGCCCATCATGCTGGTGGGACTGGCGGTGAACATCAGTTTCTCGCTGTTGCTGGCGTTCTTTCGCGGCACCTACCTGGACTTCTGGGGCGTGGTGCTGTGCGTGGCCATGATGTCCATCTCGGGGCTGTTCTACATCATTGGCGGACAGGTGCTGCTGGGCAAGCTGCTCAACCTGTTTCCCATCTCCGGCTATGCGCCAGGACCTGATGCCTGGCGTTTCCTGGTGCTGCCGGTGATCATCGGCGCGATCTCGGGCATCGGTTCGGGCACGCGCTGGTACCGTACCCTGTTCCTCGAGGAGGTCGGCAAGGACTTCGTGCGCACCGCGCGCGCCAAGGGGCTGTCCGAGCGTGCTGTGCTGTTCGGTCACGTGTTGCGCAACGCCCTGATCCCCATCCTGACCGGCGTGGTGGTGGTGATCCCGACCCTGTTCATGGGCAGCCTGTTGCTGGAGTCCTTCTTCGGCATCCCCGGGCTGGGCAGCTATACCATCGACGCGATCAGTCGCCAGGACTTCGCCATTGTGCGCGCCATGGTGTTCCTCGGCGCCGTGCTCTACATCCTGGGGCTGCTGCTGACCGACATCTCCTACACCCTGGTCGATCCGCGCGTGAGGTTGCAGTGATGGGATTCCAGCCGGTCGTGCTCGCTACCGACGCGCTCATCTACCTGCTGCTGGCGCTGGCGGTGGGCTTCGCGCTGTATGCGCGTCGCCACGAGCACCTGCGCGCCCCCTGGCGGCAGGTGGCGGCCAGTCGCACCGCCATGGGCGCGCTGGTGGTGCTGGGAGTGTATGTGTTCATCGGCCTGCTCGACACCGTGCATTTCCGGGCGCTGCAGGGACAGGATGCGCAGGGCCGGCCGCGTTATGCCACCGAGGTGCTCAGTCTGCTCGACCTGATCGCCGCCCCCCTGCGCGAGCATCGCGAGAAGACCTATTCGGCGCCCTTCGCGACCCACCTGTACATGCGCGAGACCATCGAGCTGCCCGACGGGCACAAGGTGCGCGACTACCCGCGCCTGAAGTGGGGTGGGGCGCACCTGGCCGATCCGGCCGATCGCGCCGCCGACATCACCCGGCGCGTGGCGGCGGGGCTGATGCTGGGTCTGGGGATCTGGGGCGGGGTCTTGTTGCTGCTGGCACGGGGTCGCCTGGCGCGCTTGCGGCGCCTGTTCCGCGCGCCCGAACTGGCCGCCTTGCGCAGCGCCGCCTGGACCGGGCTGGTGATGGCCCTGCTGCTCGGTCTGGTGCTGAACCTGGCCGGGGTCTGGCACCTGCTGGGCACCGACAAGGTGGGCGAGGACGTGTTCTACCAGTCACTCAAGAGTGTGCGCACCGGCCTGGTGATCGGCACCCTGACCACCCTGGTGATGCTGCCGGCGGCGGTGCTGCTGGGCATCATGGCCGGTTATTTCCGCGGCTGGGTGGACGATGTCATCCAGTACCTCTACACCACGCTCAGTTCGGTGCCCGGGGTGCTGTTGATCGCCGCCGCGGTGCTGATGATGCAGATCTACATGAACAATCACCAGGCGGAATTCAACAGCCTGACCGAGCGCGCCGACCTGCGCCTGCTCTTCTTGTGCCTGATCCTCGGGGTGACCAGCTGGACCTCGCTGTGCCGCCTGTTGCGTGGCGAGACGCTCAAGCTGCGCCAGCTCGAGTACGTGCAGGCGGCGCAGGCCTTCGGGGTGCGACACTTCACCATCCTGGCGCGTCACGTGCTGCCGAACGTGATGCACATCGTGCTCATCGTGGTGGTGCTCGATTTCAGCGGCCTGGTGCTGGCCGAGGCGGTGCTGTCCTATATCAACATCGGGGTCGATCCCAACACCAACAGCTGGGGCAACATGATCAACAGCGCGCGCCTCGAACTGGCACGCGAGCCGGTGGTCTGGTGGTCGCTGGCGGCCGCCTTCGTGTTCATGTTCGTGCTGGTGCTGGCGGCCAACCTGTTTGCCGACGTGGTACGCGATGCCTTCGATCCGCGCCTGAGGGAGAGGACATGAGCGATCTGCTGCTGGAGGTCCGGGGCCTGCGCACCTGGCTGGGGCCGGAGGACCAGCCGGTGCGCGCGGTCGATGGGGTGGACCTGGCGCTGCGGCGTGGCGAGACTTACGTGCTGGTGGGCGAGTCGGGCTGCGGCAAGTCCATGATCGCCTATTCGCTGATGCGCCTGCTGCCGCCATCCGGGCGCATCGTCGCCGGCGAGGTGCGGCTCGAGGGGCGCTCCCTGCTGGACCTCACCGAGGCGGAGATGCGCCGCGAGCGCGGCGGCAGTATCGGCATGATCTTCCAGGAACCCATGACCTCGCTCAACCCGGTGATGAGCGTCGGCCGCCAGGTGGCCGAGGCGGTGCGGCTGCACGATCCGGAACATGCCGCGAATCCACGTCCACGCGTGATCGAGCTGTTCCGCCAGGTCGGCATCGCCGATCCCGAGCACCGCGTGGACGAGTACCCACACCAGCTCTCCGGGGGCATGAAGCAGCGGGTGATGATCGCCATCGCCCTGGCCGGCCGCCCGAAGGTGCTGATCGCCGACGAGCCGACCACGGCGCTGGACGTGACCATCCAGGCACAGGTACTGGAGCTGCTGCGCGACCTGCAGCGCGAGACCGGCATGGCCATCCTGTTGATCACCCACGACCTGGGCGTGGTCGCGGAGATGGCCGATCGGGTGGGGGTGATGTACGCCGGGCAGCTGGTGGAGACGGCCGGCGTGCACGACTTCTTCGCCCACCCGCGCCATCCCTACAGCCGCAAGCTGTTCCGTGCCCTGCCCGGGGCGGACAAGCGGGCGCAGGGCCTGGACGCCATCCCGGGCCGGGTGCCGCCGCTGGACCGGGCCTTCACCCGCTGCCGTTTCCTTGATCGTTGCGAGGCCAGGCAGGCGGTCTGCGAGGGGGCGGCGCCGCCGTGGCGTGGTGAGGCTGAAGACGGTTATCGCTGTCACCTGGCGGTCGAACAGGTCGCCCTGGGGACGCCCACGGCGCGCGACGAGGGCGCCGTGGACTCCGAGGCGGCGGAGCCGTTGCTCCGCGCGCGCAGCCTGCAAGTGCATTTCCCCATCCGCAAGGGGGTGCTGCGTCGCGTGGTGGGGCAGGTGCGCGCGGTCGATGGCCTGGACATCGACCTCTGGCCCGGGCGCACCCTGGCGCTGGTGGGCGAATCGGGCTGCGGCAAGACCACTACCGGCAAGGCGCTGTTGCAACTGCTGCGGCCGACCGCGGGCAGCGTGCGTTTCGATGGCATCGAACTGACCTCGCTGGGTGGCAAGGCCCTGCGCCGGTTGCGCCACCAGTTCCAGATCATCTTCCAGGACCCGGCCTCGTCGATGAACCCGCGCATGCTGGTCGAGGACATCGTCGCCGAGGGCATGGTGGCGCAGGGCATCGGCGCCTCGCGCGCCGAGCGCCGCGAGCGTGCCATCGAACTGCTGGATCAGGTCGGGCTGTCGGCCGCGGCACTGCGCCGCTATCCGCACGAGTTCTCCGGCGGCCAGCGCCAGCGTATCGCCATCGCCCGCGCCCTGGCGGTCGATCCGCGCCTGATCGTGTGTGACGAGCCCACCAGTGCGCTGGACGTGAGCGTGCAGGCCCAGGTACTGAACCTGCTGAAGGAGCTGCAACGGGAACTGGGGCTGGCCTACCTGTTCATCACCCACAATATCGCGGTGGTGGCCTATCTGGCCGACGAGGTGGCAGTGATGTACCTGGGGCGCATCGTGGAGCAGGGACCGGTAAAGGCGATCCTGGAGAACCCGGCCCACCCCTACACCCGGGCCCTGCTGGCGGCGGTGCCGGTGCCCGATCCAGCGCATCGGCGCACGGTCATCCGCCTCGAGGGCGACCTGCCGTCACCGGCCGCGCCGCCTCCTGGCTGCCATTTCCACGAGCGTTGCCCGCGGGTGATGCCGCGCTGCCGCGAGGCCTATCCGCCGCGGTGCTCGCTGGATGCGGGCCACGAGGTGGCCTGCTGGTTGTACGAAGACGAGGAATGAACCGTGAAGATCGCACTCTGGACCCTGGCGATCCTGTTGCTGGCCGGTTGTGGCGCCCGCTATGAGGTGATCGAAGACTTCGTCCCGCCGGCCGACAGCAAGGCGCGGAGCTGTATCACCGGCTGCGAGCAACAGCGCCAGGCCTGCGACACCGCCTGCGACCAGCGTCTCCAGGCCTGCAGGAAAAGGGCAGAGGCGCGCGCCCGCGCCGACTTGCCGGCCAGGCGTCGGGCCTATCTGGACCGGCTGGACATCTACCTGCGCGAGCGTGAACTCTGGCTGGACGAGAAGGCATTGCAACTGCACCAGCGCCAATTGCTGGAGGCGCGCATCGCACAACTGGAGCCCCGCTGCACCCAGGATGACCGCTCCGGCTGCAGCGAACTGCAGCGCCTGCGCCGCGAAAGGGATGCCCTGATGTTGCCGGATCCGCCGGAGCGACCCGAGGAACCGACGCTGGAAGCCCTGGCGGCACGTTATCGGGCCGATTGCCGGCGTGACTGCGACTGCGAGGTGAGCTTCCGCGCCTGTTACATCGGCTGCGGGGGTGCGGTGCACAGCCGTCGGGTATGCGTGGCCAACTGCGACGAGCAGAAATAGGCTTCACCGCCGATGATGGGCACGGCTCTTCGGGCCTTTGCCCATCCTACGATGTCTATGCGGCCTTGGCGTCCTTCGCGGTTAATGTGGAAGTCAACACCACAGAGCACACAGAGATCACAGAGGGGTTGAGGCCGGGGTCTGTCCCGGCAGGACTGCAACCCGACCGACGGACCGACCGGTGGTCCGTCGGCAAAAAGGTCCGCGCCTTGCCTTTTGCCATCGTCAAGCTCTGTGCGCTCTGTGTCCTCTGTGGTGAATGAAAAACAAGGGGCATCAGCACATCTTCCATGATCCGGGGTGTGGCTACCCGGACTCATGGAGGTTGGCCTGTGGTTTCAGCCCGCGCTGCCGGGATAGACGATCAGGCGCTGGCCGGGGCGGAGGTAGCGTCCCACCTTGTTCCAGCGCTTGAGATCACGTATCGACACCTGGAACTTGCGTGCGATGGTGTAGAGCGAGTCGCCCTTGCGGACCCGGTAGCGGATGCGTGGGCCGCGGCGTGAGGCGATGCCCTGCTGGCGGTCGCTGGCCTGGCCGGCGAGCGGGATGCGCAGGATGTGCCCGATACGGATCAGGTGGCCGCGCAGGCCATTGGCCTGGCGGATCGCGCTCACGCCCACGCCGTAGCGCCGGGCGATGCGGATCAGGCTGTCGCCCTTTTTCACGCGGTGTTCCGCCCAGCGTCGCCACTGGCGCTTCGGCAGGGCCGCCAGTGCCTCCTTGAAGGCTGCCTGGCGTTCGACCGGGAGCAGCAGGGTGGCAGGCCGGTCGGGCGGGGTCACTCCGCGCGGATAGGCCGGGTTCAGGCGCAGGAATTCGGCCAAGGGGACTTCGGCCAGCCTGGCGGCAAGCGCCAGGTCCAGCGGGGCGTCGATCTCGACGGGGGTGAAGTGCGGCTGGTCGGGCAGCGTCGGCAGGGTGATGCCGAAGGAGGCGGGGCTGTCAATGATGCGTGCGATCGCCAGCAGACGTGGCACATAGGCATCGGTCTCGCCGGGCAGGTCCAGTTCCCAGTAGGCGGTCGGGCGCCGCGCCCTGGTCGCGCGGCGAATGGCCTGGCGCACCGTGCCGATGCCGCAGTTGTAGGCGGCGAGCGCGTGCAGCCAGTCGTCGTCGAGCTGGCGGTGCAGGAACGCGAGGTATTTCAGGGCGGCCGGTGTGGCGGCGAGCACGTCGCGCCGTCCATCGTACCAACGGTCTCGGCGCAGTCCCAGCATGCGTGCGGTGGATGGCATGAACTGCCACAGCCCCACGGCACCGTTGGGCGAGTAGGCGCGGGGCCGGAAGCCGCTCTCCACTAGTGGCAGCAGGGCGATCTCACCCGGTATGTCGCGTGCCTCCACCTCCTGAGTGATGTAGTACAGGTAGGGGGTGGCGCGCTGGAGCAGGGCGCGTAGCGCCGCCGGGTGACGGCGCAAGCGGTTCAGCTCGGCCTCGATGCGTGGATGTTCGAGGGCCTGCAAGCGGAAGCGTCGGCGCAGCCGTTCCCAGAGATCGGCAGGCGGGGCGGGCGGGGTTGTCCGTGCTTCTCTGTCTGCTGGTGCCGTGGCGGCAGTGGCCGAAGGAGCGGATGTCGGTATCGCCCCGTGCGAGGAGGCTTGCGTTTCGGGGGGGGACGGGGTGTCGGGACGTACCGTCGGCTCGCCTGGCGGGAGCACACAGCCGGCCAGCGACAGCAGGATTCCGAGCAGAGCCAGGCGAGCGGCCGGAATCAGCCATTGCCGGAGGCGACGGCTTTGGTCAGAATCGAGGGCTATGGCGGTGTCCGGCGCGCAGATCATGGCGCGGGACTATATACGAATCCAGCGGGATCCAACCACTCCGATGCACACCACTCCCACCTGTGAAGGGGCCTCCCCCGCATTCCGCCAGGCCCTGTATCAGTGGTTCACCGGCGAGGCTGGGCGCCCTTTGTTGCGGGCCGAGCAGGCCCTGTTGAGACACTTGTCGGAGGGGTTGTTCGGTTACTACCTGGTGGACATTCAGGGGGTGGCCGGCGACCTGTCCGGGGTGGCGGATTGCCCGGTGCGTGAAAAGCTGCGCCTGGGGACGGGAGATGACACCCTGGATATTCTCGCCGAGGGCGAGCGCCTGCCGCTGCGCACCGATGCCATCGACGTGGCCGTGCTGCACCATGGGTTGGACTATGCGCTCGATCCGCAGCAGGTGCTGCGCGAGGTCGAGCGCGTACTGATTCCCGAGGGGCGGGTGCTGATCGTCGGCTTCAACCCCTTCAGCCTGTGGGGGATATGGCGCTGGTTTCTCAAGTGGCGTGGCCAGCTGCCCTGGTGCGGGCATTTTCTCTCCTACCGCCGGGTGGCCGACTGGCTGGGCCTGCTGGGTTTCGATATCGAATATACCGATGTCACCGGTTTTGGTCTGTCGCTGGCACATGCCGCGCTGGGCGAGGGGCCGCCGGGACGCTTCGAACGGTTGGCGCGGCGCCTGTGGCCGATGTTCGCCGGGGTCTACGTGATCCGCGCAGTCAAGCGAGTGTCCACCGTGACCCCGATCCGCCCGCGCTGGCGGGCCTTGCGCGTGCTCTCGCCACGTGGGGTGGTCGAGCCCTCCGCGCGCGGTGCGATGAAACGGGAAAACGACACAACATGAACAAACCAGTGGAACTCTTTACCGATGGCGCCTGCAAGGGCAACCCAGGTCCTGGAGGCTGGGGCGCCCTGCTGCGCTATGGCAACGTGGAAAAGGAACTGTGGGGCGGTGAGCCGGAGACGACCAACAACCGCATGGAGCTGATGGCGGTGATTCGCGGCCTGGAGGCGCTGAAGCGGCCCTGCCGGGTGATCGTCACCACCGATTCGCAGTATGTGAAGAACGGCATCACCCAGTGGATCCACAACTGGAAACGCAATGGCTGGAAGACCAGTGCGAAGAAGCCGGTGAAGAACGCCGACCTGTGGCAGCGCCTGGAAGAGGTCGCCGGTCGCCATGCCATTGAATGGCAGTGGGTGCGCGGGCATACCGGGCACGCAGAGAACGAACGCGCGGATGCACTGGCCAACCGCGGCATCGAGGAGATGATCGGATGAGCGACACAGGCAAGCGCCAGATCGTGCTGGACACCGAGACCACCGGTCTGGAGCCGGCGCAGGGGCACCGTATCATCGAGATCGGCTGTGTGGAGCTGATCGAGCGGCGGCTCACCGGCAACAACTTCCATGTCTACCTGCAACCGGACCGCGAGATCGACGCCGGCGCGGTCGAGGTGCACGGCATCACCAACGAGTTCCTGGCCGACAAGCCGCGCTTTGCCGACATTGCCGAGGAGTTCATTGCCTACCTGCGTGGGGCCGAGGTCATCATCCACAACGCACCGTTCGACGTGGGCTTCATCGACGCCGAGTTCGCGCGCCTGCCAGAGGGGCCGCGCTTGGCCGAGTTGTGCGAGATCACCGACACGCTGGTGATGGCGCGTGAGATGCACCCGGGGCAGCGCAACAGCCTGGATGCCCTGTGCGGGCGCTACGACATCGACAATGCGCATCGCACCAAGCACGGCGCATTGCTCGATGCCGAGATCCTGGCCGATGTGTACCTGGCCATGACCGGTGGCCAGAAGACGCTCAGCCTGGAGGGAGAAGAAGACGGCGAATCGGGCGAGGGCGAGGCCTCGGGCATCCGCCGTCTGCCCGCCGATCGTCCGCCGCTGCGGGTGGTGCGCGCCAGCGCCGAGGAACTCGCGCGCCATGAACAACGGCTGGCAGCCATCGACAAGGCCTCGGGCGGCAAGACCCTGTGGCGAGCTGAGAGTTGATCCGGTCTTGCCGTGAAAGTGCACCACAGAGAACACAGAGATCACAGAGGGGTTGAAGCGGGGCCTGTCCCGGCGGGGTTGTCAACCGCGACCGACAGACCGATCGTCTGCCCGCGGGAGGGTCCGCGCCTCGCCTTTTGCCATCGTTAAGCTCTGTGTGCTCTGTGTTCTCTGTGGTGAATAAAAAAACAAGGGGCACAAGCGCATCTTCCATGATCAGGGGTGTGGGCTACCCCCCTCGTGAAAGCTAGCGCAGCAGCAGCTGCGCCTCGTCCGCTGTGTTGTCGATGCGCCCGTGCAGTTGCCAGCCGCTCTCCGGGGCGCTGAGCTGGATCACCCAGTTGACCCGCGCCATGTCGGCGGGCAGTGGTGCCTGGTAATGGCCCGGGCCGGTCGCCTTCAGATCGAGCAACAGGTCGTGATGGGCCTGAGTGGGATGGCGCAGGGCGACCTGTAAGTGGCCCTGGGCCTGTTGCGAACGGGTTTTCAGGTGCAGATCAAGCATGTGCTCGGCCTGCAAGATACGGATATCGGCCTCCACGCCCAGATCACGCGCCCGTTGCAGGGCCTCGGCATCCAGATGGATCGCCAGGCCCTTCTTGTAGTAATTGTCCACCACCAGGCCGTCCTCACTGTCGATCGCCAGATTGATGGTCACGATCGAGGCGATGATGGTGGCCAGCGGGATACTGATGAGAAACCAGGGCCAGAACTGGCGGTACCAGGGGCGAGGCAGTAGTTCGTCTGCGGTGTGCATGGCGTTGTTCTCCTGCAAGTCGGGGGTCATCGGGACACGGGGCCGAGGAAGCGGGCCGGTTCGTGTCGGAACAGCTCGGGCTTGTCGCTGGCGACCACGTTGAAGAAGATCTGGCTGGAGCGCGCATGGATCGACTCGGGGTCGACCTGGACGCGCACCGGCACGTCTACCACGTCGCCGCTCTCGACACGCACCACCAGTGGCGACTTGCCGACCAGCGAGATGCCCTCGATACCCTCGACGCTGATCTCGAAGTCGTGTGGCTGCTGGTCCATGTTGATGACCTTCAGCGTATAGACATTCTCGATCAGGCCCATCTGGTTTTCGGTGTAGAGGGCGCTGCGATCGCGGATGATGTCTATCTCCAGCGGCGTACGCGACAGGATGGCCCAGAACAGCAGGCCGGTGACCAGTGTCAGTATGCCGATATAGACGAACAGCCGCGGGCGCAGGATGTGCGTGGGCCGGCCTTCCAGCGCGTTCTCGGTGGTGTAGCGGATCAGCCCCTTGGGCTTGCCGATCTTTTCCATGACCTGGTCACAGATATCGACACAGGCGGCACAGCCGATGCACTGGTATTGCAGGCCGTTGCGGATGTCGATGCCGGTGGGGCAGACCTGGACGCACAGGCCGCAGTCCACGCAATCGCCGGTCTTCTCGCCATCGGCGGCGTTCTTTTTCGGTTTGCGCGAGCGTGGCTCGCCGCGCTTGACGTCGTAGCTGATGACCAGGGTGTCGCGGTCGAACATGGCACTCTGGAAGCGCGCATAGGGGCACATGTAGATGCACACCTGTTCGCGCAGGAAGCCGGCATTGCCATAGGTGGCGAAACCATAGAAGAAGATCCAGAAGGTCTCCCAGGGGCCGAGGTTCCAGGTGATGAAGTTGTGGGCCAGCTCGCGGATGGGCGTGAAGTAGCCCACGAAGGTGAAGCCGGTCCATAGCGAGAAGGCCAGCCACAGCGCGTGCTTGGTGATCTTGATGCGGTAATAGTGCGCATCGCGCTTGCCCTGGTCGAGCTTGCGCTGCTTGCGCCCGTCGCCCTCGATCCAGCGTTCCATGAGCATGTAGATCTCGGTCCAGACCGTCTGCGGGCAGGCATAGCCGCACCACAGGCGCCCGGCCAGCGAGGTGAACATGAACAGGGCGATGGCGGCGATGATCAGCAGTGCCGACAGGTAGATGAAGTCCTGTGGCCAGAACACCAGGCCGAACAGGTAGAACTTGCGGGCCGGAAGATCGAACAGCACGGCCTGATGGCCGTCCCAGTTGATCCAGGCCACGCCATAGTACAGGCCCAGCAGGACCACCATGGCGGTGTTGCGCAGGGTGGCGAACAGGCCATGCACCTCGCGCACATAGACCTTCTTGTGCTTCTGGTAGAGTTCGCCGCCGCTGGTCTCGGTGGCGTGGGTTGCGTCATTACTGCTCAACGTCGTTACCCTCGGGTTTGGCAGGGGCCTGTGTGTGACAGGGTCTAACGATCTGCTGCACCAGTGGGATGGTGTCGGTCGGTGTCTTGGTCACGGGCAAGGTGGCCATGGTGGCGTTTCTCTGGTCGATGGTGATGGATGTCGGGTGGGCCGGGCGGAGCGTCCTCCGCCCGGCATGCGTTACCAGTGTACTACTGGTTGGAGAGGCTCTTCACGTAGGCCGCGAGAAGGTGGATCTTGTCTTCACCGAGCAGCTTCTTGTGTGCCGGCATGACGCCCTTGCGACCCTCGCGAATGCTCTTCTCGATGGTCTTGGGGCTGCCGCCATAGAGCCAGATGTTGTCGGTCAGGTTGGGCGCCCCCAGGGCCTGATTGCCCTTGGCGTCCACACCGTGGCAACCGACACAACCCGCCGAGGTGAACAATTGCTTGCCTTCCTCGGCGGCGGCCTGGTCGGTGGCGCGACCACTCAGGCTGAGCACATACTGGGTCAGTTTGGCGATCTTCTGGTCACCCAGATGGGCATGTGCGGGCATGCCGATGCTGGTACGGCCATCGGTGATGGTCTTGACGATGTCCTCGGGCTTGCCGCCATACAACCAGTCGTTGTCGGTGAGGTTGGGGAAGCCTCGCGCACCCGCGGCGTCCGAACCGTGACACTGCATGCAGTAGGTCAGGAACAGACGCTTGCCCATCTCACGTGCTTCCTTGTACTCGGCCTTGCTGGCCAGCTCGGCCACCGGCACCGCAGTGTACTGCTTGTAGATGGGGTCGTACTTGGCGTGTGCCCGCGCCATCTCGGCCTCGTACTGGCTGCCGTGGGACGACCAGCCGAGGATCCCCTTCCAGTTGCCCATGCCGGGATACAGGATGAGGTAGATGACGGCGAACACCAGGGTGCCGTAGAACAGCCACAGCCACCAGCGGGGCAGGGGATTGTTGTACTCCTGCAGATCACCGTCCCAGACATGGCCGGTGACTTCGCCCTGGGCCGATTCGCCGGCCCGCTTCTTCATGGTCCAGCGGATCAGCCACCAGCAGCCGATGATGTTCAGGCCACTGAGGACGATGATCCATCCACTCCAGAATGCACTCATGACAGATTCTCCTTGTTGGATGCGTCTTCTGCCTGAAGCGCTTCAACGGACTGCTGATGCAGGGTCTCGTCGGCGAACGGCAGGTTGGCAGCCTCGTCGAAGGCTGGACGACGGTTCTTGCTGTAGGCCCAGAGGATGATGCCGATGAAGGTGAACAGCATCACCGCGGTATGCCAGGCCCGGATGTCGTTGAGCGTGATGTCGAACATGCCGGTTCCTCCTCACCACTGCTTGGAAGCCAGGCCCAGGCCCTGCAGATAGGCCACCACGGCCTCTGCCTCGGTCTTGCCGGCGACTTCCTTCTGGGCGTTGGCGATCTCTTCTTCGGTGTAGAGTTCGCACTTCGGACAGGTGGCCGCGATGACCGTGTTCAGGGCACGCATCTTGGCCGCAGTGTCCTTGCCGTCCAGCTTGTTGTCGAACAGCCAGGTGAAGGCCGGCATGTTGGACTCGGGCACCACGTCACGCGGGTTGTAGAGGTGCGCATAGTGCCAGTCGTCGCTGTAACGACCGCCCACGCGGGCCAGGTCCGGACCGGTGCGCTTGGAGCCCCACTGGAAGGGGTGGTCGTACACCGACTCGCCCGCCACCGAGTAGTGGCCGTAGCGCTCGGTCTCGGCGCGGAAGGGGCGGATCATCTGCGAGTGGCAGGTGTAGCAGCCCTCGCGGATGTAGATGTCGCGGCCTTCCAGGCGCAGGGCACTGTACTTGTGTACCCCGGGTGCCGGTTCGGTGGTGTCGCTCATGAAGAACAGCGGGACGATCTCCACCAGGCCGCCGACACTGACCACCAGCAGGATCAGGATGGTCAGCAGGCCGACGTTCTTTTCGACTACTTCATGTGACATGACTTGTCCTCCTGTCAGGCTGCGGCCGGGACGGTGTCATCGACGGCCTGGGCGTCGGACACGGTCTTCCAAGTGTTGTAGGCCATGATCAGCATGCCGGTGAGGAACAGCAGGCCGCCGAGCAGGCGCACGTAATAGAACGGATAGGTCCGCTCGACCGACTCGATGAAGGAGTAGGTCAGGGTGCCGTCCGCGTTGACGGCGCGCCACATCAGGCCCTGCATGACGCCGGCGATCCACATGGCGGCGATGTAGAGCACCACGCCGATGGTGGCGATCCAGAAGTGCAGTTCGACCAGCTTGGTGCTGTACATGGACTCACGCCCGAACAGGCGCGGAATCAGGTAGTACAGCGAGCCGATCGATACCATGGCCACCCAGCCCAGGGCGCCGGAGTGCACGTGGCCGACGGTCCAGTCGGTGTAGTGCGACAGGGCGTTGACGGTCTTGATCGACATCATCGGCCCTTCGAAGGTGGACATGCCGTAGAACGACAGCGACACGATCAGGAACTTCAGGATCGGGTCGGTGCGCAGTTTGTGCCAGGCGCCCGAGAGGGTCATGATGCCGTTGATCATACCGCCCCAGGAGGGTGCCAGCAGGATCAGGGAGAAGACCATGCCCATGGTCTGGGTCCAGTCCGGCAGGGCGGTGTAGTGCAGGTGGTGCGGACCGGCCCACATGTAGGTGGAGATCAGCGCCCAGAAGTGCACCACCGAGAGGCGGTAGGAATACACCGGCCGGCCGGCCTGCTTGGGCACGAAGTAGTACATCATGCCGAGGAAGCCGGCGGTCAGGAAGAAGCCCACCGCGTTGTGGCCGTACCACCATTGCACCATGGCGTCGATGGCACCCGGGTAGAAGCTGTAGGACTTGGTCAGGGTGACCGGGATCTCGATGCTGTTGACCACGTGCAGCAGGGCGATGGTCAGGATGAAGGCACCGTAGAACCAGTTGGCCACGTAGATGTGCTTGACCCGGCGCTTGGCGATGGTGCCGAAGAACACGATCGCATAGCTCACCCAGACGATGGTGATGAGCAGGTCGATCGGCCATTCGAGTTCGGCGTACTCCTTGCTGGTGGTGATGCCCAGCGGCAGGGTGATGGCGGCCAGCACGATGATCGCCGTCCATCCCCAGAAGGTGAAGGCCGCCAGCTTGTCGGAGAATAGCCGGGTTTGGCAGGTCCGCTGCACCACGTAATAGGACGTGGCGAACAGGGCCGATCCGCCGAAGGCGAAGATGACCGCGTTGGTATGCAACGGCCGGAGCCGGCCGTAACTCAGCCAGGGGATGCCGTGGGTGAGGTCCGGAAAGGCCAACTGTGCCGCAATGATCACGCCGACGAGCATCCCGACGATGCCCCAGATGACGGTCATGATCGCAAATTGCCGCACGACCTTGTAATTATAGGTTTCTGCTTGCATTTGCGTCTCCCAACTCCCAAGTGAAAAGGGCTTCGGCGACAAAATTGCCGCCTGAGCGGGAGACTAATCCGATAGGCAATTCCGTCTTTGACCCAGGTCAAATGGAATGGCACGCGATATAAGGGAACGCTTTATGTCGCGTTCCCTTTGAGGTGGGTCAAAAAGAGCGGTTCAGTGAAGTATGGCAGGGGGTGTGGTGCCGCAGCAGGTGCTTGAGGTGATCCAGATCCTTGATCTTCACGTGCTTGCGGTCGACTTCGAGGATGCCCTGTTCCTGAAAACGGGTGAACAGCCGGCTGACCGTCTCCAGTGCCAGGCCCAGGTAGCTGCCGATGTCCTGCCGCGACATGGCCAGGAAGAAGTCGGTGGGCGAGAAGCCGCGGCGGCGGAAACGCTCGGACAGGCTGAGCAGGAACGAGGCCAGGCGCTCCTCGGCGGTACTGTTGTTGAGCAGCGAGATCATGTTGGCCTCGGAGCTCACTTCGCGGCTGAGCAGGCGCAGCATCTGGTGTTGCAGGCCAGGGATGGCGGTGGCCAGGTGTTCGAGTTTCTCGAACGGCAGTTCGCAGACGGCCGTGGTCTCCAGTGCCTTGGCGAAACAGCCGTGCTGGTTGTCCTGGATGGCGTCGAGTCCGAGGATCTCGCCGGGCAGGTGAAAGCCGATGACATGTTCGTCGCCGGCCGGGGTCTGGGTGAAGGTCTTGACCGCGCCGGTCTTCACGACATACAGGCTGCGGAACTGGTCGCCTGGACCATACAGCAACTGGCCGCGTTGGATGGGCTTGTTGCGCTTGACGATATTCTCCAGACGTTCGATGTCTTGCGACTCGAGACCGTAGGGCAGGCACAGGGTGGCCAGGCTGCAATTGGCGCAAGCCACCTTGATGCCATCGATCGATACGACCTTGGATTTTTCGCCCATGGATTGCTGATCCTGCTGTGACTCCTGCCCCTGATTTTGGCGTGAACCACGACCATATGCCAGCATTTTCAACACAAAAAAGGCCGCGGTCCGGAGACGGCGGCCTTGTCCCTTAACCCAGGTTGACTTTTTGGTCGGGACTCAGTGTTGCTGAGGTGCCGGGGCCTGGGGTTGTTGTGGCTGTGGCTGCGGCTGTGGCTGGGGGGCAGGCCGCTGCTGGGGTGGTCGCGGCGGATAATAGCCTTGCGGGGGCATCATGGGCATCATCGGGCGGTAAGCCGGTCCACCCCAGGGGGCGCCGTAGGGGCTGCCGTAGGCCGGTGGCGGGGGCGGCGGATAACCATAACCATAGCCGGGATAGCCGTAGGGGGCATCGTAGCTGGCGGTATTGCCACTCCAGTCGGTGTCCCCCGTGCCCCGGAAGTTGCCGCGGGTATTGCCGCGGCCCTTGAAGTTCATGCCGAATTCGGCCTGTCCCTCGCCGCTGCCATCGCCGACGAAGTCGCCGTTGCCACGGCCGTTGCCGTAGCCGGAGCCGTTGTCGCCCCAGGGACCCCAGGAACTGGCCTGGGCGGACGACAGGGGCAGTGCAAGGGTGCTGGCCAGGGTCATGGCACCCAGGGTCTTCGCGATCATGCGCATTGTATTGATACTCCTGACTTTGTGGTTTGTTTCATGGCGCCGGCCTGGAACTCCGGTGGCGTCATCGTCCCTGTTGGACAGAAAAAATATAGTCCAGATACCCGGGGGTCGCCAGCCGGGATGCGTCTGGGTTTTGTCGTTAAGTATCTGTTAATAAAGTAACTTTAGCCGCGCCCAATATGGCTGGCATTTATGTCGTTTTTCGAAGGCGGTATGCGGCTGCTTGCCGATACGGGCCGGAATCGCCGACCAGGCACCTCCTTGCGCTTGCGGGGGAGCCGGGGCCATGAGGCTGCCCGGATTCCTCCCCCCCGGCCTTCTCCGCCCGGTGGGGGAGGGGACAAGGTGCTTTTTCAGGGCTTCCCTAGTACACTTGTCCCCCGTCCGTCATCCTTTCCACGAGCTGTCTCTTTCGGCCACACATGACCAAGTGCATCTTCATTACGGGCGGTGTCGTCTCGTCCCTTGGCAAGGGTATTGCCGCAGCTTCCCTGGGGGCGCTTCTCGAAGCCCGGGGCCTCTCTGTCACCATGATCAAGCTCGATCCCTACATCAATGTGGATCCGGGCACCATGAGCCCCTTCCAGCATGGCGAGGTGTTCGTCACCGAGGATGGCGCCGAGACCGACCTCGACCTGGGTCACTACGAGCGCTTCATCCGTACCACGATGGGGAAGAACAACAACTTCACCACCGGCCAGATCTACGATCAGGTGATCCGCAAGGAGCGCCGTGGCGAGTATCTGGGCGCCACGGTACAGGTGATCCCGCACATCACCAACCAGATCAAGGAGTGCATCCGCGCGGGCGCGGGCGGGGCCGACGTGGTGCTGGTGGAGATCGGCGGCACCGTGGGCGACATCGAGTCGCTGCCCTTCCTCGAGGCCATCCGCCAGATGGGCGTGGAACTGGGTCGCGAGAATGCCATGTTCGTGCACCTGACCCTGGTGCCCTACATCCGCACCGCCGGCGAGATCAAGACCAAGCCCACCCAGCACTCGGTCAAGGAGCTGCGCTCGATCGGCATTCAGCCCGACGTGCTGATCTGCCGCGCCGAGCAGCCCATTCCCGAGGGCGAGCGGCGCAAGATCGCGCTGTTCACCAATGTGCCCGAGCGCGCGGTGATCTCGGCGGTGGATGCCGACAGCATCTACCGTATCCCCTTGCTGCTGCGCGAGCAGGAACTCGATGACATCGTGGTCGAACAGTTGCGCCTGGAGGTGCCACCGGCCGACCTTACCGAATGGCAGGCGGTGGTCGATGGCCTGACCCACACCGAGGGCGAGGTGGACATCGCCATGGTGGGCAAGTACGTCGATCTCACCGAGTCCTACAAGTCGCTCAACGAGGCCTTGATCCACGCCGGCATCCGCGCGCGACGCAAGGTCAACATCCACTTCATCGATTCCGAGGAGCTGGAATCCGACGCCACCCTGGCGGCGCTGCGCGACATGGACGCCATCCTGGTGCCCGGTGGCTTCGGCGAGCGCGGGGTCGAGGGCAAGATCGCGGCGGCGCGGCATGCACGCGAGAATGGCATCCCCTACCTGGGCATCTGCCTGGGCATGCAGGTGGCGGTCATCGAGTACGCGCGCCACGTGGCCGGGCTGGAGGGCGCGCACAGCACCGAGTTCATGCGCGACACCCCGCACCCGGTGATCGCGCTGATCACCGAGTGGCTCAATCCCGACGGCACCATCGAGCAGCGCAGCGAGAACACCGACCTGGGTGGCACCATGCGCCTGGGCGCGCAGCCCTGCAAGCTGGCCAAGGGCACCATCGCGCGCCGGGTCTACGGCAAGGACATGATCCGCGAGCGCCACCGTCATCGCTACGAGTTCAACAACGGCTACCGGCAGGACCTGGAAGACGCCGGCCTCAAGGTCGCCGGCACTTCCATCGACGGGCGCCTGGTGGAGATGGTCGAGATTCCCGGGCACCCCTGGTTCGTGGCCTGCCAGTTCCACCCCGAGTTCACCTCCACCCCGCGCTACGGCCACCCGCTGTTCAGCGGTTTTCTCGAGGCCGCGCTGGCGCATCGTGCGCAGCGTCTGGGCGAAACCACGGCGGTGGAGACGGCATGAAGCTCTGTGGATTCGAGGTCGGCATCGACCAGCCCCTGTTCCTGATGGCCGGCACCTGCGTGATCGAGAGTGAACAGTTGGCGCTGGATGTGGCCGGTCGCCTGAAGGAGATCACCGACACGCTCGGCGTGCCCTTCATCTACAAGTCGTCCTTCGACAAGGCCAACCGCACCTCGCACGAGAGCTTTCGCGGGCCGGGGCTGGAAGCAGGGCTGCGTATCCTGCAACAGGTGAAGGCACAGATCGGTGTGCCGGTGCTCACCGACGTGCACGAGGACACGCCGCTCGACGAGGTGGCCGAGGTGGTCGATGTGTTGCAGACCCCGGCCTTCCTGTGCCGGCAGACCAATTTCATCCAGAACGTGGCGCGTACCGGCCGCCCGGTGAACATCAAGAAGGGGCAGTTTCTCGCGCCCTGGGACATGGCCAAGGTAGCGGCCAAGGCGAAGGCGACCGGCAACGAGCAGATCATGGTCTGCGAGCGCGGCGTGAGCTTCGGCTACAACACTCTGGTCTCGGACATGCGCGGCCTGGCGGTGATGCGCGAGACCGGCTGCCCGGTGGTATTCGACGCCACCCACTCGGTGCAGCAGCCGGGCGGGCGTGGTGACTGTTCGGGCGGCGAACGCCAGCACGTGCCGGTGCTGGCGCGCGCGGCGGTGGCCGCCGGCGTGGCCGGTCTGTTCATGGAGACCCATCCCGACCCCGATCGCGCGCTCTCCGACGGCCCCAATTCCTGGCCGCTCGGGCGCATGCGCGAGTTGCTCGAGACCCTGGTCGCGCTCGACCAGGTGGTCAAGGCGCGCGGCTTCATCGAGGCGAGCCTGTAGCGTTTGGCCGCCGGATGGCAAGGTTTATCGAAAAGACAATACGTTTTCAGGAGTAGTGCATGTCTGAAATCATCGAAGTCCGGGCCCGCGAGATCCTCGATTCGCGCGGCAACCCCACCATCGAGGCGGATGTCATCACCGCCGACGGCGCCATCGGTCGCGCTGCCGCGCCCTCCGGCGCCTCTACCGGCTCGCGCGAGGCGCTGGAACTGCGCGACGGCGACAAGTCGCGCTACCTGGGCAAGGGCGTGCTCAAGGCCGTGGGGTATGCCAGCGGCGAGATCGCCGACCGTCTGCGTGGTATGGAAGTGAATGACCAGCAGGCCCTGGATACGGCCATGATCGAGCTCGACGGCACCGAGAACAAGTCGCGCCTGGGCGCCAATGCCATCCTCGCCGTTTCGCTGGCCGCCGCGCACGCCGCCGCGCAGGAGCAGGCGATGGCCCTGTACCAGTACCTGGGCGATGGCAACTACCGCATGCCGGTGCCGATGATGAACATCATCAACGGCGGCGAGCACGCCGACAACAGCGTCGATCTGCAGGAATTCATGATCCTGCCGGTCAATGCCGGCTCGATCCGCGAGGCCGTGCGCTTCGGCGCCGAGGTCTTCCACGCCCTCAAGTCGGTGCTCGGCAGCCGCGGTCTGGCCACCACTGTGGGCGACGAGGGCGGTTTCGCACCCAACCTGCGCTCCAACGAGGAGGCCATCGAGGTGATCCTCGAGGCCATCGAGAAGGCCGGCCTGAAACCGGGCGAGGACGTCTACCTGGGCCTGGATGCGGCCAGCTCCGAGTTCTACAAGGATGGCAAGTACGTGCTGGCCTCCGAGGGCAAGTCCTTCGATGCGGCCGGCTTCGTGGACTTTCTCGCCGGCTGGGTGGACCAGTATCCCATCATCTCCATCGAGGACGGCATGGACGAAGGCGACTGGGACGGCTGGAAGCTGCTCACCGAGCGCCTGGGATCGCGCGTGCAACTGGTCGGCGACGACCTGTTCGTGACCAATACGCAGATCCTGCGTGAGGGCATCGACCGCGGCATCGCCAATTCCATCCTCATCAAGTTCAATCAGATCGGCACCCTCAGCGAGACCCTGGCGGCGATCCGCATGGCGCAGGATGCCGGCTACAGCGCGGTGATCTCGCACCGCTCGGGCGAGACCGAGGACACTACCATCGCCGACCTGGCCGTGGCCACCGGCACCGGCCAGATCAAGACCGGCTCGCTGTCGCGCTCCGACCGCGTCGCCAAGTACAACCAGCTGATCCGCATCGAGGAATCGCTGGGTGACGAGGCAGTGTGGGCCGGCAAGGAGGCCTTCCCCTGCTTCTGACCCGACGTGCCGACACTGGAGCGATCGCCGAAAAGGCCCCTGCGGGGGCCTTTGTGCGTCCTGCACGGGGAGGCGGGGGCGTATGAGCTGGCCGATCCGGCTCCTGATCGCGCTGTTGGCCGTGCTGTTCGTAATGCTGCAATACCGCCTCTGGGTGGGTGAGGGCAGCCTGGCCGAGGTACGTGCGCTCGAGCTTCGGCTGGCCGATCAGCGCGCGCGCATCGAGGCCCTGCGCGCGCGCAATGCTGCCTTGCGTGCCGAGGTCGAGAGCTTGCGCAAGGACGTCGATGCCATCGAGGCGCGGGCGCGTCATGAGCTGGGCCTGATCCGCGAGGGCGAGACCTATTTCCAGTTGATCGAACCCGAGGAAGTCCCCCGCCATGAGTGAACCGCGACGCTGGGCCGTGATCCCCGCCGCCGGGGTGGGGCGGCGCATGGGCACGGAGATCCCCAAGCAATACCTGCCGCTGGCCGGGCGTACCGTCATCGAGCACACTGTCGAGCGCCTGCTGCTGCATCCCGCTATCGACGGCCTGTACATCGCGCTGGGCGAACAGGATGCCTGGTGGGAAGACACCGAATATGCCGGCCACCCTGATCTGGTGCGGGTTCCCGGCGGAGCCGAACGCGTGCACTCGGTGCTCAATGCCCTGCGTGCGCTCGAGAAGCGCGCCGCCCCCGACGACTGGGTGCTGGTGCACGATGCCGCCCGTCCCTGCGTGCGCCGCGAGGACATCAGCCGCCTGATCGAGCGGGTCGAGCAGGGGGGAGGTGTCGGCGGCCTGCTCGGTCGGCCGGTGCACGACACCATGAAGCGCACCGACAGCCAGGGACGCATCGATGAGACCGTCGCGCGCGAACGGCTGTGGCATGCTTTCACCCCGCAGATGTTTCGCCTGCGCCTGCTGCGCGAGGCCATCGAAGGCGCGCTGGCCGCCGGCGTGGCGGTGACCGACGAGGCCAGCGCCGTCGAATGGGCCGGGCATGCCCCGCTGATGATCGAGGGACACCCGGGCAACATCAAGATCACCCGACCGGGCGACCTGGAACTGGCGGCCTTCTATCTGCGGGGGGAGGGTCGAGTGTGAGGGGAGACGGAGCTCGTCGGCGATCTGGACGCCGTAGTCCACGCACCGTAGACTACATACATCATTCCGACTGAACAGAGGCTGCCATGCATGCCACCAACGTTCGCAACCTGAAGAAAAATCCCTCTGCGGCACTGCGTCATGCCGAAGAGGCGCCGGTGCTCGTCCTCAAGGGGGACGAACCTGCTGCGCTACTCGTGCATCTCGATGCTTCTATCACCGAGGGGGTGGCGTCGGTGCGACCGGCATTGGCGGCCACCCTGTTCAAGGATGGCGTGCTCTCCCTGGGGGCGGCGCGGCGACTCAGCCGCATGGAGCTGTCCGATTTCGTTCGCTATCTTGGTGAGCTGGGCATCGAAGTAGTGTGCCCCGATGAAACGACAGCCCACGAAACGGTCGATCTCACGCCGTGGCTGGCGCGGTAATCTGCGATGCCGGCCCGCTGATTGCGCTTGCCGGTGCAGGCCACTTGCATTTATTGGAAAGACTCTTCGGCATCATATGGTTGCCACCAGCTGTACGGACAGAATGTCTGGCGGGCGGCGATGTCGACCGGGATCATATTGCGGCAGCCCTGGAGGCGGGCTGGCTGCAGGTACGTGCGCCGACAATGGACAATACCTTCCTCTCCCCGAGCCTTGGACCAGGGGAGGTCGAAGCGATTCGATTGGCAGCCGAACACCCTGGCAGTCTGCTGATCGTCGACGACCGTCTTGCCAGGCGTTACGCCGTGGCCCGGGATCTCGCAATAGTCGGTACGGTGCGTTTGCTGTGGATTGGAGAACAACGGGGAGAGATCGAAGATGCGGAGCGGGTTGTGCGGCAGATGGCGGAGAGAGGTTACCGCGTCTCCACCGAGCTGCTGGAGCGCATCCGTTTCCGTTGAGGTGCGACCTACATAAATTTGCATATACCAATGAAGGTAAATTCGGGCAGTCGATCGACGTGGACCCATAGACCTTCCCGCCGACGAGGTGACGCAATGGCGGCCTTGCCGCGCCGTTTCTGGCGGCTGGCGCTCTGCTAAGATGCGCGTTTTTCCCGATCCATCCACACTGCCTTGAACGCCGACTCCCTGCCGCGCTCCTTCGACGACTGCCTGATCCGCGATCGCCACGCCCTGCGGCGCATGGCACAGGCGCTGGCGCGCGATCCCGAGGCGGCGGATCTGCGGGTGCGTTTCGAGCAGCGGCTGGCGCGCTCGCGTGCCTTGTTCGCGCAGCGTGCCGATTCCCTGCCGCAGCCGCGTTTCCCCGAAGAACTACCGGTGGTCGAGCGGCTCGAGGCCATCCGCGAGGCCATCGCCGAGCACCAGGTGGTGATCCTTTGTGGCGAGACCGGTTCGGGCAAGTCCACCCAGCTGCCCAAGATCTGCCTGTCGCTGGGGCGCGGCGTGGCCGGGCGCATCGGCCATACCCAGCCCCGGCGCATCGCGGCGCGCAGCCTGGCCGCGCGCATCAGCGAGGAGCTGGAACGCCCGCTGGGCGAGGCGGTGGGCTACAAGGTGCGCTTTGCCGACCGGGTGCAGGACAACACCCATATCAAGTTGCTCACCGACGGCATGCTGCTGGCCGAGATCCAGGGCGACCGCTGGCTGAACGAGTACGACACCCTCATCATCGACGAGGCGCACGAGCGCAGTCTGAACATCGATTTCCTGCTGGGCTATCTCAAGCAATTGTTGCCGAAGCGCCCGGACCTGAAGCTGATCGTCACCTCGGCCACCATCGACCCGCAGCGTTTTGCGCGGCACTTTGACGATGCCCCGGTGATCGAGGTCTCGGGCCGCACCTACCCGGTCGAGGTACGCTACCGGCCGCCGCCCGAGGCCGAGGAGGGCGGGGTGGATCGCCTGCAAGGGCTGCTCGATGCGGTGGACGAGGTGGCCGCCGAGGACCGCGGCGACATCCTGGTGTTCTTCTCGGGCGAGCGCGAGATCCGCGAGGCCGCCGAGCGCCTGCGCAAGCATCACCCGCCGTCCACCGAGATCCTGCCGTTGTACGCGCGCCAGAGCCCGAGCGAGCAGGCGCGCATCTTCCATCCCGGCAGCGCGCGGCGCATCGTGCTGTCCACCAACGTGGCCGAGACCTCGCTCACCGTGCCCGGCATCCGCCACGTGATCGACACCGGCCTGGCGCGCATCAGCCGCTATTCGGCGCGCGCCAAGATCCAGCGCCTGCCCATCGAGCCCATCTCGCAGGCCAGCGCCGAGCAGCGCAAGGGGCGCTGCGGCCGGGTGGCGCCCGGGGTGTGCATTCGCCTGTATTCCGAAGAGGACTTTCTCTCGCGCCCGGCCTTTACCGAGCCCGAGATCCAGCGCACCAACCTGGCCGCGGTCATCCTGCAGATGAAGCTGCTGGGCTTCGGCGACATCGAGACCTTTCCCTTCGTCGATGCACCGGATGCGCGCTATATCAAGGACGGCTACCGCCTGCTGCACGAGATCGGCGCGGTGGATGGCGCGCGCAAGGTCACCCACCTGGGACGCCAGATCGCGCGCCTGCCGGTGGACCCGCGCATCGGCCGCATGCTGCTCGAGGCAGCGCACACCGGTTGCCTGCGCGAGCTGCTGGTGATCGGTGCGGCATTGTCGGTGCAGGACCCGCGCGAGCGCCCGCTGGACAAGCAGCAGCAGGCCGACGAGGCGCATGCCCTGTTCGCACACGAGGACTCGGACTTTCTCTCGCTGCTGCAACTCTGGGACTTTCTGCAGGAGCGCAAGCGCCACCTCACGCGGCGCAAGTTCGAGCGCCTTTGCCGCCAGCACTTCGTCTCGCCGCTGCGTCTGCGCGAATGGGAGGACATCCATCGCCAGCTGCGCGAGCAGATGCACGCCATGGGATACCACGACAACAGCGAGCCGGCCAGCTACGAGACCGTCCACCAGGCCATCCTCTCGGGCCTGCTGAGTCACATCGGTCAGCGCGCGCAGGGGCGCGAGCGCGACTACCTGGGCGCGCGCAACAGCCGCTTCCACCTGTTCCCCGGCTCGGTGCTGTTCAAGTCGCGCCCGGCCTGGGTGATGGCCGCCGAGCTGGTGGAGACCACCCGCCTGTATGCGCGCACCGCGGCGCGCATCCAGCCCGAATGGATCGAGCGCCTGGCCGGGCACCTGGTGCGCCGCAGCTATTCCGAACCGCACTGGCAGGCACGGCGGGGGCAGGTGGGGGCCTACGAGAAGGTCACCCTCTACGGCCTGCCCATCGTGCCGCGTCGGCGCGTCAACTACGGGCCGATCGACCCGAAGACCTCGCGCGAGCTGTTCATCCGCTTCGGCCTGGTGGAAGGCGAGCTGCACACCCGCGCGCCCTTCTGGCGCCACAACCAGCGGCTGATCGCCGAGCTGCACGAAGAAGAGGCCAAGGCGCGTCGACGCGACATCCTGGTCGACGAAGAGGCCCTGTATGCCTTCTACGATCAGCGCATCCCCGAGGGCATCTACAGCACCGCCCAGCTCGAGCGCTGGCTGCGCCGCCAGAAGGACCCGAAGATCCTGCACTTGCGTCCCGAGGACATCCGCCGTCGCGATCCGGGGCTGAGTGATGCGCAGTTCCCCGACGCGCTGGAACTGCACGGCGCGCGCCTGCCGCTACGCTACCATTTCGAGCCGGGCAGCGAGGCTGACGGTGTCACCCTGGACCTGCCGTTACCTCTGCTTAACCAGCTCGCGCCGGGGCGCGTGGACTGGCTGGTGCCGGGCCTGCTCGAAGAGAAGCTCACCGCCATGATCCGCGGCTTGCCCAAGTCGTTGCGCCGGCATTTCGTGCCCGCGCCCGACTTCGCGCGGCGCGCGCGCGAACGGCTCACCCCAAGCGACACCCCGCTGCGCCAGGCGCTGGCCGAGGCGCTGTACCAGCTCACCGGCGTGCGTATCCCCGAGGATGCCTGGGACGAGGACCGGCTCGATCCCTACCTGCGCCTGCGCATTCGCCTGCTCTCGGCCGACGGCCTGGAAGAACTGGCCGTCTCGCGCGACCTGGCCGCACTGCAACGCGAATGGGGGGAGCGTGCCGCCGCCGGGGCCGGGACGGTGGACGAGGTCTGCCCACTGGCGCGCGAGGGCCTGCGCGACTGGGACTTCGACGACCTGCCCGAGCGCATCGAGACCCGGCGCGATGGTCTCAAGCTGAGCCTGTGGCCGGCGCTGGTGGACCAGGGCGACAGCGTGGCCATCCACTGCCTGGATGCACAGGCGCGGGCACAGGAAGCCCACCATGCCGGGGTGCGCCGCCTGCTGATGCTGCGCATGCGCAGCACCGTCAAGGACCTGCGCCGGCGCATACCCAACCTGCAGACCCTGCGCCTGCAATACGCCAAGGCACCAGCGGGCGCGGGGCAGGGCGGCAAGCCCCCGGCGCTGGAAGAACAGATCCTGGCCCTGAGCTTCGACCGGGCCTTTCTTTCCGATGGCGAACTCCCGCGCGACCGCGCCGCCTTCCAGCGGCTTTATGATGCCGGGCGCGAACGCCTGGTCGAGACCTTCGAGCAGACCGTCGAGCTGGTCGCCGACATCCTCGGCCGCTACCAGACCCTGCGCAAGACGCTATCGGGCCTCAACCAGCTCGCCCTGCTTGCCGCGGCACAGGACATGAACCGGCAGCTCGACGAGCTGATCTGGCAGGGCTTTCTCGAGCAGGTCCCCGCTGCGCGCCTGCAACAGTACCCGCGCTACCTGCGTGCGCTGGAGCGACGCATCGACAAGCTGCGCTCCGGCGGCCAGGCCCGTGACCAGGCCGCCATGCGCGAGATGGCCGGGCTGCTCGAACGCTGGCGCACCCGGTATCAGCAGGTCAGGGAAAAGGGCCAGATCGACCCCAGGCTGGAAGCCATCCGCTGGCTGCTCGAAGAACTGCGCATCTCCCTGTTCGCCCAGGAGATCGGCACCGACGGCCCGGTGTCGGTCAAGCGCATCGAGAAGCGCTGGCGGGAGTTGGGCTTGTAGAGTCGGCAAGCGTCAGCCCGACCTGCGGCCGATATCCACAGGCCACCATTTTCTTCGTGTGCTTTGTGCCCTTTTGGGGGAATTTCCCCGCACGGCCTCGAAACCTCTACACACGGCGCTTTCGCGCCCTGAATGGCTTCGTCCTCCCGCCTGAACGCTTTTCGCCGCCTGCCGGGTCTCATGGGGACAGAGGTCAACACGGAGAGTCGTCATGCTTGCCATCGTGCGCTGGTTGTCGGTGGGTCTGCTGGCCTGGTCGGCCTGGGCCCTGGCGGGGCATATCGAACCGCCGGAGGGCCGGGCGCCAACCGAGTGGATGGGGCCGCAGTCGTTGAACCCGTCGGAGGCGGGTATCGGGCGACGTATCCCCGACCAGGTGCTGGGCACGGTATCCGGTGCCAAGGTGTCGTTGCACGATCTGGGCGGGGAGCGCGGCACGGTGATCCTGGTGCGTGATCCGGAATGCCCGGTGTCGCGGGTCTACGGGCCACGCCAGGCGCGCCTGGCGCGTGACTACCAGCCCCGGGGCTTCCATTTCGTGGTGCTGTACCTGAACGATCTGCTGGCACCCGAGGCGATCGCTGCCGATGCGGCGGGTTTCGACGCGCCGGTGGTGTTCATTCGGGGTCATGCCTTCGACCTGGCCCGGGCACTGGGGGTGCAGAGTACGGGGGATGTGTTCGTGCTGGATGCGGAGCAGCGACTGGTGTTCCGCGGCGCGGTGGACGATCAGTACGGGATCGGCTTCACCCGCGAGGTGGTGACGCGCCGCTACCTGGGCTCGGCGCTGGACGCCCTGCTGAAGAGTCAACCGGTGCCGGTACCGGCGACGACCGCACCCGGCTGCTTTATCGACGCCGGCCCTGATGCGCCTGCCGGGATGGAGTACTGGTCGCCCGACGAGCAGGCGGGCTGAGCGTACATGGCGTAGAATCCGCGGCCTCTACTATCATCAATGAAACGCGGAGAAGCCGTGACGGCCTGTCATTGTGGTTCTGGCCTGGCCTACGCCGACTGTTGTGGGCCCTTCATCGCCGGCGAGCGCCCGGCGCCGACTGCCGAGGCGCTGATGCGTTCACGTTATTCGGCCTACGTGGTCGAGGCCATCGACTACCTGGGTGAAACCCTGCACCCCGAGCATCGCAGCGACTGGGACCGCGCCGCCACAGCGCGTTGGGCGGCCGCCTCGCAATGGCTGGGGCTGGAGGTGGTGGCCACCGAGGCCGGTGGGCCGGATGAAGAAACCGGCATGGTCGAGTTCATCGCCCGCTTCACCGAAAACGGCCAGCCGCGCCGGCACCACGAGCGCAGCCGCTTCGAGCGGGTGGATGGCCGCTGGTACTACGTGGACGGCGAGATTCCCAAGCCGCAGACCCAGCGCAAGGAAGGGCCCAGAGTAGGGCGTAACGACCCTTGCCCCTGCGGCAGCGGCAAGAAGTTCAAGAAGTGCTGCGGACGATGAATCGGCCCTTTGCCGAGTCCTGCGAGCAGAACCGGGCGCCCATCCTGGCGGTGCTGCGCGACTGGCTCGGTCCAGAGGTCCGCTCCCTGCTCGAGGTCGGTTCGGGTACCGGGCAGCACGCGGTGTATTTCGCGCCCGAGTTTCCGCATCTGACCTGGCAGCCCAGCGATCGCGCAGAGAACCTGCCGGGCATCCAGGCCTGGCTCGATTACCGGCCCAGTTCCAATCTGCTGGCGCCGATCGCGCTGGATGTGGTGCGCGATCCCTGGCCTGCCGGACCGTTCGACGCGGTATTCAGCGCCAATACCGCGCACATCCTGCACGAGCCCGAAGTGGCGGCGATGTTTGACGGGGTGGGGCGGGTGCTGTGTCCCGGCGGGGTCTTCTTGCTGTACGGGCCCTTCCATATCGACGGGCGGCCTACCGCACCGAGCAATGCCCGTTTCGACCAGTGGCTGCGCGCGCAGGACCCGGGCATGGGGGTGCGCGATGTTGCCTGGTTGCAGGAACTGGGGCGGCGCGCCGGGTTGGTAATGGCACAAACCGTCGACATGCCCGCCGACAACAAGATCCTGTGCTGGACCCGGGAGCCCCCGGGCGCGGACTGAAGGGGAAGGCCGTCACATCCGGGCGTGCCGCTCAAGCAATCTCTGGTCTGGCCGATGGCATTCCTGCGGGGGGCTTGCTAGGCTGCTCGCAGGTGCCTGGCAATGGCGCCAGAGGAATCAGGAACTTGCAACAGCATCTTGCAGTGAAACATGGGTAGCGCCTCCTGGTCTGCCGTGGTGCTTGCCGCCAGCCTCCTGCTGTGGGGGGGAGCGGTGTCGGCCGACATCTACAAGTACCGGGACGGCGACGGTCACATCTACCTGACCGACAGGCCCATGACGGGGCAGTACAAGCTGCTCAAGCGCTACCGCACACCGAAGAAGCAGCCCCGCCGTGCAGGAGGCGACTCGCTGGCCGCGCTGGAGCGTCGGCGCAAGGCACTCGGACCCTTGATCGATGCCGCTGCACGTGCCGAACATCTGCGGCCCGAGCTGGTGCACGCGGTGATCCGCGCGGAATCGGCCTATCGTACCGACGCCGTGTCTTCCAGGGGGGCGCGCGGGTTGATGCAGTTGATGCCGGAGACGGCCCGCCAGTTGGGGGTGACCGATCCGCACGACCCCCGCCAGAACCTGCGTGGCGGCACGCGCTACCTGCGGCAGCTGCTCGAGCGTTTCCACTACGACTTGCGGTTGGCGCTGGCGGCCTACAATGCCGGTGAGAACGCGGTGGCGCAGTACGGTAACCGGGTGCCACCGTTCCCGGAAACGCAGGACTACGTCGAGAAGGTGCTGCGTTACTACAAGGAATACCGCGCCGCCGCGCAGCTCGCCCGGCGCTGAGCCTGCTCAGTCCTCGCCGATCACCCGCTCTTCGCGCGGGATGCTCAACAGCTTTTCTGCCTCCACCTGCGTCTTGGCGAAGATCATCCGGCATTCGCGGTGGGGATTGCTGCGGTCCATGCCGGCACGAATCTCGCGCGCCAGGGCGCGGGCCTCGCGGTAGTTGTCCTTGGTGTCGATGTATTCCAGCTTCTTGGTGTTGTTGGCTGGATTGACGGTGACGTAATACACGAAGTAAGGCATGGCGTCATGATCTTGCTGTTGGGTCAATCAGCCTAGCCTAGCATGTCTTCCATGATCAAGGGCGTGGTCTACCCGGCTTCATGGAGGGGTGGCCATGGCCATCTTCCTGGCGCCGGT
Source organism: uncultured Sedimenticola sp. (assembly GCA_964394235.1). Taxonomy (GTDB): domain Bacteria; phylum Pseudomonadota; class Gammaproteobacteria; order Chromatiales; family Chromatiaceae; genus MONJU. Next base: position 11,647 of record CAYMWJ010000012.1, on the reverse strand, counting down.
AGAGTCGGGCATAGAGACCGTCGCTCTGGATCAGTTGTTCGTGGCTGCCATCCTCGGCGATCTGGCCGTTCTCGAACACCAGGGCGCGATCGGCCTGGCGCACGGCGCTCAGGCGGTGCGCCACGATCAGGGTGGTGCGGCCCTCGAGGAAGGTCTGCAGGGCCTGGTGCAGTGCCGCCTCGGTGGCCACGTCGAGTGCCGAGGTGGCCTCGTCGAGGATCACGATCTTCGGGTCGCGCAGCACCATGCGCGCGATCGCCAGGCGTTGCCGCTGCCCGCCCGAGAGGCGCACGCCGTCGCGGCCGATGTGCGTCTCCAGTCCGTCGTTCAGGTGGCGCACCACTTCGGCGAGCTGGGCGATCTCCAGTGCCTGCCACAGGCGCTCTTCGGGCAGTTCGCGCCCCAGGGTGAGGTTGGCACGGATACTGTCGTTGAACAGCGCCGGCTGTTGCAGCACGGTGGCCACGTGCTCGCGCACCACGTCCAGGCCGATGCGTTCCACCGGCACGCCGTCGTAGCGGATGCTGCCGCGCTGCGGTATGTACAGGCCCAGCAGGATCTGCACCAGGGTGGTCTTGCCGCCGCCGCTGGCGCCGACCAGCGCGACCTTCTCGCCGGCGGCGATGCGCAGGTTCAGGTGATCGAGCACCGGGGTCTCGCCGTCGTAGCTGAAACACAGGTCCTCGACCTCGATGCTGGTGCTCAGGCGGCCTGCAAAGGGATTTTCGAGGTGCGGGTAACGTGGCTCCAGCCCCACGTCCATGAGTTTGTTGATGCGCCCGAGCGCGGCGCGTGCGGCATGCAGGGCGTACTGGATGTTCAGGATCTCCTGCACCGGGCTCATCATGAACCACAGGTAGGCATAGACCGCCAGCATCTCGCCGATGCTCAGCCCCGAGTAGAGCACCATGATCATCGACAGGGCGCGGAAGCCGTCGAAGCCGAACAGGAACACCATGAACGACAGCCGGTTGGCCGCGTCCGAACGCCAGGTGAAGCTGGCCGAGCGGTCGCGGATGCCGGCAGCCGCCTCGATCACCCGCCGGATGTAATGCCGCTCGCGGTTGGCCGCGCGGATCTCGGCGATGGCGTCCAGCGTTTCGACCAAGGTTTCCTGGAAGGCCTGCCAGGCGCGGTTTTCCTGTTGCTTGAGCTGTTTGACTTTCTGCCCGAAGCGGGTGGTAATCCAGATCACCACCGGGTTGAGCAACAGGATGAACAGCGCGAGCTGCCAGTGCATCCACAACAGCACCAGCGCGGTGCCGAGCACGCTGAGCACGGCCACCACGAACTTGCTGGTGGTCTGGCTGACGAACTGGTCGATGGCATCCAGGTCGGTCACCAGGTGCGAGGCCACGGTACCCGAGCCCAGCAGTTCGTATTCGCTCATGGAGAAGCGTTGCAGGCGCTCCAGCAGGTCGCGGCGCATGCGGAAGATCACTTCCTTGGAGATCAGCGTGAATTCCCGTGTCTGCCAGACGTTGAACACCAGTGTCAGAAAGCGCAGGCACAACGTCAGCAACAGGATGACGCTAATATAGAGGACGGGGCCCTGCCAGGCCTCGGGAAAGAGGCGCTGCATCAGGGCCACGGTGGCGCCGGGCTGGTCGAGCAGTACCTCGTCGACCAGTAGCGGGATCAGCAGGGGTACCGGTACCGAGACCAGGGTGCCGAGCACGGCGATCAGGTTGGCGGCCACCAGTTCGCGCCGGTGGCGGGTAATCATGGTGAGCAGTTCCGACCAAGTGTAGGTCTCGGAACGCGGATCGGAGACGACAGGAGTGGACATGCGGGCAGTATCCGGGGGCTGGATAGGTAATTCAAGCGGGGCCAGGTGGTTGTCCTGGCTGGCGTGGCTGCTGCTGGCCGGGCCGGTGGTGGCCGGCAGTCTGTCGCTGGACGGCGAATTTACCCAGGGCGGCATGGCCGTCGGTCGCGGCCTGCCCCAGGGGGCGAAAGTCTGGCAGGATGGCCGGCCGGTGGATGTGGGGCCGGGCGGGGTCTTCCTGCTGGGGTTTGCGCGCGATGCCGGACCGGTCTCGGAACTCAGGATCCGTTATCCCGACGGCCATGAGGAGACGCGCCGGCTGGAGATCGCCCGGCGCCAGTTCCGCATCCAACGTATCGATGGTTTGCCGCCTCACAAGGTCACACCGCGCACCGAGGCCGAGCTGGCGCGCATCCGCCGCGAGACGGCGGCGGTGAAGGAGGCGCGGCGCATCCTCAGCAAACGTGCCGATTTCCTGCAGGGGTTCATCTGGCCGGTGCAAGGCCCCATCTCCGGCACCTATGGCAGCCAGCGCGTGCTCAATGGCAAGCCCCGGCGACCACACTACGGTGTGGACATCGCCCGCCCCAAAGGGACCACGGTGGTGGCCCCGGCCGATGGGGTGGTGATCTTCGCTGATCCGGACCTGTTCTTTTCGGGCGGCACCCTGATCATCGATCATGGCCTGCGCCTGAACACCTCCTACCTGCACCTGAGCAAGCTGCTGGTCAAGGTCGGTGATCGGGTCAGGAAGGGTCAGCCCATCGCTGAGATTGGTGCTACCGGGCGCGCCACCGGGCCGCACCTGCACTGGGGGGCCAATTTGCGTGATGTGCGCATCGACCCGCAGTTGCTGGTGCCGCCGATGCCGCGACAGGCAGTTGAAGTGGTACGGAAATAGCGTACCATAAACAAAATTATGCACACATAAATATATGGAATGGTAAGCATGAAAAAGCTGTTGACGGTGATGGGCATGCTGGCATTGTCCCTGGGCGTCCAGGCGGACGACCTGTTGAGCCTCTATCAAAGGGCGGCCCAGAACGATCCTGTGATCCGCGCTGCCCGTGCGAACCGTGACGCCGGCCACGAGGCCGAGCCCCTGGCGCGGGCCAAGCTGCTGCCCAACGTCAATCTGAGCGGCGATCTCAACTACACCTCGCAGGATCTGCGGGGTGCGCCGAACAACGACTACGACAGCAATGCGCTCACCGTGCAGGTGGTACAGCCGTTGTTTCGCCAGGACCGCCGGGTCGCCCTGTCGCAGGCGCGCGATCAGGTGAAACAGGCCGATGCCGACTATGCCGCTGCCGAGCAGGGCCTGATCCTGCGCTTGGCGGAGGCCTATTTCGGTGTGCTCTCGGCGCGTGAGAACCTGGTGTTCACGCAGGCCGAGAAGAAGGCCATCGCGCGTCAGCTCGAGCAGGCAAAGGAGCGCTTCGAGGTCGGCCTGGTGGCGATCACCGATGTGCACGAGGCGCAGGCACGTTTCGACCAGTCCAGGGCCAGCGAGATCACCGCGCGCAACGCCGTGGACAATGCACTGGAGGCCCTGCGCCAGGTGGTCGCCGATGCGCCATCCCAGCTGGACGATCTGAAGGAGGAGCTGCCATTGCTGCCGCCGAACCCGGCCAGCCTCGACGCCTGGAGTGAACTGGCCTTGCAGCACAACCCGGTGGTGCAGTCGGCGCGACTGGCCAGCGAAGTGGCACGCAAGGAGATCGCGCGGCGGCGTGCACAGCGTTATCCCACGCTGGACCTGGTCGGCTCCCTGGGACGCTCACACACCAATTCTGCAGTCGGGCGTGACGCGGACACCCGCAGCATCGGCCTGCAACTGGCGGTGCCACTGTACAGCGGCGGGGCACTGGTGACCGCTACCCGTCAGGCACGGCATCAGTTCATCGCAGCACAGGAGAACCTCGATGCCAAGCGTCGCGAGGTGGTGCGCAAGGTGCGTGACGCCTATCGTGGCATCCAGACGGCGATGAGCCGGGTGGCTGCACTCAAGGCCACGGTACGCTCGGCACTCAGTGCCCTGGAGGCCACCGAGGCCGGTTTCCAGGCCGGCACCCGGACCCTGGTCGATGTGCTCAACAGCCAGAGCGACCTGTTCCGCGCACGGCGCGACTATGCTCAGGCGCGTTACGATTACGTACTCAGCACCCTGCGCCTGCTGAACGCCGCCGGCACCCTGTCGGTGGAGGACGTGAAGCGGGTCAATACCTGGCTCAAGCACTAACGGAATCCCTGAAAAAGTGCACATTCCCTTTTCGGAGGTGCCCCGGGTTGGCTGAGTACGCGAGCGACGTTCAGTCGCGGTGCTCGTCGTCGCGACGGGCGAACATCAGGGCGGTGATCTGCTCGGACACCAGGCCGATCATGAAGATCAGCAGCGAGGTGGTGTAGAGCAGAGCGCTCATGTTGGTGAAGCGCCCCTCGGTGATCAGGGTGTAGCCATACCAGATCGAGGCGGTGGTAAACAGCAGCAGGCTGAGTGGGGCGAACAGTTTGAGCGGTGAGTACAGGGTGCCGATCTTGAAGATGATCAGCAGGAAACGCAGTCCCTCACGCCAGATGTTCAGATGGCTGGTGCCGGTGCGGGAGCGTACGTCCACCGGTGCGTAGGCCACCGAGTAGCCCGAGCGGAAGAAGGCCATGGTCGAGGTGGTGGGATAGGAAAAGCCGTTGGGCAACAGGTGTAGGAATTCGCGAAAGCGGTCGGCACGCACCACCCGCAGCCCGCTGGTCAGGTCGAGGATCCGGTGTCCGGTCATCCAGCTTGCCACAAGGTTGAAGATACGGTTGCCCAGGTCGCGTAACAGGCCGGCCTGCCCTGCGCTGTCGCGTGCGCCGACCAGCATGTCCAGCCCTTCGGCGTGGAAGCGCTCGAGCAGGCGTTCGACATGTTCCGGCAGGTGTTGGCCGTCGGCGTCCATGAACACGAGGGTTTCACCCCTGGCGTGGCGCGCGCCGCTCTTGATCGCCGCGCCATTGCCCATGTTGTAGGGATGGCGGATGCAGCGGATGCCGAGTTCCTCGCAGAGCGTTGCGGTGTCGTCCGTGGAGCCGTCGTCCACCACCAGGATCTCGGACGACGAAAAGCGTCGTTTCAATTCGGGCAGCAGCTTGCGCAGGGAGGCCGCCTCGTTGAGCGCCGGGATGACGATGCTCACCCCGACAGAAGTCCCTTCCTTTTCGGTCACGATACAGCCCTTGTCTGAAAACCGGACAGGCGGGCAACTTTAAGTTGCCGGTCGGCGCTTGTCGAGGAACCCGTTCCCGGTTTCAACCCGAAACCGCAGCTCGCTATGGCGGGTGACCGGGAGAGGAGCAAGTCCTCGGCAAGCGCAATACTAGCCAAGGCGCAGACACTCGCCATGGACCCGGTTGGCTGGGTCGAGCAGCCAGAGGTAGGCGGGGGCAACGGCCTCGGGCCGTTTCAGGGTGCTGTTGTCCTCACCGGGAAAGACCCGCTTGCGCAAGGCGGTCAGCGTGGGACCGGGGTCGATCCGGTTGACCCGGAGGTGGCTGTTCTCCAGTTCCTGCGCCCAGATACGTGCCAGGCTGTCCAGCCCGGCCTTGCTGGCGCCATAGCCCCCCCAGAAGGCACGGCCCTCGGTGCCCACGCTGTCCACGGTGAAGATCACGCGCCCGCTGTCCGATGCCTCCAGCAGCCCGAACAGGGCCTGGGTGAGCAGGAAGGGGGCGTTCAGGTTGACTTGCATGACCTTCATCCAGTCTTCGGCCTCGTGGTCCTTGAGGCGCGACAGGTAGGGCAGCAGGGCGGCGCAGTGCACCACTCCGTCCAGGCGTCCGAGCTGGTTTTCGATGGTCTGCGCCAGCTGGTCGTAGTCGGCGGGCGTGGCGCCTTCGAGGTTGATGGGGTAGATGGCCGGCTGGGGGCCGCCGGCCTGTTCGAGCTCGTCGTACACCGCTTCGAGCTTCTTCACCGTCTTGCCCGCGAGCACCACGGTGGCGCCGTGCGTGGCGCAGGCCAGGGCGACGGCGCGACCGATGCCGTCGCCCGCGCCGGTCACCAGGACGACACGGTCGCGCAGCACGTTGGGGGCGGGTTGGTAGTCGACGGGATACGACATGATATGGCGGCTCCAGGCTGGGAAAGGCAGGGATTCTACCGCAAGGGGGTGAGTTCAGGGGGGCGCGAAGCCCGCCAGGCCTCCCACAGCAGCCTCAGCGGCGAGGGCTGCAGCACGCGGTCGGTGGGGAAACCATGACGCCGCAACAGGCGGGCCGTGTGTCGGTGCTGTGCCAGCAGGGCACGCAGGGGGTAGTCGAGAGTGGCTTCTCGCTCCAGCCCGTCTTCGGCCGCTTGCAACAGCGAGATGCCGGGGGGGCCGAGCCTTCGCTCTTGCAGCAGCTGCTCGATATCGGGGATGGCGAACTCGCGGGGCAGGGTGCGGTGATGGCGCTGCAGGTCCTCGCCCAGGCGTTGCAGGCGTGCCACGGTGCCCAGATAGGCGCCGAGTGCCTCGATCGCTGGTGTCTCGCTGGTGGGGCCTGCGAGCAGATACAGACGGCTGGCCTGTTCGTCCCGGCATTGCCGGTGAAAGTCCTCGAGGCTGTCCGGCGCCTGCTGCAGGATGCGTTGTTCGGTGGCGTCGAGGGCGCGCTGCATTGGTTGACGGCAGTCGCTGCGCTGCGTCCATGGGAGCAGCGCCCGGGACAGCGGGTGCTGTGCCTCGCCACGCGCCAGGCGTTCTATCTCTTCACGCCACCAGTCGAGCTTGAGGCGGGTCACCCCCGGGTCGCTGGCGCGGCGCACCATGTTCTCCAGCAGGTCGAACCAGGCCAGCCAGGCGGCGAGGCGGTCGCGCTCATCCGGATGGGCGAAGCGGGCCAGGTAATAGGCCGCCGAGCCTGGTGGCGTGGCGGCGTTGGGAAAGCGCCAATCCGCGTTCACACTGTCTCCGTCTGTTCCAGCAGTTCGAGCAGGGCGCGCGGGTGGTCGATGTCGAGCGCGCTGCCCCAGTTCTCGACCGGATCGTCCGGGTGCAGATAGCCGAAGGTCGCGCCGATGGGCAGGCAGCCGGCTGCGCGCGCGGCCTGCATGTCGCGCCCCGCATCCCCCAGGTACCAGCAATGTTCTGGTGCCACGGCGAGCAGCTGGCAGGCATGCAGGATCGGCAGGGGATGGGGTTTGCGCTCGGGGCAGGTGTCGCCACTGACGATGGCCGGGGTGCGCCGGTCCAATCCCAGCGCATGCATCAGCGGATCGGTCAGCCAGGCGGGCTTGTTGGTCACCACACCCCAGGCGATACCGCGTTGTTCGAGGGTGTCCAGTACCGTCTCCATGCCGTCGAAAAGGCGGGTCTCGCGGCACAGGTTGTCCCGGTAGACCTGCAACAGGTGCTGGCGGCGTTCCTCGAAGCCGGGTTCCTCCGGCGCCATGCCGAAGCCCAGGCGGATCAGGGCGATGCCACCGTGCGAGACCACTGGGCGGATCTGTGCGAACGGCAGCGGCGGGCGCCCGTAGTGGTGCAGTGTCTCGTTGAGGGCATACGCCAGGTCTGGCGCGGTGTCGGCGAGCGTGCCGTCGAGATCGAACAGCACGGCCGCGGGAGGGTGCAATGGGCTCACGATGTTCACCTGGTCGGTCGCGGGGGCGGGGATCATGTTACCGTAGCCTTACCCTGTCAATTCGGCTGGCTGGATTGGATTCATGTTCCGTCAGGCCGTATCTGCGTGGCAGGAAACGCTGGCAACCGGAGAGGCATGATGAAGGAACTGAAACCCCCGCACGATCCCATCGAGGCCGTAGGGCAGGTCTATGAAAGGCTGTTCGAGGCCGTGGCCGAGGAATGGAAACAGATCGGTGATCGTACCGAGCCTGTGCTGCACGAACTGGTGGCCAAGGCGCGCGACAAGTTGTTCGCGGCCGAGGAGATCACCGAGGAGCAGGGACAGAAATTGGCCGAGTACCTGGAGCGCGATCTGCGCGACATGGGCCACCATCTGGCCGAGACGGGCCGCGACCTGAAGGACTGGCTGGGATTCGAGACCGCGCTGCTGGAAGACTGGTTCGCCAGCCTGCTGTTGCAGGCAGCCGATCGCACCGAGGTCGAGTGGCTCAAGATGAAGATGGAAGCGGCCACCGAGCGCCCGACCTATCGCACCGGTGAGGTGGCCCTGCCGGGCACTTTCGAATGCTCGAAGTGTGGCGAACGGCTGCACCTGCACAAGGCCGGATACATCCCCCCCTGTCCCCGCTGCCAGACCACCGAATTCCGGCGTGTCGTCGTCGATTGACGCCTGTCCCGCTGTGTTGGCACGGTTACCGCGTCGGGCACGGAACGACCTGAACCGCATGACCGTGCTGGGTGCCCCCGCGAGCGGGGGAGGGCCGGGGAGGGGCTGCTGGGGTGTTCAGGTGTTCCTTCGACAGGCCATCAGATAGTTCACATCCACGTCGCGGGCATCCAGCCGATAGACCCCGGTGAACGGGTTGTAGGTCATGCCGCAGAGGTCTTCCACCGCCAGGCCCGCGTCCCGCGCCCAGTGGGCCAGCTCCGAGGGACGGATGAACCGGGCATAGTCGTGGGTGCCACGTGGCAGCAGGCGCAACAGATACTCGGCCCCGACGATGGCGAACAGGTAGCTCTTGGGATTGCGGTTGATGGTCGAGAAACACACCGTCCCGCCGGGTTTCACCAGGTCGTGACAGGCGCGCACCACCGAGGCCGGGTCGGGGACGTGCTCGAGCATCTCCATGCAGGTGACCACATCGAAACTGCCGGGCTGTTCGGCAGCCAGTTCTTCCACCGGGATGCGCCGGTAGTCCACCTCCAGGCCCGATTCGAGCAGGTGCAGCCGCGCTACTTCCAGCGGTGCCTCGCCCATGTCGATACCGGTCACCTCGGCTCTGCGGGCGGCCATGGCCTCGGAGAGGATGCCGCCGCCGCAACCCACGTCGAGCACGCGCTTGCCGGCCAGTCCCCCGGCCTGCTTCTCAATGTAGCCCAGGCGCAGGGGATTGATGTCGTGCAGCGGCTTGAACTCGCTGTTGGGGTCCCACCAGCGGTTGGCGAGTTCTTCGAACTTGCGGACTTCGGCTTGATCGACGTTGGCGGCCTGGGGCATGGGGTTCTCCGGTGTCGTGCCTCGAGCGTCATTCTACGGGGTATGGCGCATGGCTGTCAGCGCTTCACATCTGCCGGAACCAAGTCAGCGGTGCCGCCTTCTCGAATACGTTCGCCCCAACGGGCAGCGTTACGCACGATCTCGGGGATGTCCAGGCAGTTCACCCGGCCGTTGGAGACCAGTCGCCGGCCGGCGACCCAGACATCGCTGACCTGTTCGCGTCCGGCGGCATAGACGATTTGCGAGACCGGGTCGTACACCGGCTGGGTCTGTGGCTGGCCCAGGTCGATGGCGGCGATGTCCGCGGCCTTGCCCGCGACCAGCGAGCCGATCTCCTCGCCCAGCCCCAGGGCTCGGGCACCGCCCAGGGTGGCCATGTGCAGCACCTGGCGTGCGGGCAGGGCGCTGGGGTCGCTGGCCACACCCTTGCCGAGCAGGGCAGCAGTGCGCATCTCGCCGAGCAGGTCCAGGTCGTTGTTGCTGGCCGCGCCATCGGTGCCCAGAGCCAGGTTCACCCCGGCTTCGAGCAGGCGTGCCACCGGACAGAAACCCGAGGCCAGCTTGAGATTGGACTCGGGACAGTGCACCACGTTGACCCCGGCGCGCGCTATCGCCTCAATCTCGGCGTCCTCGAGTTGGGTCATGTGCACCGCCACCAGCGAGGGGCCGAGCAGTCCCAGTTCCTGCAGGCGCGCCAGCGGGCGTTTACCGTGCTGCGCCAGGCCCTGTTGCACCTCGTCGGCGGTCTCGTGGACGTGCATGTGCACGGGCAGGTTCAGCTCGGCGTCCAGCACGCGCATGCGCTCCAGTGGCCCGTCGGAGACCGAATAGGGCGCATGCGGGGCGAAGGCGGTACGTATCAGCGGTTCGTTGCGAAAGCGCTCGTGGACCTCGACGGCGCGTGCCAGGTAGCCTTCGGCATCCTCCGCCCAGGCGGAAGGGAAGTCGATCAGGATCAGGCCGATCACTGCGCGCATGCCGGTGGCCGCTGCCACCTGCCCGGTGACGTCGGGAAAGAAGTACATGTCGTTGAAGCAGGTGGTGCCGCCGCGCAGCATCTCGGCGATCGCCAAGCGGGTGCCGTCGGCCACGAATTCCTCGTGTACCCAGCGCTGCTCGGCTGGCCAGATGTGCTGCTGTAGCCAGTCCATCAGCGGCAGGTCATCGGCCAGACCGCGGAACAGGCTCATGGCCGCATGGGTATGGGCATTGACCAGGCCAGGGATCAAGGCGTGGCGGGGCAGGTCCACGGTACGCTGGGCGTGGAATTGCTCGCGCGCCTCGGCCGTGGGCAGAATGGCATGGATACGGCCTGCCTCGATGGCGATGCTGTGGTGTTCGAGTACCTGGCCCTCGGGTTCGACCGGGATCACCCAGCGGGCGTTGATCAGTGATTCGACTTGCACCTTGCGGCTCCCCTAGTAAAGGCACAGGATTTTAGCGCGGAATACAATAATCAGATGGGGTTTGATCTCAAGCAGAGGGCAGGAGGAAAAAAGGCCGCTCAAACAAGGGCGCGGCCAACCATGTATGATCGAGTACCGATATGGGTCGGCATACTGCATTCAGGTTTCAGCTAGTCCTCCTCGGACTCTTTATTATTGTTCAAGTATTTCTCCAGGGCCTCATTGCGTTGATCGAAACGGATTCCATATTTATTGATTAATGAAGTATCCTGATGAACGATTTGAGCGGATATGTTGACTTGCGTGCCGCCTTTTGGCTGCAACGAGAGCATGATATATTTCTTGCTGAGCGGAAACCTGTTTTTTGTCGCGATCGAGGCGCCACAAGCGCTGATGTTCAAAAGTTCAACATCAAAGGGTTTGCCAAAGACGGATATCAGTGGTGCAATCGAGGCCTTGATGTCCTTTCTGACGTGACGGGCCGATCGCCTACGCTCTTTAGGAGTTTCTTCCTGAGTATCAAAGTTGAAAAGATCATCAAATTCAGGTTTGTATTCCATAGCTCCCTCACCAATCAAGAATGCAGAAAACTTTGGGTATGGATTATCTGGTCCTGCTATTGGATTGCGCCTCGCTTCCCACCTGACCATCCATCCCGGATGATTAACCTGCTCCTTGGCTAAACAGCCGGTAAAGTGACGAAGTGAGAATGCTATTTATGTAAAGTCATGGAGCAAGAAATCCACTAATTATGGCACGACATGCTACCGGTATTCTTAGACTGATTCAACAAGGCCAGCAAGCTTGGCATGCTCTCCGGGGCGTAAAACCCGGTTCTTTGTGAAGCTTTGCACAATCTCTGAATTCCGCCTGCATGTCTTGAATGGCCCTCGGTAACGCGCCAAGGCGAAGCCGAACGGCCGCTTGACGATCCAGCACGACAACTCCTCGATGGCCCGCCCGGAGACCTTGCGATCCGAGCGCCTGCCGCCATTCCGGCAGCGTCGAGTCCGGTCGGCGCTTGTCGGGCAAGCGCCCGATCGGCCCGGTTTCCGAATCGCTGGCCGACAGCTTCCCTTTCTTGCTCGTGCTGGCCTTGTCGCCTGGTGCCGAGGCTGCTTCGCCGTGCAGCCAGTCATCCAGCCCCTTTTGTCCGGCACCTTGGCCGCCGTTTCCACCATCGTGTTCGCTTGAGCCCCGGGCCTTTTGCTGCCAGCGTGGCCTTGATCTCCCGCAGAAAGGCGCAGATCAGGCCAGGCCGCTCAATGCGTCGGCAGGGTGGGAGGATTTTGGCGTGCGCTGGGACTTTTTCAGGATTTCCTTAATTCTACTTTGTCAGATTATCCCCTTGCATGCATGACGCCATGAGAGT
>CAYMWJ010000011.1:0-45125 GCA_964394235.1 uncultured Sedimenticola sp. | reverse complement strand
TGCCGAGCAGGCCGGTTTGCGCCTGCTCGCGCTGTACCGGCGCGCCTGCACCCGGGCCGTCGACGGATAGCGGAACTCAGAACCGGCGCGCGTCGCTGATGTGGCAATTGCGCTGGACCTGTTCGGTCAGCCCGAGGATCTCCGGCGACATGGTGGGTGCTCCGTGGCAGGTTTCCGAGTAAAATACTCAGTTATTGACTCCCTGCCAAGCACATTGAGAGGTACCCATGGCACTGCGCATCAAGAGCCGCTGGCACAACGACGAGGGCGAACGCTCACTCGAGGAGATTGCCGGCGCACTGGCCTTCATCAGCTGGCGGATCGCCAAGGAGAAGGCCATCAACCTGCACGGCGAGGATTTCATCTACGAGACCGATGAACAACGCATGGCGGTGATCGTCGAGTACCTGATCTTCCAGTTGCAGATCATCGACCGCATTGCGCACCGGCGGCTGGGGCTCAACGAGGAGGAGCGCCGCCAACTGGTGATCGCCGTGGCCCGCCACCTGGCCGGGCACCTGCAGGACAACTCGATCGACCTGTTCGGCCCCGGCGACTATGTGAAGCCCTTCATCGACAAGCTCAACGAGCGCGGCGCCGAATACGCCGAATTCAACTACACCGAAGACGGACCGTCCTACCCCTTCATGCGCCACCTGGGCTACGAGATCCAGCAGATCATGGGTGAGACCCAGGCCAATCGCTGGGTCATCGATCAGGTGATGGACAAGGACGGCCCGGACGTGGACCGCGAGATCAGCCGCGCCATGGACAACCTGTTCGGCTGAGCATCGCTGTCGAACGACAGATCATTCCCCAAAAAAACAGAACCCCGGCATGAGCCGGGGTTTGCGTATCCGCGAGCGGCTACCGCCGCCCGAAGGGAAGAACGGATCAGTTCTTCACCCAGTTACCGAAGTTGTCGGTGTTCTTTGCCTCACCATCGGCATAGCCTGCCTCGTAAGGCTCGGTGATACGCTGTTCTTCGCGCTTGGGGTTTTGCAGAAAGCCCGCCTGCCAACCCTGGATGTACTCCTCGTCCACACCCATCTCTTCCATCTTGGTCACAGCGTCATAGTAGAACTGGTTCATATCCGGTCTCCGATTGACAATCCAAGCCGTCCATTCGGTACGGCGTGCAAAAAACTCGGACCTGAGGGCATTCGCCCCTGGCCCAGCACCCCCCACCTGTCATCGTTGTTGGGTGTGGGCGGCTTAAACGGGCATTAGAATAATCTAAATTACTCACTCCTGACAAGCCGCAATATCAACAGCCGCAATAATCCGCCGAGGGCTGCGCCAGGCCGGCTCCCCGCTACCCGTGCGACCGCCGGGGTTGATCTTTGAGAACCTACTCACCATGCTTGCCGTCTGCTCTCGAACCGACGATCTGCACACACGGAGTCATCATGCGCCCGGCCCAATTGCTCACCATCCTGGACCGCGAATTCACCAGCACCCTCGAAGGCCACCACACCCCGGTCATGCTCTGGGGGCCACCGGGTGTGGGCAAGTCGGACATGATCCGCCAGACCGCCGAGCGCCACGCAGTGCCAGTGATCGACATCCGCCTGTCACAGATGGAACCATCCGATCTGCGGGGCATCCCCTTCCGCAAGGGCGAGCACGTGGAATGGGCCATACCGGCCATCCTCCCCGACGCCGCCCGCCACGGCGAGCGCGGCATCCTGTTCCTCGACGAGATCACCTCGGCCCCGCCCAGCGTCTCGGCCGCTGCCTACCAATTGATACTCGACCGTCGCCTGGGCGAGTATCAGGTACCCCGGGGCTGGGCCATCTTCGCCGCCGGCAACCGCCAGGGCGATCGCGGCGTCACCTATACCATGCCCGCGCCGCTGGCCAACCGCTTCTCGCATTTCGACGTCGAGGCCCATCTCGACGACTGGGCGGCCTGGGCCTATGCGCACGGCATCGACGAGCGGGTGATCGCCTTCCTGCGCTTTCGTCCCGAACGGCTGTTCGACTTCGACCCGGCGCACAACCCCATGGCCTTCCCCTCGCCGCGCTCCTGGGAATTCGCGCACCGCAGCCTGCAGAAATTCGGTGACCAGCCCGAGCTGTTGCAAGGCGCCTTGCAAGCCTGCGTGGGACCGGCCGCCGGCATCGAACTGACCGCCTTCGTCAACAGCCTGGACAAGATGCCCGACCTGGACGACATCGTCGCCGGCAAGCCGGTACCCGTGCCCGAGGAGATCGACCTGCAGTACGCGGTGGCCGCTGCCCTGGTCGGCCGCGCCATCCGCGCCAGCGGCGAAGCGGATGCCGCGCAGGTGATCGGTCATATCCTCGACTATGCCGGCACCTTCCCGCAGCGCGAGATGGGGGTGATGCTGGTCTCCGACCTGCACCGCGCCATCGGCGAGCAGCTGTTCGCGATACCGCAATTCGCCACCTGGGCGAATGCCATCGCCGACGTGATGCTCTACGAGTGACGCCATGGCCGTGGACATCGAACGGGTCGAGACCAAGCTGGCCGCCGCGCGTACCCGGCTGATCCTCGACAAGCCCTTTCTCGGCGCCCTGGTGCTGCGCCTGCCGATGGTCGCGGCCGATGCGCAATGGTGTCCCACCACGGCCACCGACGCGCGCAGGTTCTATTACAACCCGGAATACATCGCCGGCCTGTCGCTCGACCAGACCCAGTTCATGCTGGCGCACGAGGCACTGCATTGCGCCCTGTCGCACTTCGCGCGCCGCCAGCACCGCATCAAGCACCGCTGGGACCTGGCCTGCGATTACGCCATCAACCCCCTGCTGGTCGAGGACGGCCTCAAGCCCCCACCCGATGCCCAGATCATGCCCATGTACCTGGGCATGACCGCCGAGGAGATCTACCCGCTGATCGACGAGAACGACCAGACCGAGACCCTCGACCAGCATCTCTACGACCAGGACAACGCATCCGGCGGCGGTCAGCAGGGGCAGAAGTCGGGCCAGGCACGAGACGCCGACCAACAGCAGGGACATCGCCCCGAGGACGGCAGCGGCGAGCCGGATGGTGATCCCGGTGGCGAGTGCCCACTCGACGAGCCGTCCGACGACCGGGAAGGCGAAGGCGCACAGCCACTGCAGAACGAGGGTCGCGACGGCGACCAGGAAGGCGAGACCGACGACACGCAACCCGGCGCAGGCGACCCCGCGCCCGACCCGCTCTCGCCCGAGGAACGCGCCACCCTCGAGGTCCAGTGGCAGCAACGCCTCGCCGGCGCCGCGCAACAGGCGAAACAGGCCGGCAAACTCGGCGGCACCCTGGCGCGCCTGATCGAACACCTGTTGCAACCGCAACTGCCCTGGCGCATGCTGCTGGCCCGCTACATGACGGCCATGGCACGCGACGACTTCAGCTATATGCGCCCCTCACGGCGCGAGGGCGACGCCATCCTGCCCTCGCTGAAGAGTTCGCAGATCGACATCGCCGTGGCCATCGACACCAGCGGCTCGATCAAGGCCGGCGAGATCGAGGAATTCCTCTCCGAGGTCGTCGCGCTCAAGGGCCAGATGCGCGCCCGCGTCACCCTGCTGCCCTGCGATTCACAGCTCGCCCCCGGCGCCCCCTGGGTCGTCGAGCCCTGGGAGGACTTCGCACTGCCCGAGAGCCTGGCCGGTGGGGGTGGCACTGACTTCCGTCCCGTGTTCGAATGGATCGAGGCCAACGGTGTGCAGCCCGAGCTGCTGGTGTACTTCACCGATGCCGAGGGCCGTTTTCCCGACCAGCCACCGAATTACCCGGTGATCTGGCTGATCAAGGGAAAGGGAAAGATCCCCTGGGGACAACGTATCCAGCTCAACTAGGCGGCCCGCGGCCGGGAAACAGACCACATGGCCCGATCCTGCAAGCAACTGCTCTCCCTGCTACTCTCCAGCACACTGGTGTTCACCTCCGCACCGGCGGTATCCCTCGACACCCGTCTGCCCGACCTGGGCAACAGCGCCGGCGGCCTGATGACACCCAAGGTCGAACGGGAACTGGGACGCGCCTTCATGCGCAATGTGCGCCAGAACCAGGCCGTGCTCGACGACCCGCTGATCGGCGACTACATCCAGCAGCTCGGCGAGCGCCTGGTCGAACACAGCGACGCGGCGGGCACACCCTTTCACTTTTTCGTCATCGACAATCGTGAGATCAACGCCTTTGCCGGCCCGGGTGGCTACATCGGTGTCTACACCGGCCTGATCACCACCACCCAGACCGAGAGCGAGCTGGCCGCGGTACTGGCGCACGAGATTGCGCACGTCACCCAGCAACACCTGCTGCGCGCCTGGGAGACCGCGAGCAATCTGGCCCTGCCCAATGCCGCCATCCTGCTCGCGGCCATCGCCATCGGGGTTGCGGCCGGCGGCGATGCCGGCCTGGCCGCGGCCACCATGGGCCAGGGCGCCCTGATCCAGCAACAGATCAACTTCACCCGCGCCAACGAACAGGAGGCCGACCGCATCGGCATCGACATCCTGGCCGCGGCCGGCTTCGACCCCAACGCCGTGCCAGCCTTCTTCTCGCGCATGGGCAAGGCCAATAGGGTCTATGCCAGCAAGCTGCCCGAGTTCCTCATGACCCACCCGGTGAGCACCAGCCGCATCGCCGACGCCCTGGGTCGCGCCGCGCGCTATCCCGCGCGCCAGCAGCGCGACAGCCTGCGCTTCGAGCTGACCCGCGCACGCATCGCCCTGCGCGATGTGGACCACCCCCTGGCGCATGCCGCGCGCCTGGCCCGGCAACTGGAGGACGGCCGTTATCGCAATCGCCTGGCCACGGAATACGAACGCGCGCTGAGCCTGCTGCAAGGCGGTCGCCCCGAAGCGGCCGCTGCCCTTCTCGACCAGCTGCTGAAGAAGGCACCGGACACCATCGAATTCATCATCGCCCGGGCCGAAGCGGCACAGCGCCTGGGCCACGCCGAAGCCGCCCTGAAGCGCCTGCAAGACGCACTGGAGCACCACCCCTCGAACCGCGCCCTGCTCCTGGCCCATGCGGAACTGGCCATTGCACTCGGCCACTTCCGCGAGGCCGAACGCAGGCTGCGCGCCCATATCGGCCTGGCCGCCGACGAACCACGCATCCATGCCTTGCTGGCACGTGCCAGTGGCGAGGCGGGAGATGTCGTCACCGCTCACCGACACCAGGCGGAATATCACTACCTCAACGGAGAACTGGAAGAGGCCATCCTGCAACTCGAGCTGGCACAGAAGACGCCCGGCATCGATTTCTTCGACAACAGCCGCATCGACGCCCGCCTGCGCGAACTGCGCGAAGAACTGGCCGCACGCAAAAAACGGGAATAAACCCGACGCCCCCGCGTCTATGCATCGGGTCCCAGACAGACGCCCAAAGTATCAGTTGTTACTGATATGCCGGACTGGCCAACCGAGGGTTGCGCCAGACCACTAAATCATTATGCTTGGGCGCTACCCGCAGTGGGTAAAGTCACAAGACCGACAACAATGTGGTGATCAGCGAAACGCGTCCGCATCGAAGGCAGACCGATTCACAACCGCCAAGACAATTCGAAAACCTTTCATTTCACACCAAAACGAGCATAGGAGGATATGCGATGCGGAATACCGCAAGACACGCAACCATCGCTCTGTCACTGGCCGCCTTGTTCAGCGCCGCCAGCCTGATGCCCCAGGTTGCCTCGGCGGCGGGTGCCAACATGGCCGCCAAGGGCAAGGAGATCGCCTGGAACCGCAAGAAGGGCAACTGCCTTGCCTGTCACGTCATGGCCGAGGGGAATCTGCCGGGTGATATCGGCCCGCCGCTGGTGGCCATGAAGGCTCGCTTCCCGGATCGCAAGAAGCTGTTCGATCAGATCTACGACGCCACGAAGAACAATCCGTCCACGCGGATGCCACCCTTCGGCAGGCACAAGATCCTGTCGAACGCAGATATCAATGCCATCATCGATTACCTGTACACCCTCTGACCGCAGGTCAGATACCCGTTCAAATCACTTCGTCCCAGGAGAGTACGCAAGATGAATACTGATATGAAACGCCGAGTCTTCCTGAAAGGCTCCCTGGCCGCGGGCACCGTGGGTGTCGCCGTGAGCGCCGGTCTGCTGGCGCCGCAAGCCGTGCTGGCCGCCTGGCCCGCGAAGGCCTTCCAGGCCAAGAACGCCAAGGACGCACTCAGTGGTGCCTTCGGCTCGGGTCAGACCGAGGCTTCGGACAAGATCAAGATCAAGGCACCCGACATCGCCGAGAACGGCGCCGTGGTACCGGTTACCGTGAAGAGCGACATCCCGGGTGTCGAAAGCATCGCTATCCTGGCCTCCGCCAACAACTCCCCGCTGGTCGCCCTGTTCAACCTGAGCCGCAACGCCAAGGCGGATGTCTCGACCCGCATCAAGATGGGCAAGACCGGTGATGTGATCGCCGTGGTCAAGGCCGGTGGCAAACTGTATGCCAACCGCAAAGGCGTCAAGGTCACCGTCGGTGGCTGCGGCGGCTGATCCCGATCGCCCCCCATCGCAACTGCGTAACATATTCGAGGTAATACCCAATGGCTAAAAGCTCAATCAAGATTCGCGCAAAGGAAAAGAAAGGCGTGGTGACCGTCAAGTGTCTGATCAGCCACCCGATGGAAACCGGTCTGCGCAAGAACAAGAAGACCGGCAAGCTGATCCCGGCGCACTTCATCCAGGACGTGGTGGCCAAACACAACGGCAAGGAAGTGCTCAGTGCTCAGTGGAGCGGCGGCGTTTCCAAGAACCCCTACCTGGCCTTCAAGTTCAGCGGTGGCAGCAAGGGCGACACCATCACCATCGCCTGGACCGACAACAAGGGACAGAGCGATTCGAAAAGCGCCAAGATCAAATAACACCCACAAGGCACCACGGCATCGTGCCCCTCCGGGGGCATGCCAGATCCACTCTGGGAGGAGATTCAGACCCATGAAACCAATGAAGACCGCGATTGCCGCCCTCTGTGCCCTTGCGGCCACCGGCGCCTTCGCTGACAAGAAGGCGACTGACACGACGCCGGAAGAAGACCTGAAGACCTACCGGGACTACTTCTTCAAGCGCTTCCCCGGCGTTCCGCTGCAAGAGTATGCGAACGGTGTGTACGCCATCGACAAGACCTCGCGCGACAGCTGGGAGGCCATCGAGGAGTTCCCGCCCTACGAGCCGATGATCGAGGAAGGCGAGACCATGTGGAATACGCCGTTTGCCAACGGCAAGACCTATGGCTCCTGCTTCAACAACGATCCGGCCCAGCGCAAGAACTATCCGTACTGGGACGACCAGCGCAAGATGGTGGTCACCCTGCCGCTGGCCATCAACGAGTGCCGCAAGAAGAACGGCGAGAAGCCCCTGAAGTACGCCAAGGGTCCGATCACTCGCCTGCTGGCCTATATGGCCTATGAGTCGCGCGGTCAGAAGATCAACGTGAAGATCCCCAACAAGGACGCCCTGGCCGCCTACAACAAGGGCAAGTCCATCTACTGGGCACGGCGGGGTCAGCTCAACTTCAGCTGCGGTTCCTGCCACGTGCAGTCGGCGGGTCAGCACATCCGTGCCGACATCCTCAGTCCGGCGCTGGGACAGGCCACCGGCTGGCCGGTGTACCGTTCCAAGTGGGGTGAACTCGGCACCTTCCATCGCCGCTTCAAGGGCTGCATGAAGCAGATGCGCGCCAAGCCCTACAAGCCGCAGAGCGAAGAATTCCGCGATCTGGAATACTTCCTCACCTACATGAGCAACGGCATCGAATACAACGGACCGTCGTCTCGCAAGTAGGCAGTCCAAGCTTTGCGCAAGCCAAAGCCCGGCATCCGCCGGGCTTTTTTTTCGGCTGCAGCCGAACAAAAGCCATCAGATCATGACAGACGTGGCAGCACACTCAGCCCGCGACCCCGGATCCACCGACATCGCGGCCTGCGCAGGCGACACAGGGGATTCCCGGCGAGTAGAGCAGCTCGAGGAATGGCCGTTCAGCCCTGCCCTGCCGGCGGGGCACAGCAGATTCGCTGCTGGATCAGCGCTTCCCGGGAATACTCAAGCATAGGGATTGGATTGCCCCGGCAGCGCCGGATAGAAACGCCGGTAGGCCCACTGGTACTGGGCCGGGGCATCGGCAATGCAACGCTCCACATGGCGGTTGAGCGCAACGGCCGCACACTGCGGATCACTGGCCGCAATGTCTTCGTCGGCCAGGAAATGGCGCATGCGATAGCGCCCATCGGACTGCCGCTCGGCCCACACAAACAGCACTGGGCAGCCATGACGTGCCGCCAGCCGGCCGAGCAGGACCATGGTGGTGCACTCACGACCGAAGAAGGGGGCGACGGCCGCGGCCGCACCGGCACTCTTGGGCACCTGGTCGGGCAGGATGGCAATCACCTCGCCGGCCTTGAGCGCGCGATTGAGTGCCTTGATGCCGGCAGGCGTGGTCGGCACCATGCGGATACGCGCGATGCTGCGGCCCTGGCTCATCAGCGGTTCAAGAAAGGCCTGGCGCGGCGGTCGGTACAGGCCGGTGATCGGCAAAGAGGGATCGATGCCGGCCGAGACCAGCTCCCAGTTGCCGTGGTGCGGCATCGCCAGGATCAGCCCCCTGCCCTGTTCTACCAGTTCACGCATGCGCCCGGGCAGGCCGGCCGGATCGACGCGCTCCGACAGGTCCTCGTCACGCAGCCAGATGCGTGGCATCTCGCAGAAGGTGACGGCGCTCTCGATCAGGGTCTGGCGCACCAGTGCCTCGCGTTCCGCCTCCGGCAGGTGTGGATAGGCGATCGCCAGATTGGCCCGCACGTTGCGCGCCTCGCGACCATTCAGACGATACAGCAGGCGACCGACCCCCCGACCCAGGCGGCGCAAGGCGCCCCACGGCAGGCGGGCCAGACCGCGCAGAAAGAGGATGGCGGCCCGGGACAGCATCAATATTTCCAATCCTGAAAAAGCGGCACAGGCCGCAGACTTCTTCTATAACTGCAAACCATCGCAGAACATCCACCTGGAACAGAAGACGCCCATGAACGAACAGACCGACCCTGTCGCCCTCACCCCCCAGCAAGCCTGGGAACTGATGCAACAGGATCCAAGAAGCGTACTGGTGGACATCCGTTCGACCATGGAATACCTCTTCGTCGGGCACCCCAAGGGGGCCGTTCACATCCCCTGGATCGACGAGCCCGACTGGGAGGTCAACCCGCACTTCGTCACCGAAATCCGCAAGCTGCTGCTCGGCGGCGTAGCGTGCGCCAATGATAGCGGTTGTGCGCCGGTGATTCTCATCTGCCGCAGCGGCAAGCGCTCGCTGGAGGCCGGCCGCGCCCTGCTCGACGCCGGGTTGAAGAACGTCTATCACGTGGACGAGGGCTTCGAGGGCGAACTCGACGAGGAACACCACCGCAGCAGCCTGGGCGGCTGGCGCTTCCACGGCCTGCCCTGGGAACAGTGTTGAACCACCACAGAGTACACAGAGATCACAGAGAGATTGCACTTGAGCCCTGTGCCAATACGGCGTAACCCGGATGGAACCTTCGACAGCTGACGCATCCAGGTTAGAATCAAGGCCTTCGTTCCGTCCCGCAAGCGCATCCCATGCCACATTCCGTGCTCTCCTGTGCCGATCCCCTCGCCGCGCCGCTGGACCAGGTGCTGGCGCGCTTCGGCCTGCGCGTCGAGCACCTGCCCGAGGGTGTATCCATCCCCGGCAGTTTCTGGGGCGAGCCCGAGGCGGGTCTGATCGGCGAGACCCTCTATGTCCGTCCCGACACCCCGCTGCACTCGGCCCTGCACGAGGCCTGTCACTGGATCTGCATGGACGAACAGCGGCGCGCCTCCCTGCACACCGATGCTGGAGGCGACGTGGCCGAGGAGAACGCCGTGTGTTACCTGCAGATACTGCTCGCCGAGCACTTCCCCGGCGTGGGATCGGCCCGCATGCAGGCCGATATGGACGCCTGGGGCTACAGCTTCCGGCTCGGTTCGGCGAAGGCCTGGTTCGAACAGGATGCCGAAGATGCAAGGGAATGGCTTTTACGGCACAGGATCGTGGATAATGACCTCTGCTTGACCTGGAACAAACGCGACCCACAACAACGGACCCCATCATGATCAGAAAGTGTCTCTTTCCCGCCGCCGGTTACGGCACCCGTTTTCTTCCCGCCACCAAGGCCATGCCCAAGGAGGTCATGCCCATCGTCAACAAGCCGCTGATCCAGTACGGTGTCGAGGAGGCGCTGGAGGCCGGCATGCATGACATCGCCATCGTCACCGGGCGCGGCAAGCGCGCGCTGGAAGACCATTTCGACGTGAGCTACGAACTGGAGCAGCAGATCAGCGGTACCGACAAGGAGGCCTATCTCACCGATATCCGCCGCCTGATGGACCAGTGCACCTTCTCCTACACCCGTCAGAAGGAGATGAAGGGCCTGGGGCATGCCATCCTCACCGGCGAGCCCCTGATCGGCCGTGAGCCCTTCGGCGTGATCCTCGCCGACGACCTGTGCGATGGCAACAACGACGGGGTGATGGCACAGATGGCACGCATCTATGCCAAGTACCGCTGCAGCGTGGTAGCCATCGAAGAGGTACCGGAGGACCAGATCGACAAATACGGCGTGATCGCCGGTTCCGAGATCGAAGAAGGCCTGTTCATGATCTCCGACATGGTGGAGAAGCCCAGCCCCGACGAGGCGCCGTCCAACCTGGCCATCATCGGGCGCTACATCCTCACCCCGGACATCTTCGACATCCTGCGCGAGACCCCGCCGGGGCGCGGCGGCGAGATCCAGATCACCGACGCCCTGCTCACCCAGGCAAAGCGCAACATGGTGCTGGCCTACAAGTTCAAGGGACGGCGCTTCGACTGCGGCAGCGCAGCCGGTTTCGTCGAAGCCACCAACTACTATTACGAACGCATGCGCGAGGGCGGCTGATCGCCCCGGGGCCGCGCGCCGACCAACTCGAAGAAGGCCGCGGCCTTGTCCAGCGACTCCTGAAACTCCTCGGCGGCGCGGGAATCGAATACCACCCCGCCGCCGGCCCAGTAGCGCAGCCGCGCACCCTGCCGCACCAGGGTGCGGATGGCGATGCTGCTCTCGAGGCGACCGTCGAACCCCAGGTGAAACAGGCTGCCGCAATAGGCTTCGCGGCTCACCGGTTCCAGCTCGTCGATGATCTCCATGGCCCGACGCTTGGGTGCGCCGGTGATCGAGCCCCCGGGAAACCCGGCGCGCAACAGGTCCACCGCATCGTATCCCGCGGCCAGCCGGCCGCGTACCGGACTCACCAGGTGATGTACCCGGGCGAAGGACTCCACCCGGAACAGCTCGGGCACCTCGATGCTGCCCGGCACACACACCCTTCCCAAGTCGTTGCGCAACAGATCCACGATCATCAGGTTCTCTGCCCGGTCCTTGTCGCTGGCCCGCAGCTCGGCGCGCAACCGGGCATCGACCACCGGATCGGCGTGGCGTGGCCGGGTCCCCTTGATCGGCCGGGTGTACACCTCGCCCGCGTGCAACGAGAGAAACTGCTCGGGCGAATTGCTCAGCAACTGGAAATCACCGAAGTCCAGAAAGGCGCCGTAGGGCGCAGGGCTGAGCGCGCGCAGACGCCGGTACAGGCGCCAGGCCGGAACGGCCAGCTCAACCTCGAAACGATGAGTGAGATTGACCTGGTAACAATCCCCTTCGCGCAGGTAGTGGGCAACCCGAGCGAAGGCCGCTTCGTAGGCCGGCCAGGGCAGGCTGTCGACCACCTCAGCGGCCTTCTCTGCTGCAACCACCACCTCCCCCAGGGCGACGCTCGCTGCCTGCTCCAGGGTGCGGCACAGGGCGTCCCAGCGGCGACGCAGCGCCGGATCGCGTCCCTGACCGACCAGCACCGCGCGTTGCCGATGATGATCCAGGACCAGCGCCCAGTCGTAGACACCGAAGGCTGCCACCGGCAGATCGTGCGCATGGTGCCGGGGCAGGCCCTGCCAGGCGCGCCCCAGTTCGTAACCCAGGTAACCGATGGCCCCACCCACAAAGGGCAGCGTCGGGTCGCCCACGGTCGGCTGCGCGATCACCTCGCGCAAGGCACTGGCCACCGCATCGGCCTCTTCCCAGGCAAAGCGCAGGCAGTGGTACGGCTCGGCGCCGAGGATGTCGTAACGTCCGCCGGCAATCCCCCCCGCGCTGTCCAGCCAGACAGGACAATCCAGCGCCTTCAGGGCCGCGAACCAGACAGCAGCGTCCGATTGATAAGGCAGTGGATGGTATCTCGGCCAGCTCATCGGGCCTCGGAACTGTGTCGCAACAACAGGCCACCTGGCCGGGCAGGCTGGGCAGGCTGGGCCGCTTCATCGAAGAAGGGAGACTCGCTCATGGGATACGCTTCGCTACAAGGGGCAGCCGATGATACCCGCAAGCGCTCGGAAACAACCTCATCCTGAAACGGGCAGATATCGAAAACACACAGACCGATCGCCAAACCGGGAACGTATAAAGAAAACGGCTCGCGCCGGAGATGACGCGAGCCGTTGATCGATATGGTGGGTCGTGCAGGATTCGAACCTGCGACCAACTGATTAAAAGTCAGCTGCTCTACCGACTGAGCTAACGACCCTCGGTTCGCGGCCTCGACCGCGCCAGGAAGCGCGCATTATACCGAAGCCGCGTTCAGGCTCAAGTCCCTTTGCGGCTCAAATGGCCTCCAGTTGCCGCATGCCCGATGGCAGCAGCTTGAGGTCGACCAGGCCAGTGATCAGAGCCTTGCGGAAGGTCGCCTCGTTCTCGTAGACCATCTTGTAGTACTGCACCTTCATGGTCAGTGCCGAACCCAGGAAGATCGCTCCAAAGGTGAGCATGGAGCCGATCGCCAGGGTCGATACCCCGGTGATCGCCTGACCGATGGTACAGCCCATGCCCAGCACGCCACCAAAGCCCATGAGCACGGCACCGACCACGTGGTTGCGCACATCGGCCAGCGAGCTGAACCACTCGATGCGGAAGCTGCGGCTGATCAGCGCATACAGCAGCGAACCCAGCACCACACCGAACACCGCCACCACACCAAAGGTCAGCAGACTGGATTGCAGCCCCGAGCTGAGGTAGCCGAAGGTCTGCCCCATGGGGTTGATGAAGGTATAAGACTGCGGCGACAGGGGGCGGCCGGCGGCCGGCTTGCCTTCGTCGGAATCGGCCAGCATGTCCCATTGCTCGTAGTACTCGCTCAAACTGACCACCTCACCGTCGGCATCGATGAAGATATTGCTGGAGACATACCAGGCTCCCAGCACCGCCAGGCCGACCACCAGCCCGCCCAGCAGGTGATCACGGTTGCCACGGAAGTCGCTCGACTTGAGCGTGAACACCAGCAGGGCCACGCCCAGCAACAGGCCGATCACCAGACGCCCCATCACCGCATTCTCCTCACCGGCCAGCACGGTACCCAGGTCCTGGTGTGCGCCCATGTCCACCGACAGCGGGCGGATCCAGTCGTAGAACAGCACGCTCATCAGGGTCTGGTCGGAACCCGGGAAGGGGTTGATCATGAAATAGGCGATCACCGCGATGATGGCGAACACCACGATGGACTTCAGGTTGCCGCCACCGATACGGATCAGGGTCTTGTTGCCACAGCCGGAGGCCAGCGTCATGCCGATGCCGAACATCAGGCCGCCAAGGATGTTCTCGGCGAGCAGCAGAAGGCCGCCACGATACGGCGGGAAGGCCGCGTCGGGATTCACCAGCCCGACATATTCCAGGACACTCACGCCCAGCACCGCCACTGCGATGGCGAACAACCAGGCGCGCAGGCGTCCGGTATCACCCATGTTCACGAAATCCGACACCGCGCCCATGGTGCAGAAGTTGGTCTTGTTGACCACCGCGCCCATCACCAGGGCAATCAGGAAGGCGCCCAGCAACAATGCCTGGTGTGCCTCGACGAAACTCTCGAACTGCATGTCACTCTCTCCGGCTGTCATTCAGGGGTTCCAGCGAGTGACAGACGCCCTGGCGACGCAGAATATTCCGGTGCAAGTGCCACTGCCCCGTGGCTGGATGCTCACACGGATCGATTTGCGCACCGCGTGGGGCGGATCTCAGTCCCGGTAGGGCGTGGGATCGGGCACCCCGGCCTCGGCGAAGCCCTGGGCACGAAAACGACAGGAATCACAACGACCGCAGGCCCGGCCCTCGGCATCGGCCTGGTAGCAGGAGACGGTCAGGCCATAGTCCACGCCCAGGCGAGTGCCGGTACGAATGATCTCGGCCTTGCGCATCGCGATCAGCGGCGCGTGGACACGGAAGCGCTCACCCTCCACCCCGGCACGGGTGGCCAGGTTGGCCAGCTGCTCGAAGGCCGCGATGAACTCGGGGCGACAGTCGGGATAGCCGGAATAGTCCACGGCATTCACACCCACGAACAGGTCGCGCGCGCCCAGCACCTCGGCCCAGCCCAGGGCAAGGGACAGGAACACCGTGTTGCGCGCCGGCACATAGGTCACGGGGATACCTTCCCCGCCCTCCTCGGGCACCGCGATGGCCTGATCGGTGAGCGCCGAGCCACCGATGGCATCCAGCGACAGGGGCAGCACCTTGTGCTCGACCACCCCCAGCGCGGCAGCCAGCCGGCGCGCGGCATTCAGCTCGGCGGCGTGCCGTTGCCCATAGTCGAAGCTGAGCGCATGGCAGGCGAAACCCTGCTCGCGCGCGATCGCCAGCACGGTGGCCGAATCCAGCCCGCCCGAGAGCAGCACCACGGCCTTCGGCTGTTCGCTCATCGCCCGGCCTCCTCTCCCCACAGGTACTTGTGCAATTGGATCTGGAAACGCACCGGCAGGCGATCGCGCAGGATCCACTCGGCCAGCTCGCGCGGGGCCAGCCGACCGGCCACCGGCGAGAACAGCACCTCGCAACGATCGACCAGGGCATGCGCCTCGAGCTGCTCGCAACTCCAGCGGTAGTCGTGCTCGTCGGCGATCACGAACTTGACCTGGTCCTGCGGTCGCAGCAGCGCGATGTTCTCCCAGCGGTTGCGTACCTGCTCGCCGGACGAGGGGGTCTTGAGATCCATCACCCGCGTCACGCGCGCATCGACCCCGCCGATGTCCAGGGCGCCACTGGTCTCCAGCGAGACCGCATGACCGGCATCACACAGGCGCTCGAGCAGCGCCAGGCAGGCCTTCTGCGCCAGCGGCTCTCCCCCCGTGACACAGACATGGCGCGTATCGAAGGCGGCCACCCGTTGCAGAATGGCATCGAGCGACAGCGCCTCGCCGGCCTTGAAGGAATAGGTGGTATCACACCAGGTACAGCGCAGGGGGCAGCCACTCAGGCGCACGAACACCGTGGGCCAGCCGACATCGCGTGCCTCGCCCTGCAGGGAATGGAAGATCTCGGTGATGCGCAACGAATTCATGCGGGCGAGAAGGACCGCCTCACTTGCGGGATGCGAGCTTCTTGAGCTGCTCGCGCGCCAGATTGGCCGCGGGCGAAGTGGGATAGCGCGCAATCAGCTGTTTGAACGTCTTGCGCGCGCCCTCGGTATCGCCCTCGGCCGCCAGGATACGCCCGATCTTGTACAGCGCCCCCGGCACCTTGGCACTGTCGGGGTGCTGGTCGAGCAGGGCCTGGAAGGCCGCCTTCGCCTCGGCATTCTTCTGCGAGACATAATAGGCCTCGCCCAGCCAGTAACGGGCATTCGCCGCCAGCGGTGCCTGCGGGTATTTCTTCAGAAACTCCCTGAAGGCCGCTGCCGCCTCGGCATAGCGCCGCTCGCGCGGACTGAGCAGGGCATAGGCGGCCTGGTACTCGGCCTGGATCTGCCGCGGATCGACCACAACCGGCGCCGCCGGCTCACCTGCCCCGGCCTCTTCCACGGGGGCGCCGCCTCCGCTGGCATCACCCGTCACCACGGGCGCGGGCGGCCGTGTCTGCAAGCTGGACAGCCGCTGATCGATATCCAGATACAGGTCGCGCTGTTGGCGCCGCAACTGCTGCAGCTCGTGCTGCAGGCGCTCCATCTCGCCCCGCAGCCGGCTGTTTTCCTGGCGCAGGGCATCCACCGCCAGCGTCAACTCGGTGATACGCGCGGCGCGGCGCTCCAGCCGCTCCACACGCTGCTCCAGGGCCAAACCCCCGGCCTGGGGGGCGGAAAACCCTGCCGACGGCAACACCGCCAGCAGGCCCGCCATCACGACAGCGCGCTGGCGCATCGCCTCAGTAGACAAGCACTGCGCGGCGGTTCTTCGACCAGGCCGCCTCGTTGTGTCCCAGCACCTCGGGGCGCTCCTCGCCATAGCTGATGGTATTCAGCTGCGCCGGATCGACCCCCTCGGCCTCGAAAAAGTGCTTCACCGCAGCGGCACGGCGCTCGCCCAGGCCGATGTTGTACTCACGCGAACCCCGCTCGTCACAGTGCCCTTCGATGGTCACCTTGACCTGTGGATGCGACGCCAGGTACTCGGCATGTGCGCGCAGCACCTCGACATACTCGGACTTGATGTCGCTCTTGTCGAAATCGAAGTAGACCTTGCGCTTGGACAACAGGCTGTTGGGATCGTCCAGTGGATTACCTTGCCATCCCCCTCCCTGGGCCGCACCGGAAGTCTGCGCACCGCCACCCTCGACGACCTGGGCGCCGGCCTTGTCGGTCGCTGCGGTGCTCTCTTCCCGTGTCTCGGTGCTGGAACAGCCCGCAAACAACAGGGCCGCCGCGACCATGGCCAGCCAGCTCAGACGTTTCGTGTTCATCGATGGATCCTCTTCAGTTTGGTGATGATTCATTGTTGGTGATAAGGTGACCAGGCGGGCTCCCGTACATCCCCCACCTGCGTTGCCAGGCGCTGTCTAACCCGTCCGTCGGTGGATACGGCCCAGAGTACGCCCCGACCGCCATCCCTGCCGGCGTAAATTA
The DNA here is from genome assembly GCA_964394235.1 of uncultured Sedimenticola sp. GTDB lineage: Bacteria > Pseudomonadota > Gammaproteobacteria > Chromatiales > Chromatiaceae > MONJU. The sequence continues at coordinate 28,251 of CAYMWJ010000011.1, read as the reverse complement.
TCATGCTGCCATTGGGGGCGAAACTGGGTGACTCGTCCAGATCGCCCCGGCTGAGCACTTGCAGGTTGCCATTCTGCATATCCAGCAGGCCGATGCGAAAGTTTCCGTTCACCCGTGTGACCAGCGTCAAATAGCGTCCGTCCGGCGACCAGGAGGCCCGTGCATTGTAATTGCCCTCGAAGGTGATGCGCTCGGGTTCGCCGCCGGAGACCGGCACCCGGTAGATCTGCGGCGTGCCGCCGCGATCGGAGGTGAACACGATGCTCTTGCCGTCCGGTGACCAGGCCGGTTCCGTGTCGATGGCCCAGTGATGCGTGAGCTTGCGCAGGCTGCGCCGGCGCAGATCGAAGATGTAGATATCCGGGTTGCCGTCCTTGGACAGGGTGAGTGCCAGGCGGCGCCCGTCCGGCGACCAGGCCGGTGCCCCGTTGATCCCCTGGTACGAGGTGATCTGCTCGCGCTTGCCAGTGAACACGTCCTGCACCCAGATCGAAGGCCGGTGCTTCTCGAAAGAGACATAAGCGATGCGCCGCCCGTCTGGCGACCAGGCCGGTGACATCAGCGGCTCGTCGGACGCGACGATGGTCTGTGGATTGTAGCCGTCGGCATCCGAGATCTTCAGGTGTACCCGCTCGCGCCCCTGGCGGTCACGCACCGAGGTGATGTAGGCAATGCGCGTATCGAAGGCCCCGCGCTCGCCGATCAGCTCCTCGTAGATCAGATCGGCGATGCGATGCGCGGTGGAACGCAGGTCGTTCTGGGTGGTGGGGAAGCTGAACCCGGTGATCTGGCCACCGCGGAACACGTCGAACAGGCGGAACTTCACCAGGTAACCGCGCGGCCCGTTGGGTTCGATCTCGCCGATCACCAGGTTCTCGACGTTCACCGCCCGCCAGTCACGAAAATCCACCGCATCGGGTGTACTTGGCCGCGCCAGCATGTCGGCCAGTGGCAGCGGCTTGAAACGGCCGCTGCGTACCAGGTCGGCCGTGACGATGGCCGCCACGTCCTGCGCCGGCGGGTTGCCGCCCCCCCGGTAGGCAAAGGGTACGATGGCGATCGGCAAGGCCCCTTCCACGCCCTCGGTGATCTCGATCTCGAGGGCGTACGCCGACAGACTGCCGAACAAGGCCACCAGGCTCAGGATCATCAGCTTCAGGTGTCTCATCATGGATTCCTGGACGGATCGAATATGAAGGTGTGATTACGAAACTCGTTGCGCGAGCGCAGCGCCGGATCGTCGGGCATGGGCAGGCTGCGACTCTTCCACACCGCTGCCTCCACCGAACGGTCGAACGCCGGGTGGCCACTGGATTCCACCACGCTGACCGCCAATACCGAACCGGAGGGCCCCAGGCGCACATGGACCTTGCACTTCAGGCCCTTGTCCAGCGTGCCCGGTGGCGGGTTCCAGTTGCGCGCCACCTTGTCCTGGATGAGGCGCATGATGCGCGCCGCCTCGCTCGCCCTCCGTTCGGCCGCGAACTGGGCCTGGAGTTCCCGCTCGCGCGCCTCGGCCTCGGCGCGACGCCGGGCCTCCTCGGCCTTGCGCTTCTTCTCGGCCTCCGCCCTGCGACGGGCCTCTTCGGCCTTGCGTTTCTTCTCGGCTTCCGCCCTGCGACGGGCTTCCTCGGCCTTGCGTTTCTTCTCGGCCTCCGCCTTGCGACGGGCCTCTTCGGCCTTGCGCTTCTTCTCGGCCTCTGCCCGGCGCTTCTTCTCCAGTTCGGCCAGCCGGCGTTTCTCCGCCTCCTGGCGCTTGCGCAGGGCCGCTTCCTTGCGCTTGAGTTCGGCCAGCCGGCGTTTTTCGGCCTCGGCACGACGCCGGGCCTCGGCAGCGGCCTTCTCCCGCGCCTTGCGTTCCTCCTCCAGGCGCGCGAGGCGACGCTTCTCGGCCTCGCGACGTTTCTTCAGCTCGGCCAGGCGCTGCCGTTCCTTGCGACGCGCCGCCTCGGCCGCGCGCCGCTTGTCTTCGGCCTGCGCCTCGAGCCTTTTCATTTCCTCCTGCACGCGGCGTTCGTCGACCACCCGCGCCTGCACCACCTTGGCGTCCGAGGCCAGGGGCCTGGGCTTCTCGCGCCAGTCCACGCCGACCACCAGCAGGGCGACCAGCAACAGATGCAGCAGGGCCGCGACGAGGAAGGCCAGCGGGTTGCGACGAACGATTTCCAGCATCTCGGTTCAGGTCGGATCGGTCAGCAGGCCCACCGAGGCAGCGCCAGCCTGCTGCAACAACACCATCAGGCGCACCACCCGATCGTAGGTCACACTGCGGTCGCCCTTCACCAGCACCGGCGCGCGCGGATTGTGGCGGATCAGTGCCGCGGCCTTGAGCAGCAGAGCCTCCGCGTCCAGCGGCACGCTCTTGTCGTCGTCGTAGGTGACGTAATAGCGCCCCTCGCGGTCCACGGTGAACACAATGGGACGCAGGGCGTCCTCCTGAATGGGATTGGCGTCGGCCTGCGGCAGTTCCACCTTGACCCCCTCGGTGAGCAGGGGCGCGGTGATCATGAAGATCACCAGCAGCACCAGCATCACGTCGATATAGGGAACGACGTTGATCTCGGCCATGGGGCGGCGTGTCTTCTGGCGACGGGACATGACTTCCTCAGCGGCGCTTCACGCGGACATGGGCCTGGCGTTGCAGGATGTTGGAGAACTCCTCGACGAAGTCGTCGTAGCGGTTCTCCAGACGCTGCACCATGTTGGCGTACTTGTTGTAGGCGACCACGGCCGGGATGGCAGCGAACAGGCCCATGGCGGTGGCGATCAGTGCCTCGGCGATGCCTGGGGCCACCAGGTTGAGCGTGGCCTGCTTGACATTGCCGAGCGCATGAAAGGCATTCATGATGCCCCAGACGGTGCCGAACAGGCCGACATAAGGGCTGGTCGAACCGACCGTGGCCAGAAAGGACAGGTGACGTTCCAGCTGGTCGAGCTCGCGGCTCATGGCCACCTTCATGGCCCGCCGTGCGCCCTCGACCAGGGCCATGGGTTCCACCGCCGGGTTCTCGCGCAGGCGCGCGAACTCGCGGAAGCCGGCATGGAAGATGGCCGCCTCGCCGCTCAGGTCTTCATGCCCCAGACGGCGATACAGCTCCCCCAGGTCACCGCCCGACCAGAAACGCTCCTCGAACTCCTCGGCCTCGCGCCGCGCCCTCTTCAGCACCCGCGAGCGATCGAAGATCACCGTCCAGGACAGCAGCGAGGCCAGGATCAGCGAGGCCATCACCAGTTGCACCAGCGGGCTGGCGTTGAGGATCAGCGTGAGAAAGGAAAGATCGGCACTGGCGGTCGGCATGGAATCAGTCTTCTCGTGTTGTCAGTCGTCTCTTGATCGCTGCAGGCAGGCGCGCCGGGCGCAGATCGTCCGCACGCAGGCAGGCCACCCGCACCACCCCTCGGCACAACTCGGCGCCATCGTCCAGACGCACCACTGTCTGCGCAAAGTCCAGGCTGGCCCCGGCCAGCCGCGCGATACGGCTGTGCACCTCGAGCCGCTCGTTGAAGCGGGCCGGCAGCAGGTAGTCCAGCTCGACCCGGCGCACTGCGAACAGCACGCCCGGATCACGCATCAGCGCGTCCTGCTCGAAGCCGAGGTGGCGCAGCCACTCGGTGCGTGCCCGCTCGAGAAAGCGCAGGTAGTTGGCGTAGTACACCACCCCACCGGCATCGGTGTCCTCGTAATAGACGCGCACCGGCCAGACGAACCGGCTGCCGTCGTTCCCCTTCTCAGATAGCTCGCCCACGAACAAGTTCACTCGTCGAAAAGATCGGGTGCCACCGACTCGTCACGGCGTGGCGGTGTCAGCCCGAAATGGCTCCAGGCCGCGCGGGTGGCCAGGCGCCCGCGCGGGGTACGAATCAGGAAGCCCTGCTGGATCAGGTAGGGCTCGACCACGTCCTCGAGGGTACCGCGCTCCTCACCGATGGCCGCCGCCAGGTTGTCCAGCCCCACCGGCCCCCCGTCGAACTTCTCGATCACCGCGCGCAGCAGGCAGCGGTCCATGTGGTCGAAACCGTTGCGATCGACCTTGAGCATCTCCAGCGCGGCATCCGCCACCTCGGCGGTGACCACGCCGTCGGTCTTCACCTGCGCATAGTCACGCACCCGTCGCAGCAGGCGGTTGGCGATGCGCGGGGTGCCGCGTGAGCGGCGGGCGATCTCGAAGGCCCCGGCCTGATCCATCTGCATGCCCAGGATGCCGGCGGACCGGCGCACGATGCGCGCCAGCTCCTCCACCGAGTAGAACTCGAGACGCTGCACGATGCCGAAGCGGTCGCGCAGCGGCGAGGTCAGCAGACCGGCGCGGGTGGTCGCGCCCACCAGGGTGAAGGGCGGCAGGTCCACCTTGATCGAGCGTGCCGCCGGCCCCTCGCCGATCATGATGTCGAGCTGATAGTCCTCCATCGCCGGATAGAGCACCTCCTCGACCACCGGGCTCAGACGATGGATCTCGTCGATGAACAGCACATCACGCGGCTCGAGGTTGGTGAGCAGGGCCGCCAGGTCACCCGGCTTCTCCAGTACCGGGCCGGAGGTCTGGCGCAGGTTGACCCCCATCTCGTTGGCGATGATGTGCGACAGCGTGGTCTTGCCCAGGCCGGGCGGACCGAAGATCAGCACGTGATCGAGCGCCTCGCCACGATCGCGCGCGGCGGGAATGAAGATCTCCATCTGTTCGCGCACCGCCGGCTGGCCGACGTACTCGGCCAGGGTGCGCGGGCGGATGGCGCGGTCGATGACGGCGTCTTCCGAGGCCGCCTGCGCGGTCACCAGTCGATCGGCTTCAGTCATGAGATCCCCGCGAGGTGGAAACGCCCCGCATTATGGCCGAATCCGTGAGCGCTTTCAGGTACCACCGTCACCTCCCGGGTGACATCCCAGGCCAAGGGTTCGCGGCGGGGACGCCGCTCCTACCGCAGGAGGCCCGTCCCCGGGCCGAACCTGACCAGGCCGACCTTACCGGCCCCGAACCGTTCGCGGCGGGGACGCCGTTCCTACCTGTTCGACGGGTGATATATCCGGGCCAGGCTCACCTCCCCTTGGCGGCCGCTCCCTGCAGGGCGGCCCGGATGATCTCCTCGGTGCCCATGCCCTCGGCCGCCACCGCACGCACCAGGCGCTGCGCCTCGGCCGGCTTGTAACCCAGCGCCAGCAGGGCGGCGACGGCCTCCTCACTGGCGGATTCGGCGGAGGGTGCAACCGCCGGCGCGGTCTCACCGGCTACCGGCAGGCCCGCACCCTCGAGCTTGTCGAGGCGGTCGCGCATCTCCACGATCAGGCGCTCGGCGGTCTTCTTGCCGATCCCCGGCAGGCGCGTGAGCGCGGCCACATCGCCGGCCTGCACGGCGAGCGAGAACTCCGCGGCGGTCATGCCCGAGAGGATGGCCAGCGCCATCTTGCCGCCCACCCCGCTGACCTTGAGCAGGGCGCGGAACAGGCTGCGGTCGGCGGCACTGGCAAAACCGTAGAGCACATGGGCATCGTCGCGGATCGCCAGGTGGGTGTGCAGGGTCACCGGGGCTTCGCCCTCGGGCAGCACATAGAAGGTGGACATGGGCGCCTCGATCTCGTAGCCCACCCCGTTGACGTCGAGCAGCAGGAAGGGGGGACGACGCTCGACGATGCGCCCGCGCAGCCGGCCGATCATGCCCTGCCCTCCAGGCGTGCCCGTGACACCTGGTTGTGTGCATGGCACAGCGCAATGGCCAGGGCATCGGACTCGTCCAGCGGCATCTTCCCTTGCAGGCCAAGCAGCAGTTGCACCATGTACTGCACCTGTTCCTTCTCGGCACTGCCCTTGCCCACCAGGGCCTGCTTGACCTCGCGCGCGCTGTATTCGTACACCGGCAGGCGGTGCTCGACCGCCGCCACGATGGCCGCGCCGCGTGCCTGCCCCAGCTTGAGCGCGGCCGAGGCATTCCGGGCCATGAACACCTGCTCCACGGCCACCTGTTGCGGCCCGTGCGCCGCGATCACCGCATGCAGTTCGCGGTAGATCTCGCCGAGACGGGCCGGCAGGTCGTCACCCGCGGTACGCACGCAGCCACTGGCCACGTGGCGGCTGCGCGAGCCGTCGCTGTCGATGATGCCGAATCCGGTCACCCGCGAGCCGGGGTCGATGCCGAGGATGCGCACCCGGGATCAGCCCGCCGCCTCGATCGCCTCCTCGGCGATGTCGGCATTGGTGTAGACCTCCTGCACGTCGTCCAGGTCCTCGAGGAAATCGATCATCTTCAGCAGCTTCTCGGCGGCCTCGCCTTCCACCGCCACCAGGGTATCGGCCTCGAAGGTGATCTCGGCATTGGCCGGTTCCAGGCCGGCGCCGATCAGACCGTCGCGCACTGCCTCGAAATCGCCCGGCTCGGTATAGACATCGATGGAACCGTCGTCATGGGTCACCACGTCCTCGGCCCCGGCCTCCAGCGCGGCCTCCATGATGGCGTCCTCGTCGGCGCCGGGGGCAAAGCTGATGACCCCGCGCTTCTTGAACATATAGGCCACCGAGCCGTCGGTGCCCAGGTTGCCGCCATGCTTGGTGAAGGCATGGCGGACTTCCGAAGCGGTGCGGTTGCGGTTGTCGGTCAGGCAGTCCACGATCACCGCAATGCCGCCCGGGGCATAGCCCTCGTAGCGGATCTCGTCATAGTTGCCCTGCTCCTCGCCCCCGGCACCGCGCTTGATGGCGCGTTCGATGGTGTCGCTGGGCATGTTGGCGCTCTTGGCCTTGTCCACCGCCAGGCGCAGGCGCGGGTTGGAGTCCAGGTCCCCCCCACCTTCCTTGGCCGCCACCGTGACCTCGCGGATCAGCTTCGACCAGAGCTTGCCGCGCTTCTTGTCGTTGGCGGCCTTCTTGTGCTTGATATTGGCCCACTTGCTGTGACCTGCCATGAGATACCTCGTCGTGCGTGGAATTCGGAATCGCGGCGATTTTACCAGACCCGCCCGCTGCCGGCCGCGCGCGCAGATCCCCGAGCCCAGCACCGCCGGTTGAACCGGCCCGCCCGGCATGCCAGCATTCGCTCCAGTCCCATCCCGTCAGACGAGAACCCATGAGCGAGAACGAACACCCGGTCCCTACCGAGATCAACCTGCACCGCAAGTCCCGTCTGCTCAACATCACCTTCTCGGACGGGCAGTCCTTCTCCTACCCCTGCGAATACCTGCGGGTGTACTCGCGTGCTGCCGAAGAGGTCACGCGCGATACCCCGATAGTGGGCAAGGAGCAGGTCAACATCGAACGCATCGAGCCCCAGGGCAGCTATGCCGTGCGCATCGTCTTCGACGACGGCCACGACACCAGCATCTATTCCTGGGAGACGCTCTACGATCTGGGCATCCACCAGGAACGCTACTGGCAGGACTATCTCGACCGCCTGGCCGCCGCCGGCTACAGCCGCCAGGGCGACCGCCTGGGCGACAAGCCCGAGGCACAGCGCCGCATCAGCGTGCTCTATTTCAACTACTTGGCGCGCATGATGCGCCGCGAGGCCGAGGAGCTGACCCCACCGCCGAGCGTGACCGATGTGGAATCGCTGCTCACCTGGCTGCAGAAGGTCAAGGGCGAGCGTGGCTATCTGCTGGCCCCGGAACACGTGCGGGTGACGGTCAACAAGCAGTTCGCCGAGCCCTTCACCCGCCTCGACCCCGGCGACGAGGTGGCCATCGTGCCCAACTCGCCCAATCCGCCTGCCCCACCCAGGAAGTGATGCCCGCGCGACAGGCCCCGGCATGACGCTCGATGGCCTCGTGGTTGCTCCAGGAAAAGACCTGCGCGGCCGCCTCGTGCGCCGGCAGCCAACGCCAGCGCACATGCTCGGTGGGGCTTAGCCGGGGGATACGGCGCCCGCGCACGCAGGCCAGGAAGCCATGTTCCAGATTGCTGTGCACATCGGGCGCATAACGCGTACGCCAGGGCGGCACGATGGGGAAGCGCCGCTGCTCGCGCAGGTCGAACAGCGATACCGCATGGTCGAAGCCGGTCTCCTCGAACAGTTCGCGGCGTGCCGCCATGCGCGGGCTTTCACCACGCCGCAGGCCACCGGTAACCGATTGCCAGAAACCGACCGGCGAGCAGCGCTCCAGCAGCAAGACTTCGCCGCGGTCATTGCACACCAGTACCAGCACGGACTCGGGTCTGCGGAAGGTCATTCAGAGGTCCCCTTGCTCCCCATGTCGCCCCCCGGGGGCACGCTGAGCGTGCCGGAGCGGGCGTTCCCCGGCGAATTTCCGGGCGCTTGCCTTGCATTACCGAGCAACACCCGATGGTTCAGAACCGTGGAATCAGTTGCTTATCAACCCATCCCGGCGACCGGGTGCCACGTCGACGTTAAAGATTCCAGTGATCCGGCCGCCAAACTACAGGAGTTTGAACACACACAGGGCCGTGATACCGTCATGCCACACTGGAATCGTCCGACCTCCTGTCATGCCGGAAGGACTGCCGGCATGATCCCGCAGCTTGTCACCCGCAACAAGCCCTGTCTGCGACGCCTGTCACCCGGGGCCTTCTCCGCCCCCCGAAGCGGCACCCGGGGTCTGGATCGATGACCAGCATTATGATGGATGCCGGACACTCGAGAAGTGCGCCAGGACTGATCGTCCTCGACGCACACGGCCAGGTCCGCCTGTGGAGCGCACGGATGGCCGGCTTCTGCGCACCCTCTCCCGGTGACCTCCGGGGTGAGCGGCTCGATCACCATTTCCCGAAACTCCCCGAATCACTGCGCCAGGCCATCGCGGACGCGCTCGCAAGCGGCCGCGAGAGTCAACTCGAGATCACCAACCCCTTCTGCACCGACCATGGCGAGCGCTCCCCACCCCGGCTCGCGGTCTCGGTGCTGCCGCTGGAGACCGAGGACAGCACCGCTTGCCTGCTGGCGATCACCCCCCTGGTCGCAGACCAGGGGGAACGCATCATGGCCACGCAGGCACACCGGATCATCGAGAACATCCGCGATGTCATCATCACGCTCGACGAACGGCAACGCATCGTCGACATGAACCGGGCAGCCCACGAACTGCTGGGCCTGGACGACACGCAGATCCTGGGGGCACATATCCATACCATCCTGCCCGGGCTTGCCCTCGACCAGGTCCTGGCCGATGCCCAGGGCAACCGGCAACTCACCGCCATCCATGGCTCGGGCCGGCATTTCCCCGCCGAGGTCAGCGTGTCACGGATCGAGTGCGACGCGGCCGCGTTTACCCTGCTCATCCTGCGCGACCTCAGCGCCCAGAAAGCAACCGAAGAGACCCTGCATCGCGAAAAGGAGTTCGCGCAGACCACCCTGCAATCCATCCACGAGGCGGTGATCACCACCGACGCCCAGGGCCGCATCAACTCCGCCAACCGCGCGGCCTGTCGCCTGCTGCGGCGCCAGGAAGACGGCATCCTGGAGCGCCTGCTCACCGATCTGTTGTGCTTCACCGGCCTCGACCACCGGCGCAAGGTCCGCCAATACCTGAAAAGCACCCTGGAATACGGCCACTCCCACGAAATCGACGGCCAGCCGGAGATCCGCTTCGATGATCACGAGAGCATCTACATCAGCGGCCGCATCGCGCCCCTGCGCTCGGCGGTCGGCGAGATCATCGGCAGCGTGGTGGTGCTGCAAGACGTGACCTCGGAGAAACGCATGCGCGAGATCCTGTCCTGGCAGGCCTCGCACGACGATCTCACCTCGCTGATCAACCGCCGCGAGTTCGAACGCCGCCTGCAGGCGCTGATCGCCGACCGCCCGGGCGATGCCCACCACGTGCTGCTGTACCTCGACCTCGACCAGTTCAAGCTGATCAACGACAACTGCGGACACGACGCCGGCGACCAGATGCTGCGCCAGCTCACCGGACGCCTGGGAACGCGACTGCGCGAGACCGACACCCTGGCGCGACTCGGCGGGGACGAGTTCGCGGTGCTGTTGCCCTACTGTGATGTGGAAGATGGGCAACGCATCGCCGAGGAGCTGCGCGAGCTGATCCGCCGCTTCCGCTTCGACTGGGAAGGCCGCACCTTCGGCGTGGGTGTCTCCATCGGCCTGGTGCTGATCGACCAGCACATCCTCAGCGTCACCGATGCGCTGACCGCGGCCGATTCGGCCTGTTACATCGCCAAGGAGCACGGCCGCGACCAGGTCGTGGTGTACCGCCCCGAGGGCAACGAGGAACAACGCCGTCGCGAGGAGATCTCGCAGACGGCGTCGATTCGCGAGGCACTGGAACAGGACCGTTTCTGTCTCTGGGCACAGCCCATACTGCCCATCCAGCAGTACGGCTGCGGCTGGGGGGCCGAAGTGCTGGTACGCATGATCGGGGAGGACGGTCGCATCATCCCGCCCGGCGCCTTCATCCCCGGCGCCGAGCGCTACCACCTGATGAGCCGGATCGACCGCTGGGTGGTGCGCGCGGTATGCAAACACTGGCAGAACCATCCCTCCAGCTTCAGGCGCCTGAACAAGATCGCCATCAACCTCTCGGGCCAATCGATCGCCAACGAAGAGTTCCTGGAGTTCCTGATCCGCGAGGTCGAACGTTTCCGCATCCCCTGGGGCTGCCTGTGCTTCGAGATCACCGAGACTGCCGCGATCACCAGCATCAAGAAGGCCCGGTACTTCATCCAGACACTGCGCGATCACGGCGCCCGCTTCGCGCTGGACGACTTCGGCAGCGGCCTGTCCTCCTTCGCCTACCTCAAGCACCTGCCGGTGGACTACCTGAAGATCGACGGCGCCTTCGTCAAGGACATGGAGCACGACCGCATCGACGCGGCCATGGTGCGTTCCATCAGCGAGATCGGACGGGCCATGCGACTGCGCACCATCGCCGAGTTCGTGGAGAACGAGCGCGTGGTGCACATGCTGCGCGAGGCCGGGGTGGACTTCGTCCAGGGTTACGGCATCTGCCGTCCCATGCCCATCGAGGAACTGGCGGCCTACGAACCCCAGGCCCCTGGCCTGTCCCTGGCCAGCGGCTGAGACGGATCAGCCGGACTTCTTGTCCTGTGCGCGCACGCGGATGTGCAGCTCGCGCAACTGCTCGGCCGACACTTCCGAAGGGGCCTGGGTGAGCAGGCAGCTCGCGCTCTGGGTCTTGGGGAAGGCCATCACGTCGCGGATCGAGTGCGCACCGGACATCAGCATCACCAGCCGGTCCAGGCCGAAGGCCAGGCCACCGTGCGGCGGGCAGCCGTACTTGAGCGCATCGAGCAGGAAACCGAACTTCTCGCGTGCCTCCTCCTCGCCGATGCCGAGCAGCGCGAAGATCTTCTCCTGCACCGCCTCCTGGTGGATACGGATGGAACCGCCGCCCACTTCGGTGCCGTTGAGCACCATGTCGTAGGCGCGCGAGAGACAGGCCCCCGGATCGCTCTCCAGCAGCTCGATCTGCTCGGCCTTCGGCGCGGTGAAGGGGTGGTGCAAGGCGTGCCAGCGATCGCTGCTCTCGTCCCATTCGAACATCGGGAAGTCCACCACCCACAACGGCCGCCAGCCGTCTTCCATCAGGCCCAGGTCCTCGGCCAGCTTGACCCGCAGCGCGCCCAGGGCCTCGTTGACCACCTGCGCCTTGTCGGCGCCGAAGAAGACGATATCGCCATCCTCGGCACCGGTGCGCGCCATGATCTCCATCACCGCCTCGTCAGGGATGAACTTGAGAATGGGCGATTGCAGACCGTTCACGCCATTGGCCAGTGCGTTGACCTTGATGTAGGCCAGCCCTCTGGCGCCGTAGATACCGACGAATCGGGTGTAGTCGTCGATTTCCTTGCGGCTCAGGCGACCGCCACCGGGCAGGCGCAGTGCCGCGACCCGCCCCTGCGGATCCTTCGCCGGGCCGGCGAACACCTTGAACTCGATATCGGTGAGCAGGTCGGCCACGTCCACCAGCTCCAGCGAGCAGCGCAGGTCCGGGCGGTCGGAACCGAAGCGGCGCATGGCCTCGGCATAGCTCATACGCGGGAAGGGATCGGGCAGTTCCACACCCAGGGTCTCGCGGAACACCTCGCGGATCATCGCCTCCATGAGGGACATGATCTGTTCTTCGTCGATGAAGGACATCTCCAGATCGAGCTGGGTGAACTCGGGCTGGCGATCGGCACGCAGGTCCTCGTCACGGAAGCAGCGCACGACCTGATAGTAGCGGTCCATGCCCGACATCATCAGCAACTGCTTGAACAATTGCGGTGACTGCGGCAGGGCGAAGAACTTGCCGGCATGCACCCGGCTGGGCACCAGGTAGTCGCGCGCGCCCTCCGGAGTAGCGCGGGTGAGCATGGGCGTCTCGATATCGAGGAAGCCCTGCTCGTCCAGATAGCGACGCAGGGCACGGGTGACCCTGGCGCGCAGCTGGATGCGCTCCTGCATCACCGGGCGGCGCAGGTCGATGTAGCGATAGCGCAGGCGCAGCTCCTCGGAGGTATCCTCGTCGTCGAGCTGGAAGGGGGGCGTCTCGGCACGGTTGAGGATCTCCAGCTCCTTGCCCAGGATCTCGATCTCGCCGGTGGGCAGGTCGGGATTCACCGTGCCCTCGGGGCGCGCCCGTACCCGACCCTTGATGCGCAACACGAACTCGTTGCGCACCTGCTCGGCGGTGGCAAACACGTCCTCCACGTCGGGATCGTAGACCACCTGTACCACCCCGCTGCGGTCACGCAGGTCGATGAAGATCACGCCGCCATGGTCACGACGCCGGTTGACCCAGCCACACAGTTCCACGGTCTGGTCGATGAAGTCGGCATTGATTTCGCCACAATAGTGGGTGCGCATGAAGAATATCCTTGGATGAAAACAAGACGCCCCGCCAGGCGGAGCGTCGCATGGAACGATCAGGGTTGTGAGTGACGCCTATTCGCAGGCCGGGCAGGCGCCGCCTGCGCCACAGGCCGGTGCCTCGTCCGCGGGCTTGCCGCAACTGCCACCCTTGAAATCGGTGGCATACCAGCCACTGCCCTTGAGCTGAAAACCGGCTGCCGAGATCAGCTTGTCGAGCGCGGGCTTGCCGCATTCCGGGCAATCGCGCAGGGGGGCGTCGCTCATCTTCTGCATGGCCTCGAACTCGTGGCCGCATTCCGCGCAGCGATACTCGTAGAAAGGCATGTGCTTACTCCACTCTCCGGTCCCGAAAACCGGCGAATTTTACCACACGCTGATCAGCTCTTTCAGGGCGCGCGCGATATCCGCTCGCCTGAGGCTGCCGCTGCCGACAGGGACACCTGCATCCACGTGACACGATGATGCAGAACCCGCCCGGCAAACCAAGCAGACTGGCGATATCCACGCGCTAGCTCCCTTGCAGCGTCCAGTCGTATCATGCCGGAAAGACCGGCATTCCCGACCGGGATAGCGGTCGATACCGGCAGAACTTCTGTTCTGTCGGCGGCATCTTTCCAGCGGGAGACACCATGAACGACAGACCCGGTCCCGTGCTGATCACCGGCTGCTCCAGCGGCATCGGACACCACGTGGCACATGGCCTGCAGCGGCTGGGCTGGCCGGTGATCGCCAGCGCACGCCGTGCCGACGACGTGGCCCGGTTGCGCGCGGAAGGACTGGAGGCGGTGCGCCTGGACCTCGACGACCCGGACAGTGTGCAACAGGGATTCGATGAGGCCCTGCAACTCACCGGAGGGGCTCTCTACGGCCTGTTCAACAACGGCGCCTGGGGACTGCCCGGCGCGGTCGAGGACCTCTCGCGCGAGGCCCTGCTGGCGCAATTGCAGACCAATCTGCTCGGCTGGCACCAGCTCACCTGCCTGGCCATCCCGGTGATGCGTGCCGCCGGCCGCGGGCGCATCATCCACAACAGCTCGGTGCTCGGGCTGGTCGCCATGCCCTTTCGCGGCGCCTACAACTGCTCGAAATTCGCGCTCGAAGGGCTGACCGACACCCTGCGCCTGGAACTGCACGGCAGCGGCATCCATGTCAGCCTGATCGAGCCCGGCCCCATCCGCAGTCGCTTCCGCGCCAATGCCGAGGCCGCTTACCGGCGCTGGATCGATGCCGAACACAGCGTGCACCGCGCCGCCTACCAGGCCATGGAACGCCGCCTGAAGAAGGAGGGCGACGCCGCCCCCTTCACCCTGCCGCCCGAAGCGGTCCTGAAGAAGGTACTGCACGCACTGGAGAGCCCACGCCCACGCCCACGCTACGCGGTGACCGTTCCCACCCACGCCTTTGCCCTGCTGCGCCGCCTGCTGCCCACCCGCGCGCTGGACGCCCTGCTGCGCCGCGCCTCCGGCGGCGGCGCGCGTTGAATGTTCGCGGGCAGGAGGCCCGTCCTCGGGCCGAAGGTTCGCGGCGAGGACGCCGCTCCCACAGGCAGGAGGCCTGTCCCTAGGTGCTCTCGAGCGCCTGCCAGGTCTGGGCGAAATATTCGGCAAGGAAGGTGTCGAAATCGCGCTCGTCGCTGGTCTCCAGACGGGCCTGATCGGCGAAGGATTGCTCGACCAGGCGATCGAACTCTTCGACCTTCTCCGGCGTCAGGGCGCGTTCGCGAAAATAGTGGTGATGTGCGGTCGAGAGCCGGCGCGCAAACTGGTAGAAGCTCTCACCCCGTTCGCCCATTTCGTCGAGCATGCGCGCCGAGGGAGTCAGGTCGATGTGCAGCAGCTTGCGCAACTGATCGTCTACCGCGTCCTCGTAGCCATGGCCGCCATGCAGGCGGTCGAGGAATTCGGCCACCGGCAACACCGCGTCCATGATGCGCTGTCCCCAGTCCTTCAGCAGTACGGGTTCGCCGCAACAGCGCAGCTTCAGGCCCGGCTCGCGCCCACGGTGCGCCACGCGCAGGATGTTCTCGTTGATCTCGAGCAGTTCGTCGCCGGACAGCCCCGGGCTGTCGGCCAGCAGGCAGGTGAACATCAGTGACTCGAGGAAGCGCAGCTGGGTCTCGTCCACGCCCAGCGGATGATAGGCGTTGACATCCAGCGAACGCAGCTCGATATAGCGCACGCCGCGCTCCAGCAGCGCAACCGCCGGTGCCTCCATGCGGCCGAGCACCTGCTTGGGGCGCACCGTGTTGTAATACTCGTTCTCGATCTGCAACAGGTTGGCATTGAGCTGGCGGTATTCACCATCCACCTTGACGCCGATACGCTCCCAGGCCTCGGCAGGCGTGGTCACCGCGTACAGCAGCGATTGCGCATAGGTCGCCACATCGCGGTAGCATACATGGATACCGAGGCCATCTTCCTTCTTGTTCTGGTACCCGATATCGCCCATGCGCAACGAGGTGGCATAGGGTTCGTAGAAGGTGTCCTCGTCGAACACCGAAAGATGGCTGGTGCCGTCGGCGAAGAAGGACTTGCACACGGCCGGCGAGGCGCCGAACAGGTAGGGAACGATCCAGCCAATGCGCTGCAGGTTGCGCACCATGCCCATGTAGGTGTCGTTGCGCAGGGCAACCGCATCCGGCTCTCCCTGCAGCTGGGCGTAGGCGGGCCAGAAGGACTCGGGCAACGACCAGTTGAAGTGCACACCGGCGATCACCTGCATCACCCGTCCATAGCGCCAGCCCAGGCCCACGCGATAGATATGCTTCATGCGCCCCAGGTTGGAATCGCCATACTCGGCGATGGGGATGCTCTGCCCGCCGGCAAGAATGCAGGGCATGCTGGTGGCCCAGAGAAACTCGTCCTCGAGGCAACGGTAGGCGTAGCTCTGCAGATCGGCCAGGAAGTCCAGCGCCGCGCCCGCGCTGGCGAGTGGCGGGGTGATGAACTCGGCCAGCGCCTCGGAGTAGTCGGTGGTGATCCAGGGATGGGTGAGCGCCGCGCCCCAGGCACGCGGATGCGGGGTAGTGGCGATACCGCCATCGCGCGCCACGCGCAGGCTCTCCTTCTCCAGTCCCATGCGGGTCTGGCGAATGGCCTCGGGCGACATGGCCTCGCGCAGGCGCGCCAGGCGTTCACCGGTCAACGTAAACAAGACGACCTCGTATCAGCGCTCATGCGCGGTGACCTGCGCGGTCAGCGGCCGGCTGGCGCGGATCCAGTCGGCGAGGATGTGTGCCGTCTCCTCCAGCATGATGCGATCGACGCCTTCGGGGTCCTCGTCGGCATGCGCCAGGCGCTCGTCCTCGTCCTCTTCATCCAGCCGTTCGAGAGGCGACAGACCACGCCAGGTACGCAGGCGATTGCGCAGGGCGAGCAGGCGCTGCTCGCGTGCCTCGCGCTCGGCACGGCGAGCCTGCTCGTTGAGCGAGACGCTCTTGACCTTGCGGATCTTCATGAACTCCCTTTCCCGGTCGATCAGGTAACGGAATCCGGGATTGTCACGGATGCGCTTTTCGCTCTGTTCGCGCAGCCAGGCGACCGGAAAGGTGGTGCGCGGTGGATCGATCACCGGCTGGATGGCGGCCCAGGGTATGGCGTGCTCGAGAGCCCGCTCGCCGTGCTCCGTGGCGCCCATGGCCGTGGGGAATTCGATATCGGGCTCCACGCCCCGGTGCTGGGTACTGGCGCCGAGCACGCGGAAGAACTGCGCCATGGTCAGGCGCAAGCGCCCCAGGTCTTCCTTGCTGCGCAGATAGCGCGCCAGGTTGACCAGGGTCTGCACCGTGCCCTTGCCGAAGGTCGGCTCGCCCACGATCAGACCGCGACCATAGTCCTTGATGGCACCGGAGAAGATCTCGGACGCCGAGGCACTGTTGCGATCGACCAGGACGACCAGCGGCCCGTCGTAGACCTCGCCGGGATCCCTGTCCCGCTCCAGCTCCACGTGCCCGGCCGCATCCTTGATCTGCACCACCGGCCCCTTGTCGATGAACAGGCCGGTCAACTCGGTGGCCTCGGCCAGGGAGCCGCCGCCGTTCTGGCGCAGATCGATGATGATGCCGTCCACGCCCTGCTGTTCCAGGTCGAGCAACAGACGCCGCACATCGCGCGTGGTGCTGCGGAAGTTGCGCTTGCCCGCCGCCTGCGC
Source organism: uncultured Sedimenticola sp. (assembly GCA_964394235.1). GTDB lineage: Bacteria > Pseudomonadota > Gammaproteobacteria > Chromatiales > Chromatiaceae > MONJU. Next base: position 11,334 of record CAYMWJ010000011.1, on the reverse strand, counting down.
GGCAAAGTCACGGTAGAAGGCCGGGATGTCGATCACGCCGATCTTGAGTCCGCCGTACTCCGGCCCCTCGAGTACCCTGGCCTTGGCCGCCTTGTCCTCGAGCTTGATGGTATCGCGCACCAGCACCACCTCACGCGCCCGTCCGCCGATGCCCTCGCTCTTGGGGATCACCTTGAGCCGCACCACCGAGCCCTTGGGGCCGCGGATCAGCTCCACCACGTCCTGCAGACGCCAGCCGACCACGTCTTCCATGGGCCCGTCGCGTCCCTGCGCCACACCGACGATGTGATCGCCGGGATGCAGCTTGCCGCTGCGTGCCGCCGGCCCGCCGACCACGGTGCGGATGATCTTGGTGTAGCCGTCCTCGCTGCGCAGCACCGCGCCGATACCCTGCAAGGACAGGCGCATGCCGATGTCGAAATTCTCGGATACCTCGGGTGACATGTAGCTGGTGTGCGGCTCGATGCTCAGGGTGATGGCGTTGACAAAGGCCTGGAACACGTCACCGGCGTTCATCTGCCGCACCCGGTCACGCATGCCCTCGTAGCGCTTGACCAGCTTCTGCGGCTCGAAGGGCTTGCCGCTCAAGCGCTCGATGAGGATGTCGTTCTTCACCCGCTTGCGCCACAGATCGTCCAGCTCGTCCTCGTCACGCGCCCAGGGTTGATCCTCGCGGTCGAAGACATACTCCTCGTCGCGGCTGAAGTCGAAATCGTGGTGCTTCACCAGGTCGATGGCATAGGCCGCACGCTGTTCCACCTTGGTCCGGAACAGGCGGAAGATCTCGAACGGCACCTCCAGCCGTCCCTTGACCAGGGCATCGTCGAAGCGGTCGCGATAGGCCTCGAAGCGGGCGATGTCCTGTTGCGTGAAGAAACTGCGATTCGGGTCCAGGGCCTCGAGATAACGCTCGAAGGCGTCACGGGAGAGGTGGTCGTCGATGTGCGGCCGGGTGTAATGGAAGCCTTCGAGCACCTGCGCGATCACCAGCGCCGTACGCCGCTGCTGCTCGTTCGCATGCAGTGATTCCATCGCCACCGTCTGCGGACGCGCCCAGGCCCCCAGGCACCACAGCACGCCCAGCGCCAACAGTATCCTGTCGAATGTCCTTCTCATAATCCCCTACTCGTCTCGGGCATGCCCACTGCCGGGTGCAGACCGGTGACGATCGCCAGGTAGTCCGGGTCATCCGGGCCGATCACCCCGTGGCGCACCAGGAAGTCGATGATCACCAGGTTGCAGTTGAGCTTGAATTCGTCGGTCTCGCGCACGATGCGCGCCACCTCTTCCAGCGGCAGAAGAAGAAAGTCCTCCACCTCGCCGTCGGTGTTGCGGGGCACGAAGTCCGCCGGCAGTTCCAGATCGTAACAATACAGCACATCGGGACGAAAACCGCGCTCGGCCACGCGATTGTACGTCAGCGCGCCGACCGGGCGGGCACGGCGGGCCAGTGCTTCGGACATGCCGGCCTCCTCGGCACATTCCTTGACCAGGTTGTCCCACAGGTCGACGCCGTACGGCAGGCCACCGGCGACCAGCTGATCCAGCGCACCGGGAAAGATCAGGCGGTCGCGCGCACGGCGGCCGATCCACATCAGCATGCGCTCGCCGTCACGCACATAGCCGTTGAGGTGCTGGCCGAAGGAGCGCAGGCCCAGCGGCGCGGCCAGGACACGATCCACCGTGGCAATGGCCTGCTCGCGCCCGCCCGCGGTGACCGGGTAGGGCTCGTCGAGCAGTGCCGTTACCACGCCCCGGGCCGCCAGTTCGCGGGCCACCTCGGCCAGCCGCCCGGTGAGCTCCGGCAGCATTGCCGAGGGCGTGTGCAGGGCCTCGTCACGGCGCTGGAACAGGTCCGGCCAGTCGGCCAGGTGATCGGCAAAGGCCGGGCGGATCCATCCATGCACCCGGCCGTCGATGTACCAGGGCAGGAAGGGTTCGGTGACCGGGGCGTTGCACGCCCGTATGTGCCGCAGATAACTCATGTGCCTCCCCTCAGCGCAGCGGGCGCGCCGCGATGATCCGCGCCACCAGGCCGCGTGCCGCGGCGGCATTGCGCAACTGCAAGCCAGTCTCGAAGGTCCGTTCGTGCCCGGCGGGCAATCGGCCGCGCAGGCGCAGGGTGCGCAGTGGCTCGAAACGCCGGCCCACGAGACGCCCGATCGCCACCTGCAGACCGCTCACCGGCAGCGCGCTGGTATTGTGCAGCCGCAGCATCAGCCGGCCGTCCTTGCGCAGCAACAGGCTCGTCCTGAGGTAGCGGTCGGGGTGATCGGCCAGGTCCAGCCGCGCCAAGCGCCGCGCCGCCTCCTTGCGCATCTCCGACGCGGAGGCCGCCACCGCCTGGAAATAGCCCAGCGCCTCGCGGGTCCGGCCACGCTGCTCGGCGATCAGCCCCAGGCCGTAATAGGCTTCGGCAGTGGGCAGCAGAGCGATACTGGCCTCGAGGTCGCGCTCGGCGGCGGCCTGTCGCCCCAGCTCGCGCTCGAGCAGGCCACGCTGCACCCGCGGCAGGTAGTAGTCGGGATTGAGCGCCAGCGCGCGGTCGAAGTCGCGCAAGGCCTCGCGACGGCGCCCGAGGCGCTTGTGGATCTCGCCACGCAGGGTGGGAAACAGCGCCTCCTTCGGCTCGATACGCATCGCCTTGTTCACCAGCGCCAGCGCCCGTTGCATATCGCCGGCCTCGAGCGCCTTGCGTGCCTGGGCATAGGCCTCGTAGGCCGGCTTCACCCGCCGCAGGTGGGCGATCGCCCGCTGGTAGCGCTCGCGACCGCGCTCGCCCCCCGGGTTGCCCAGCTGAGCGAGCAGGCGGCGGTTGGCGGCCACCCGCTCGCGCGAGGGCGGGTGCGAGGCGAACAGACCGTCCAGCCAGCCGGGCGACTTGCCCTCGAACAGGCGCACGAAGGTCTCCTGCAGGCTGACCGCGGCGGCCGGGTCATAGCCCGCGCGCAACATGTAGCGCATGCCGTAGGCATCGGCCTCGGACTCGGCCTCGCGACTGTAGCGGCTCTTCACCAGATTGGCACCGATGGCCGCGCCCAGCATACCGAGTTCCTGGTAGTCCGAACCCTGCAGGGACACGCCCGCCGCCACCAGCGCCCCCTGCAGGAAGATGCCGCGCTGCATGGACTGCGCGGTATGCCGTGCCGCCGCGTGCACGACCTCGTGCGCCAGCACCGCCGCCAGCTCGGCCTCGTCCCGCAGCGCCAGCAACAGACCTCGGTTGACCGCGATCTTGCCACCGGGCAATGCCCAGGCATTGGGCGAACCGTCGTTGACCACCCGAAACTCGTAGGGCAGCCGGCGGTCGGACACCGCCGCGATGCGCTGCCCCACCCGCTGCACATAGGCGACCAGCGCCGGGTCGGCGGTGTAGTCGCCCCCCTGGGCCTGGCGGTACGGGCCGTAGTTCTTCTTGCCGATGGCCAGTTCCTGGGCCTCGCCGATCAGTGCCAGCTCCTTCTTGCCGGTCACCGGGTTGACCGCACAACCGGCGAGCAACACCAGCAGGAAGGCGACCCAGAACCCCTTCCACTTTCCAGGCATCATTCCTCCTCTTTGACCGCCTGCCAGGCGGCTTCCATCTGCTCCAGCGACAAGGCCTCCAGGACTGGAGACCCGCAACCGCCAGCCGGCCTTCCATGGCACGGCAACGGCGCTCGAAACTGGTCGTTGGCACGGCGCAGGGCGTGCTCGCCAGTGGCTGCCATCTCAGCCTCCCGGTAGCGAGATGCCGGTGACCTTCTTGTACAGGCTCACCGCGTAGGAATCGGTCATGCCCGAGACGAAATCGGTCAGCAGCAGCAGGCGCAGGTAGGGGTCGGGCGACGGCACCCGGTGGTGACCGATGAACTGCTCGGGGATCAGGCGAATCAGCATCTGACTGTGTGGCGAGGCCTGTTCGCCATGCTCGGCCACATCGTCGAGCACCTGCACGAAGCGCTCGAGCAGGTCGTGGATCACCTGGAAACCCGCCGCCTGGATGCTGACCACCTCGGGCGCGCAATAGATGCGCTGGCGCGCCATCTCGACCAGCACCTCGGTCTGGGCGCGCGCCGGTATCTCGTCGAGCAGCGGCCGGTCGAAGCGACCGGCGAGGATGTCCTGCTCGTTGTCCATGAAGCAGACCAGCGCCTGTTCGATGATCCGGTTGATGACCTTGGCACGCAGGAACTCGATACGGTCCTTGGGCTCGCGGATGCTGCCGAGCCGCGCGGTCTGGCGCTCGCGATCGGGCAGCAGGTCGAGAAAGGCACCGGTCACCTCGTCGTAGCTGAAGTGGCCCAGGCGGTAGCCATCCTCGATGTCGATCACGCGGTAGGCGATGTCGTCTGCCGCCTCCACCAGGAAGGCCAGCGGGTGCCGGTACCAGATGGCGTAGCGCTCGTCCCGGCGGAGCAGCCCGACCTCCTCTGCCACCTGCTCGAAGGACTCGCGATCGGCGGCGGTAAAGCCCTGCTTGCGGGCGCTCACCCCCTCGAAGCGGTTGCCCGCCAGGCAGGACTCGCGCGGGTACTTGGTGAAGGCCGCCAGGGTGGCGCAGGTCAGCTGCAGGCCGCCCGGATTGTCGGGGTTCTGCAGGCGGCTGACGATGCGAAAGCCCTGGGCATTGCCCTCGAAGGCCAGGAAATCCTCGCGCTGGCTGCCGCGCAGCCCGGCGACCCGGCGCCTGCCATAGTCGGCGCTCTCCGCCCAGTGCCGGATGGCGTCCTCCCCGGAATGCCCGAAGGGCGGATTGCCGATGTCGTGCGCCAGGCAGGCTGCGGCGCAGACGTTGCCGAAGTCCGCCGCCTCGAAACCTTGCAGCCGGTGCCGTGCGATCACCTGCTCACCCACCAGGGTGCCCAGCGAACGCCCGATGCACGAGGCCTCGAGACTGTGGGTCAGGCGGGTGCGTACATAGTCCACCTTGGACAGGGGGAACACCTGGGTCTTGTCCTGCATGCGCCGGAACGCCGAGGAAAACACCACACGGTCGAAGTCACGCTGGAAATCGGTGCGCGCAGTGCTCAGCGAGGGCTCGGCATCCGAACCCAGGCGCTTGCGCGAGAGCAGGCGCGGCCACTGCATGGGCGTACTCACCGGCGGACTGTGGAAACGACAGGCTGCATATGCGCTGGGACTTTACACCACCCGGCGGCGATTCCCCAGTCCCGAGCCATGGGGCTTTCGCGGCGAGGACGCCGCTCCTACCGTAGGAGGTCCGTCCCCGGGCCGAACCGTTCGCGGCGGGGACGCCGCTCCTGCCGTAGGAGGCCCGTCCCCGGGCCGAACCGTTCGCGACGGGGACGTCGCTCCTACCGTAGGAGGCCCGTCCTCGGGCCGAACCGTTCGCGGCTGTTCGCGACGGGGACGTCGCTCCTACCGTAGGAGGTCCGTCCCCGGGCCGAACCGTTCGCGGCGGAGACGCCGCTCCTGCCGTAGGAGGTCCGTCCCCGGGCCGAACCGTTCGCGGCGGGGACGCCGCGCCTACCGTAGGAGGTCCGTCCCCGGGCCGAACCGTTCGCGGCGAGGACGCCGCGCCTACCGTAGGAGGTCCGTCCCCGGGCCGAACCGTTCGCGGCGGGGACGCCGCGCCTGCCATGCGACTTAACCCAGGTTATGCAAGCTCCTGTCGCGCCTTGCCATTCCCCGACATTTTCAGTAGTTTCTGGCGCTTCCACGTGTTGCCGGGACCCGACAGGCTGGAAAAGATCGGCTCGGTAAACCATTAGTCGGTGGCAGGGATGCCAAGACGCCCCGCCGCTACCAGGAACCAAAGGCCCGGAGGTCTGCCAAGATGCGTACCCTTTCCCTCCTCGCTGCCGTCGGCCTGGCGCTGGCCGTGCAGGTCTCACCCGCCGCCGAACCGACGGCCACGCCGGATCTCCGCATCGTGCCGGTGGAGCGCCAGCAGGCAGACCTCACCGTCTCCATCGCGGCCACGATCACGCCCTTCCGTACGGTGCAGCTCACGGCACAGACGCCGGGCAGGGTGAAGCGCATTGCCGGACGCGAGGGCGACACCTTCGTCCGCGGCGCGGTGTTGATCGAACTCGACGACGCGGCCCTGCTGGCCCGACGCGAATCGGCCTTCGCCGCGCGCGAATCGGCGCTGGCCGCCATTCAGAGCGCCCAGGCACAGTACCAGCAGGAGCTGTACTCGCCGCGCTCGGACGCGGTACGCACCGCGCCGGGCGGCTTCGGTTTCCCGGCCATGATGGACCAGATGTTCGGCGTGCCCATGCAGGATGCCCTGGGCCTGCGCGAGCAGGGCGTGCAACGCTACACCGACATGATCGACGTACAGACCCGGCTGGCGCAGGCACGGACCCAGTTGCGCCAGGCAGACGCCAGCATCCGCGAGATCGAGGCGCAGCTGCGCGACACCCGCAGCGTGGCACCGTTCGATGGGGTGATCGACAAGGTGCACGTGGAGGAAGGCGACACCGTACAGCCCGGCCAGCCGCTGGTGGACTACAGCCAGGCCGGCCTGTTCAAGGTCGAGGCCGATCTGCCGGTGCACCTGGCCCGTCACCTGGTACCCGACCAGGCCCTGCCGGTACGCCTGGACAACGGCAGCGAGCCGGTCTCGGCACGGGTGCATCGCATCCATCCCAGTGCCGACCCGCGCCGCCACACCATTCACGTCGAACTGGCACTGCCGCCAGGCACCCACGCCACTGCCGGCCAGTATGCCGAGGTCCTGGTCACCGACCACGGCGCCGGGGTGGCCGCCCAGCTGGCCATCCCCGCCAGCGCGGTGATCCACAAGGGCGGCATGCCGCTGGTATTCAGCGTGGATGAGCACGGCATCGCGCACCTGCGGGTGGTGCGCCTGGGCGAGGAACTCGCCCAAGGGCGGATAGCGGTACTGTCCGGCCTGCACGAAGGCGACCGCGTCATCGACCAGCCGCCGGCAGGCCTGAAGGCCGGTCGCCAGGTGCTCGTGCCGGAGGCGGCGCCTGCCGAGCCGGCCGCGCGCGCCACCCCCAACACCGCGAACAAAGGCTAAGGCCATGCCAGGCGAGGTTTCCGTGAACAAGCACCAGCAACTCGGCCTGGCCGGCGCCATCGCCCGGTCGTTCATCCATTCTCCGCTGTCGCCACTGCTGTTCCTGGCCATGCTGGGGATGGGCATCATCGGCCTGATCGCCACCCCGCGCCAGGAAGACCCGCAGATCTCGGTGCCCCTGGTGGACATCTTTCTCGCCTATCCCGGCGCCTCGGCGGAACAGGTGGCGGCCAAGGCGATCGAGCCGCTGGAGCGCATCATGTCCGAGATCCCGGGCGTCAAGCACGTCTATTCGGCGAGTATGCGCGAACAGGGCATCGTCACCGTGCGCTTCCGCGTGGGTGAAGAGGCTGGCCCCTCGATCATCAAGGTGCACGACAAGCTGGCCTCGCATCTCGACCGGATACCGCCCGGCATCCAGGGCGCGCCACTGGTAAAGGTAAAGGGCATCGACGACGTGCCCATCGTCACCCTCACCCTGTGGAGCCGTGAGCTCGACAGTGCCAACCTGCGCAAGCTGGCGAGCAATGTCCTGCAACAGCTCAAGCAGATCCCGGACACCGGCCAGGGCTTCATCGTCGGCGGCCAGCACGACCAGATCCGCATCCAGATCCGCCCCGAGAAGCTGGCCAGCCATGGCGTCACCGCCGACGAGATCGTGGCGCGCATCCGCCATGCCAACCTCGAGCGCCGGGTCGGTCGCGGCGAGCAGGACAACCGCGACTTCCGCATCTATGCCGGGGCCTTCCTGCGCACCCCGCGGGACGTGCAGAACCTGGTGCTGCGGGTGGAAGACGGCGCGCCGATCTATGTGCGCGACGTGGCCGAGGTGAGCTGGGCACCGGAGGAGGCCCGGCACTATGTCAACTACTTCACCGGTCCGGCGGCCGCCGCCTCGCTGGCGGACGCACGCATCGCCGACGGCGAGAGCGCGGTGACCATCGCCATCGCCAAGAAACAGGGCAGCAATGGCGTGAGCGTGGCCGAGGCCGTGCTCGAGCGAGTGGAACGCCTGAAGGGCGACCTGATCCCCGAACAGGTCGAGGTGGCGGTCACCCGCAACTATGGCCAGACCGCCGCCGACAAGGTGAACGCCCTGCTCATGAAACTGGTGATCGCCACCGGCATCGTCACCCTGCTGGTGTGGTGGGCGCTGGGCTTCAAGCCGGCGCTGGTGGTGACCATCGTGATCCCGGTGGTCATCCTGATGACGGTATTCGCCGCCTTCGTGATGGGCTTCAGCATCGACCGGGTGTCGCTGTTCGCGCTGATCTTCTCCATCGGCATCCTGGTGGACGACGCCATCGTGGTGGTCGAGAACATCTACCGACGCTGGCTGCTCAAGGGCGAACCCTCTACCGAGATCGCCATCGACGCGGTGCGTGAGGTCGGCAATCCCACCATCATCGCCACCTTCACCGTGGTCGCCGCGTTGATGCCCATGGCCTTCGTGCGCGGCCTGATGGGACCCTACATGGCGCCCATCCCGGTGCTCGGCTCGGTGGCCATGATCATCTCCCTGTTCGCGGCCTTCGCCTTCACTGCGTACCTGGTGATGCGCATCCGTCCCTCCATGGCGCAGCTGGAGCAGGCCGAGGAAAAGGAACACGCCGCCAACGCACGCCTCGAGCGCCTGTTCCGCCGCATCCTGCCGCCGCTGCTCGACAACCGCCTGCTCGGCTACGGCTTCCTGTTCACCCTGGTCGGCGCCTTCTTCGCCGTGTGCACCCTGTTCTACACCACCGCGGTCACGGTGAAGATGCTGCCGTATGACAACAAGCCCGAATTCGCCGTGGTCATCGACCTGCCGGAAGGCACTGCCCTGCCGGTGACCGCCAACGTGGCGCGCGAGATGGCCGAGGCGTTGCGCGGCATCGACGAAGTGACCGCCCTGCAGACCTATGCCGGTACCGCACGCCCCTTCGACTTCAACGGCATGGTGCGTCACTACTACCTGCGTGAGCAGCCCTGGCAGGCGGAGATCCAGGTACAACTGGTGGACAAGCACGCGCGCAGCGCCTCCAGCCACGAACTGGCCGAACGCGCGCGTGCCCTGCTCAAGCCTATCGCCGATGCCTACAACGCCCACATCACCGTGGCCGAGATGCCGCCCGGGCCACCGGTACTGCAATCGGTGGTGGCCGAGATCTACGGCCCGGATGCCGACACCCGACGCGAGGTCGCACGCCACATGACCGAAGTCTTCGAGCAGACCGAGGGCATGGCCGACGTGGACAACTACATGACCGCGCCCTACACCTCCTGGCGCTTCGTCATCAACGCCCAGAAGGCCTCGACCAAGGGCGTGACCACCGCCAGCATCGTCGAGAACCTGGCCATGGTAATGGGCGAGTACAAGATCACCGACCGGCGCACCGACAACGCCCTGGAGCCCACCTGGATCACCCTCCAGGCCCCGTTGGCCTTGCGTGCCAACCCACAGGCCCTGGGTGACCTGCCGATCGCCGCACCGGGCGGGGTGACCATCCCGCTGGCCGAACTGGGCCACTGGGAACGCATCACCGAGGACCCGACCATCTATCACAAGGATCTGCGGCCGGTGGAATACGTGGTCGGCGACGCGGTCGGTCGCCTGGGCGCGCCCATCTATCCCATGATGAAGATCGACGAGGCGCTACAGGACTATGTCACCCCCGACGGACAGACGCTCTCCGGCACCATGACCGGCCCGCCGCCGGCCAACGGCCTGTCGGGCTTCGAGTGGGCCGGCGAATGGACCGTCACCTACGAGACCTTCCGCGACATGGGCGCGGCCTTCGGCGTGGCCCTGGTGCTGATCTACATGCTGGTGGTGGGCATGTTCGGCAACTTCACCGTGCCGGCCATCATCATGGCCCCCATCCCGCTGACCCTGCTGGGCATCGTGCCGGGGCACTGGGTGATCACCCAGATCACCGGCACCAACGCCTACTTCACCGCCACCTCGATGATCGGTTTCATCGCCCTGGCCGGCATCATCGTGCGCAACTCCATCCTGCTGGTGGACTTCGCGGTGGAAGAGATCCGTTGCGGACGCGACGTGCGCGAGGCGGTGATCCTGTCGTGCAAGGCACGCACCCGGCCGATCATGATCACCGCCTTCGCACTGATCGGCGGTGCCAGCGTGATCCTGTTCGACCCCATCTTCCAGGGCATGGCCATCTCGCTGATGTTCGGCGTCTTCGTCTCCACCATGCTCACCCTGCTGGTCATCCCGCTGGGCTGCGTGAGCGCAGCGAGGAGCATGCAGACCATCGCCGATGCCCGTGACGCCAAGGGCGCACCACGGGCGATCTGAGGCTCCCGGGACCGCGGCCCTCCCCTTGCCTCATACAAGGGGTGAACCGCGAAGGGCGCAAAGGACGCGAGGGGCTCCAGGAAGCTTCGAACCGAGCCATCTCCGCCTGCAGGACACCCGAATCGGCTTCCCCCCCGCTTGCGGACACTGCCAGACCAACTCCTCCCCCGCTTGCGGACACTGCCAGGCCAGCTCCTCCCCCGCTTGCGGGGGAGGCTGGGAGGGGGCAAACCGACGGCTACGAATTCCGCTGGCTCTCGGGATGCCGATGAAATATCCAGTACCAGGTGATTCGGACATCGGTGTGGATGGTCGCGGCCATGTCGCTTATCCTGCGCCCCTCGTTGCAAACGCACACGTCGATCAGTGCTCGCGCCAAGAACAAGCCCTCCCGGCCCAGCGCGGCCTGATCGCACGGCACCTGACAACCTAAGGGGATAGAATGAGTAGACTAATCTGGATCGCCGATGCCGGTTATCTGATAAAAGCCTGTCCGGGAAAATTCGATTATCTGAAGCTGAAGGAATTGCTGGAAAGGGAAAGCGGGGGAACCTTCGCTGAATCGTTCTACCTCAATTCAACCTCCTATCCGCCGACCGACGCACAGGACTCGTTTCACTCGTGGCTGAAGACGGCTCCGCCCAGGGGTCCCAAAATGCGGGTGAAGCTGTACAAGCTGAAGGACGTACATCACCAATGTCCCAACTGCAACTACTCGTTCGATCGCCCGATGCAAAAGGGCGTGGACGTGGGGATTGCCACCTTGATCGTGAAGCTGGCGGCGCAGGACCAGTATTCCCGATTGATTCTGTCCGCTGGCGACGGCGATTTTGAAGATGCCATCGCCTTTGCCAAGGAAGAACTCCACAAGGAGATCTGGATTTCAGGATTCCCGGAAAGCCTGTCTCCCGACCTGCAATCCTATGCTGACAAGGTGATCTGGCTCGACGAGCACTGGGAAGCGTTCAAGAAGTAGCGCATGAGCCGGTTCGGCCCGGGGACGGGCCTCCTACAGGGTAGGAGCGACGTCCTCGTCGCGAAC